>PMQB01000172.1 GCA_003169195.1 Bryobacterales bacterium
CCTCATCCTCATGGCGCAGTTCGCTTCGTTCTCCGATCCGTTCATCATTCTGCTGGCCGTGCCGCCAGGTCTTTCAGGTGTGCTCATTTTTCTTTTACTAACCGGAACCACCATGAACGTGATGTCGCTCATGGGCGTCGTGATGATGACGGGCATTGTCGTCTCGGACAGCATTTTGATTGTGGAGTTTGCCGGATCTTTACGTAAACAGGGATTTGGACTAAAGGCTGCGCTTGCCGAAACCGGCAAAGTCCGTCTGCGGCCAATTTTAATGACAACGCTAGCCACCGTTTTGGGTTTAATCCCGATGGCCCTTGCAGTAGAGCCAGGCAGCGAACAATACGCACCCCTCGCGCGCGCAATCTTGGGCGGCCTCACCGTATCCGGTACCGTCACGTTGTTCCTAGCCCCAGCCGCTTATTTGCTTTGGCATCGCAATGAGCCCGATGTCATTGCCCAAAAAGAGGAGATCTAAGCCATGCCGCGTAAGACTTGGTTCCTATCGCTTTTATCACTAGCAGCCTTTTGTCAAACTCCGCCCGCTTCAACAGATCTAACCCAACAGCAAGCAGAGCAAATTGCCGTGGCCAACAATCCGCGGATTCAAATTGGCGAGTTGCAGGCGAAAGTTCAGCATGAAAATGTTCGGCAAGCCCATTCCTACGAACTACCCAACGTGAACGGCAACGTAACCGGTGTGGAAGCGAACGAGGCGAGTAGGCTTTCGACTGGTTCGTTAGGTGCACCCAGACTTTAGACACACGCCGGAACGGGAATGGAAGTCAGCCAGCTCATTACCGACTTCGGCCGCACTCGCAACCTGGTGGCATCTGCAAAACTCACCGAGCAAGCGCGCCGCGCCGATGCCTTGGCCACACGCCAAGACATCATCCTGGCAACCGATCAGGTTTTCTTTCAAGCCTTGCAAGCGCAAGCCACATTGGCAGTGGCGGCCGAGACTGTAGCGGCTCGTCAATCGCTGGTCGATCGCGTACGCGCCCTCACCGAGTCGAAACTGAAATCCGATTTGGATCTCAGCTTCGTCGAGGTGAGCCTCTCCCAAGCGAAATTGTTACAACTCGATGCACACAACAACGTCGATGCGGCGAAAGCTGCGCTCATCGCAGTATTGGGTCTTGATCAGCAAAAAGACTACCGATTGGTAGACGAAACAAAAAATCTCCCCCCGTTGCCGCCGGATGCAGAGACGCTTGTGAAAGAAGCGATCGAGCAGCGGCCCGAACTACAGTCGCTCCGTTTTAGCGAACAGGCTGCGCAGAAGTTCAGTCGCGCCCAACATCGCCAACTGTTTCCCACCGTGAGTGCGCTCGGCGTAGTGGGCACCACGCCGGTTGGCTCAAGCCTCTACTTCTCTCCGAATTGGTACGGCGCTGCCGGCATCAACGTAAGCATTCCTCTCTTTAATGGCTTTCGTTATTCATCGGAAGCAGCGGCTGCCGCTTTGCAAGCGAAGGTCGAAGGGGAACGAGAACGGGCACTGCGGGAACAAGTGGCGCGCGACGTGCGAACCGCATGGTTAAACGCTAATAGCGCTCTGCAACGCGTAACGGTGGCCGGGGAATTGCTGCTCCAGGCGAACACTGCGCTCGATTTGGCGCAGACCCGCTATGGATTGGGCCTGAGTTCGATCGTCGAACTCAGCCAAGCGCAACTGCAGCAGACGGAAGCGGCCATTGGCGATGCCAATGCAAGGGCGCAATACAGCTTGGCCATTGCCAGCCTGAAGTTTCAGTCGGGAGAAAACCGCTAATCAGCAAGCAACAAGGTCCCACAAAATAAGAACGCCCTTGGGCGAACCCAAGGGCGGATTGTTGTTTTAGATTTTAGAAACCCGCTAGCGCAGGCATCCAGTGTTACTTCTTTTTCTTAGCAGGGGCCTTCTTGGCGGCCTTCTTCGCTGCTTTTTTGGTTGCGTTCTTCATCGTGTGATTCTCCCTAACGTATAAATTTGCAATCTTATGCAGATCGCAGTCGTGATTCATATATAAGATGGTTCGCGACACAAGTCAAGAAAAAAATTCACTTGACGTGTTTTGGAGACCAAATTGCCACCCCAAAACCTCCAAAACGTAGAATTTGGTTTTTGTTTTACCCTTCGAAGCGCATCCGAAGCCCTTCATCGCTCTCGCTTCGCAGAGTTGCATCCCTCAAATTTCTGATAGACGATAGAAGAAGTGAGTAGAGCAGATGTTGCCGCATGGCGCGCTTCGGTTGTATTGGCCGTTCTTATTTTTTTCGTAAGCGGCTGCGCGAAGAAAAATAAACGCATCGCGGGTGTGCCTTCTGCTCCTTCACCGCGCACTGCTTCTCCTGCGAGTGCTAAGCCGTCCGCGCCGAGGCAACCCCTGGCGCCATTGCCTGTCGGCTACACGGAAGAAGGCGTGGCCAGTTGGTACGGCATTCCCTATCACGGACGCAAAGCAGCCGATGGCGAAACGTACGACATGGAAACACTCGTGGCCGCTCATCGCGAGATGCCTTTCAACACCTGGTTGAAAGTCACTAACCTCACGAACAACAAAACGGTAGTGGTGCGCATCATCGACCGCGGACCCTTCGTAGACAACCGCATCATCGATCTTTCCAAAGCGGCCGCTCGCCAAATTGAATTGCTGGGGCCGGGCATCGGGCGTGTGCGTCTCGAAGTGATCGCCGCTCCTGCCGATATTCCTGCCGACGATTTTTATGCGGTGCAAGTCGGCGTGTTTTCGGTTTACGAAAACGCTGAACGGCTGCGTGCGACGTTTGAACAGCGATTCGGCACAGCTAAACTCGTGGCGATTCAAGGTTCGCTGCCGCGCTGGCGCGTGTTGGTAGGAAAAGAACCGACGGCTGAAGGCGCTCAACGTCTGGCAACTACCTTGACCGCGGAGAATCGCGATGTCTTCGTTGTGCGCTTAGATGAAAAACTCCCCGCGCCGGCGCCCCAGCCGCCACCGGCTGTCGTTGAGTTCAATAAGGTATGGCAGACTCCCGCCAACGTGACGTTCGATCCTAGTCAGACATCTCATACCCCTGCACCGCCAGCGCCTCCTCAATAGGCATGCCGCTAACGTCTCGCTTTAAGATGCCAGGCGCAGAGCACGTTGGATTTCAGCAGGCAGCACCAGCTTCTCAAACATTCGCGCAGGATAGAGATAATCTTCACCCGACTCGTCGACTACACGGATGAGCTTGTTTGCTTCAGCATCTGGGTCATCCAGAAAGGCGTACAGCTTTCGGACCTCAATGGACGCGGCATAGCCTGCGTTCCGCAGGCACACGGCGAAACCTTGTTTTTTCCGGCGACTTGCTGGCATGATTCAGTCCACGAACCGCTTGATCTTAAACTCTTTCTTGCCGATGCCCGAAGCTTCGTACCGATAATGAAGCTCCGCTTTTCGAATCGTACCATCCGAGAGTTCGACGTCCGCGAAGCCTTTCCTTTTACGCCACCGACCTGTTCCGTAGAGTTTCCGTAATCTCGGAAGCTCCCGGGATTCCTCAGCCAACGGCGAACGTCTGCATGTCGGTTATTTCGCCGCAAATCTCGAAAAACACTGCTAGGGATTCTATCAATGGGCCCGCCAACGTGACCTTCGATCCCCGTCAGACATCTCCTACCCCTCAACCGCAACCCCCTCCTCAATAGAGGCTTCTCTACGTCCAGGGAGAACTTCATCCGCGCTCCCCCACTTTCGTAATAGGGGTTCCTACCCTCTAAGAATTACTTTGACGCCGCAAACCGCACTCGATACATCCCCGCTTAGCACCCTCGTTGGAAATTCCAAGGCCATCAAGGACGTGCAGCGACTTGTGTCGCGCATGGCCAAGTACCGTTACCCCGTCTTAATCCTAGGTGAGACTGGCACCGGCAAAGAAGTTGTCGCCCGCGCCATTCACAACGTGGAAGCAAGAGGCCGCTTTGTAGTGGTCGATTGCTCTTCCATTGTGGGCCCGCTCATGGAAAGCAGTCTCTTCGGCCATCAGAAGGGTGCCTTCACCGGCGCGCACGCCGATAAACTCGGTTTGCTCGACGAAGCCAATGGCGGAACCGCCTTCTTTGACGAAATCGGCGAACTGCCGCTCGATCTGCAGGTCAAGCTGCTGCGCGTTCTACAGGAAAAGCAATTCCGCGCGGTAGGTGGGCTTTCCACGCGCAACTCAAATTTCCGCTTCATCGCCGCTACCAACCGAAACCTGGAGCTAGAGGTCGCGGAGAAACGCTTTCGGCAGGACCTTTATTACCGGCTGAACGTGATGAAGCTGCGTCTGCCATCTCTGCGCGAGCGCAAAGAAGACATTCCAATTCTGGTCTCGCACTTCTTGTCGCGCTATGGAAACGGTCATAGTGTTCCCGATGAAGTCATGCGGCAGTTATGCGAATACAATTGGCCGGGCAACGTGCGCGAATTGGAACATAGCGTGCAAACAATGGTGGCCATGAACAGCGGTCCGTTCATTTCGGCCACCGACCTTCCCAGCGCGCTGGGCAATTGGATCAGAGAGAAAGAATCGCCTTCCTCCTCCCCCGTCCACACAAATGACGACCCCCTTTCCGCCGCTAGCGATTCGGTCGACGGCGTCATTGCCCTCGACGAACTCGTAAAAACCGCGATCATGCGTGCCTTGCGAGTCACCAAAGGAGATCGCACCCTGGCGGCGAATCTGCTCGGCATCGGCCGCACCACTCTCTATCGAAAGCTAAAAGAATACGGCATGTAGCCGGCCCGTTCGCATGCAAGACTAAAAGCGTGCGAATTGCCCTCGACGCCACCTACTCCATCGATAAGCATCCGTCGGGCATTGCGGTCTATTCGCGCGAGATTCTCGACGGGCTCGCGCTGAGTCATCCCGCCGATTCCTTTTTTCACTGTTACCGGCTCAAGCAATACCGCCAAGCGCCGAAGCCGCGTTACCCCAACGTAGAAAAAAACACTTTGCTGCCGCTCTTGGGCGGTAATTTCACGCGGCCCGCTGTCTTCCATGCTCTCAATCAACGGTGTGACCGGCGCTTGGGAAAGTGCGTGGTCACCACGTTCCATGATTTGTTCGTGCTGACGGGTCAATATTCCACAGCGGATTTCCGTAGACGCTTCGCCAGGCAAGCGCGGCTTGCGGAACGCACGTCCGACATGATCATCGCGGTTTCTGAATTCACCGCGAATCAGGTTCATCAGTTGCTCAACGTGGAACGCACCCGCATTCGCGTCGTTCCGCATGGGGCGCACATGCCCGAACCACTGCCACGCGTGGAAGAGAAAATGATTTTGACGGTAGGCGCCATCCAGCTTCGCAAAAATACGGCGCGGCTCATCGAAGCGTTCGAAAGTTTGCCGGGTGATTGGCGTCTGGTGTTGGCCGGTGCTGCGTCTGGCTATGGTGCTGAACAGATTCTAGAACGCATTACCGCAAGCGCCGCGCGCGATCGCATCCACGTGGCTGGTTACGTCTCGCGCGATGAACTGGAGCGTCTCTACGCTCGTGCGGCCATCTTCGCCTTTCCCTCGCTTGATGAGGGCTTCGGCATTCCGGTTTTAGAAGCGATGGCCCATGGTGTGCCGGTGGTTACTTCGAATTGTTCGGCACTGCCGGAAGTGGCGGGCACTGCGGCAGTGCTGGTAGATCCGAAAGATGTCTCGTCCATCGCCGGCGCACTGTCCGACTTGATCGCAAATCCGGAGAAGCGTGCGGCTTTGCGAGAGGCAGGGCTAGCACGCGCGCGCTTTTTTCCATGGCAGCGCGCGGTGAATGAAACGTATGCCGTGTATCGGGAACTAATAGATAAGCGTTGATTTCCGTTTATACTTCTCACAGGGAGGTGCTGTTTGTTTCTCCGAAAATTCTTTCTCGTTTGTTTCGCACCGTTGCTGTTCGCGCAAGTAAAGCCGCTGATCCGGTCCGTCGAAGGTCAGGTCATTAAGGTCGCGCCCATACTGGGCTCTCCATTTAGCGCTACCGCTGTTACGGAAGTTACGACAGTCCTGCCAAATGGCGCTCCTAGAGTCAGCAAGTCTTTCAGCCATCTCGCGCGAGATGCCAAAGGGCGAACTTTCATTGAAAGCTATTTTCCACTCGTCCCTACCGATACTGGCGAAGGTCGCGTTCGCGGTATCAAGATCGCTGATCCAACGGCGCACACCATAACGGAACTGAACGTGTCGGATCTGCACGCCAACGTCTACAACCTTCCCGTTACCTCAGCACCCACTCCGCCCAGTGGCGAAGACCTCGGCGTCACGGATATGGAAGGTTTGGCGGTGCACGGTTTCCGAAGCTCTGAAGCTGTGCCGGGTCCTAACGGCGAACCTGCGGCGGTGATCCGCGAGTCTTGGTACTCCGAACAACTGCAAATCAACATCAAGTCCCAAAACAAATATCCGGATGGAGGAATCGAAACTCTCACCCTGAGCCAAGTAAGCCTCAACGAGCCAGATCCAACCTTGTTTCAAGTTCCACCTGAATACAAGTTGACCGACGCCCATGATGCGGTGCACATCGGCTCGGCGGTGGCCGAAGCCAACTTAATTACGCGGGTCGAGCCGCAGTATCCGGCGCTGGCGAAGCGCGCGCGCATCCAAGGCACCGTGGAATTCACGGCCACCATCGGGAAAGATGGAACCATTCAGAACTTGCAGCTGGTTCGCGGCCACCCTTTGCTCGTAAATCCCGCCAAGGAAGCGGTCCTGCAATGGAAATATCACCCAACGTTGCTCAACGGAAACCCGACAACGGTCATCGCGCCCATTCAGGTCACGTTCACACTGCCCGCTCAAAACTGATCCCCTGCCCAGAGGAATAGCCCCATCCGAGCCTCGACTGGCAAGGAGTGGTTCCTCAACGTATTTTCAACCGAGCGGTTCTTCAACCCCGCCCCTCCCGCAAAGCCTCGTGAGGCTCAAGCCTCGCAGCTCTCCAGGCCGGCACGAAGCTCGCCCCCAAAGAAGCGATAACTAGAAACCCCGTCATCGCGCAATAAGTACCCACATCAAACGGACTCACCCCATACAGTTCCCGCTCAAATACCACCCCTAATGGCGCTGAAAGCACAAGTCCGCCAATCGCGCCCATCGCAGCCAGCTGCAAACCCTTTCCCACAAACAACCGCAGAATTTCCCGTCGGCCCGCACCCAGCGCCATCCGTATCCCCACCTCGAACGTGCGCTGCACCGCCCAATAACTGATAATTCCGTAAATGCCCACACAAGCCAACAACAAAGCGAACGCCGCAAAACTTTCCAACAGTCGCACCACCAACATACGCGTGGCCAGCGATTGCTCCGCCCAATCATCCATCGAACTCACATGAAACACCGGCTGAGTGGGATCAAGCAAATGGAACGTTCTCCGAATGGCACCTACCGAGAGAGCAACATCCCGCTGAGTCCGCACAACGAACGACACATTGGAAACAGGGACCTGCAGTAACGGCTCGTAGTAACTCCCGTCCTCCGTCGGATCATCCAGTCGTTGCTGCACATGATTCACCACACCAATCACGCGCGTTCTATGCCCGTCACGCTCAATCATCTCGCCAACAGGATCTCTACCCGCCCAGTACTTCTTCACCAGCAGATCGTCCACCACACACACCGCCTCACTCCCCGCTCGGTCGCTCGCCGCGAAAAATCTCCCTCTCAGCAGCCGCATCCGCATGGCCCGCGGAAACTCCTCGGTCACCAAGTTATAGCCGCCATAAGGCCATGGCTGACCGGGCGATCCAGGATGCCCAACAATCGCAAAGCTCGCCGTAAACGGCCCTTGCGCAAACGGTAAAGCAACCGTTGCCGCCACAGCTTGTACGCCCGGCAATGCCTTCAGCCGGTCAAGCGCAGCCAAATAGAACGCGCGCAATTTCTCCGGGTTGTCATAACGCACCGGCGAAAGCATCAGCTGAGCCGTTATCAAACCCCGCGCCTCAAATCCAGGGTTTACGCTACGCAAATTGGCTAGGCTACGTAGCAGCAGTCCGCTGCCTACAAGCAAAGTCAGCGTCAAAGCGATCTGCAATGCAATCAAACCTTGACGAAATCGTTGCCGGTCCGACACCCGTGTACCCCCAAGGGAATTCGTTCGCAGATTCGTCGAACGAATCGCCTGCATCGCCGGAATTGCTCCAAAGACACCGCCCGCCAGAGTCACAACTCCCAACAGAAAGGCCACCACTAACGGATTCAGCCTCACCGTTAAGCCCTTCGCAAACTCCGCTAACTCCTGCGCCAGAAACAAATGAACCGCCCACCAACCCAGCAGCAGACCCATCAGTCCGCCCACCACCGAAAGAACCAGGCTCTCCCATAGCCACAGTCGCAAGATGTCCGCTGGCCTCGCCCCCATAGCCATCCTCATTGCGTATTCGCCGCTCATCCGAGAAGCCCGCGCCAACATAAGACCCGCAATGTTCGAACACGCAATCAGCAGCACAAACAGCAGCGCGCCCGCCAGAATCATAAGCTGAATCCGCAAACCCTTGTTGTTGAATTCCAGAAACGGAACCGCGAACATGCTCCATTCTTCGATCTGCGCTTCCTTCTGATCACCCTGCAGCAGCAGCTGTGAAAGCGCGCGCAGCCACGCGTCCGCTTGCGAACTCGTAACGCCGGGTCGCAAGCGAGCAACCACAAGTAAGTCCTCGTCGTAACGACGGCTGTGCCGAAACTCAGCGTACGTGCGTCCCATCGGCACCCAAAACGTCGCCCGCCTCGGAAAGGCAAAGTCCGCCGGCATCACGCCTACCACTTCATATCTCTCGTCGTCCAGATAAACGCCTCGGCCAAGCACCCGCGCGTCCGATCCGAATTGGCTTCTCCAAATAGCATCCGAAAGCACAACCACGCGTTGACGCTTCGTGTCATCGTCTTCCCGAAACGTGCGCCCCAGTGCTGGCGGAATCCCCATCACATCAAAAAACTGCCAAGTGACCCGAGCGGCTTCGAGACGAATCGCCGTCAGCGAATCACGGTATGTGAAAGAGGTAATAAGGATCGCGGCAGACGATGCAAAATGCTCACGCCCATCGCGCACATCCGCAAAATCCGGACCCGACATCGACATGCTCTGAATATTGAGCCTGCCGTACCGGACGCGCGGAAAAACCAGCCGCTCCGGAGACTGGATCCCATTCGGATGCAGCACAAGACTGTCCAGCAAACTGAGCACCGCCGTATTTCCTGCGATCCCCAATGCAAACACCGCAAGAATGGTAATCGTAAACGCCGGCGCTCGCAGTAATCGCCTAATGGCCGGGGCAATTCCCATGGATAGTAGTAACAAGTAGGAGGATAACTCAAAAGCTGCTTCGACTACGATGAGAGCTGCCGGGTGTCTTGGCTTTGAAGCGTAATTCCACCACCCAAGCCAACTTCGTTTCGCAAAAAACGCCTTTTCTTCGCCTCAAGCGCTTTGAAAAACCCGGGATAGAGGTCGCATAGTACCTCCCAAAAGCCGATCACAAGTTTTGCAGGTTTTTTTATTCCCACCTAACTCGTTAACAATAAACCTCTTCTCGCTCCCCGTCCCGCATCTGCCGTTCGCCTCCACTCCCTCGCCGAGTTATTCTCAAACCGTTTGAGGCGCTGTCCTCC
>PMQB01000167.1 GCA_003169195.1 Bryobacterales bacterium
ATGTCTTGACGCTTGAATCGCTAGAGAACGCGATGGTGGTGCATGCCGCGTTTGGCGGTTCTACAAACTTGTTGTTGCATGTTCCCGCCATTGCGCACTCGGCCGGATTGCGGCGGCCCACTGTTGATGATTGGAGCCGCATCAATCGATCTGTACCGCGCCTGGTGGATGCGCTGCCCAATGGTCCGCGCAATCACAATACGGTGCAAGTGTTTCTGGCTGGCGGCGTTCCCGAAGTAATGCTGCATTTGCGCCGTGCCGGTCTGTTGCATACGAAAGCTCTGACCGTGTCGGGCGAAACGCTGGATCAATCGCTCAATTGGTGGGAGCAATCAGAACGCCGTTCGCTGTTACGCGCGAAACTGAAGGCGTTGGATGGCATTGATGCCGATGATGTCATCCTGGCTCCCGACCGGGCGCGCGAACGCGGACTCACTTCGACTGTTTGTTTTCCGAATGGCAATTTGGCGCCCGAGGGTTCGGTTGTGAAAGCGACGGCAATTGATCCGACTGTAGTGGATGCCGATGGCGTTTATCGCAAGCGCGGTCCGGCGAAAGTGTTTCTCGCTGAAACGGACGCTATTGCTGCGATCAAAGCGAACAAGATCAAGGAAAACGATGTGCTGGTTCTCATATGCCGTGGGCCGCTGGGTTCGGGCATGGAGGAGACTTACCAAATTACGTCTGCTTTGAAGTTTTTGCCTTTTGGTAAGCATGTAGCCGTGATCACGGACGCGCGGTTCAGCGGCGTTTCCACGGGTGCCTGCATTGGCCATGTGTCGCCGGAGGCGTTGGCAAAAGGGCCGATCGGGAAACTGCGTGACGGCGACCTGATCGAGATTGTTATTGACCGTAACAAGCTGGAAGGCAGTGTCAATTTCGTTGGCGAGGACGCTGTCACGTTTGCCGCGCGGCCCATGCGCGATGATCTGCATGCCGATCCAAATCTGCCGGCGGATACGCGCTTGTGGGCTGCGCTGCAACAGACGAGCGGCGGGATTTGGGGTGGCTGTGTTTATGACGCCGATGCGATTATTAAGAAACTGGGAAATTGATGATGCCTCAACCTTGCGATGAATGCCGGTTGCTCATAGCGGAACTCGTTGCTGCGCAAAAAACGCAGATGAATGAAGCTCGCGAACGCGAGATGACTGCGGCTGTTCCCTTTGCCGAAAGGCTACGAAAGATGACCGACGCCGAGTGGAATCAGATGATGGAAGCGCAGCGGTCACCCCGCTACACCGAAGCGGCCCGTAAGCTCCGCCATCATCAACTAACCAGGCACGCAGGCCAGTTTTTCTAGTTAGACCGGTTGGTCACAATCTTTAAGATCTCGGGTCCATAGGTACGCGCAATGGTTGGGCCTATGCCTGGTATTGCCAGTAAGTCGGAGTCGGCATTCGGCTTCGCAACTGCCACATTGCGCAGTGTTTGATTGCTCAGCACGCAATAAGGCGGAACGCCGCGCTCCTTCGCCTTCGCCGTGCGCCACGTCTTCAATTCGTCTTCAATGCGCTGGCTTACGGGGTCGTCCAGCTTGGCATCGAGTGCCGTCCCGGCTTTGGGAAATTCTTTCTTCTTGCGCGTCTGCTTATCGTCCGCCGAAACCACTTCTTCTTTCATCAGAATGGCGGTCAGTTCGCTGTCGTCGGGTTTGCCCTTGGTCAGGCGAGCCACGCGATATGGAATCTCTTTTCCGTCTTTTTCGAAACTCGCGTCTTGCAACTGGATAAGGCCGGCGCGCGCCAAAGATCCCAGCAGGTCTTCGAATGTGCGGCGCGGCACTTCTTGCGTTGGAAATACTTCCGCATATAGCTTGCCGGTTGAACGCGACCCGGCTGAATGAAGAATTTTGACTGTGCGCTTCAATTGGTTTTGTTCGCGCACCGAGGCGGCACGATAGCGCTGCACTTCGCACTCGAGCGGCGCGCAAAAATCGCAAATGCCGCACGGGCTTTGCGAATCCGACAAGTCGCCAAAATGACGCACCAGCATGGACATGCGGCATTGATGGTTCTGCGCCAGTTGAATCATGGCCTCAATCTGTGCTGATTTCTGGTCACATTGGAACAGGTAATTATTCCGCCACTTGGTGGTGCCACGTCTGATTTGGTCGTACTCGATCACCGCACCGCCGTAAGTCCACAAGCGGTCTATTGCTTTTTCAAAGATCTCGACATCGAAACGAAGCTTGCCTGACAATTCTTCCCTAGCGATGGGCTCGTCCTTCAGCCGCTTGAAGATTTCATCCAGAATGGCCACCTCTGGATAGTCTTGTTCGAAAAAGAAATCGTGCGTGCGGCGGTCGGAATACGATTGCATGAGAATCGCTCTGCTGGGTGCGCCATCGCGGCCGGCGCGACCAATCTCCTGGTAGTAGCGCTCCACACTGCCCGGCAACGCCACGTGGACTACCGTGCGAACGTCGGGCTTGTCAATTCCCATGCCGAATGCAATGGTTGCCACCATCACATCCAACTTACCTGCCAGAAAATCATCTTGGACTTGCGAACGCAGTCCCGTACTCAGACCAGCGTGATAGGCCGCGGGCTTCGACAGATCCGCCAAATCTTGGGCGAGCGATTCCGTTTGCTTGCGATTCGGCGCATAGATAATGGCGGGACGACGCCTGGGATCACGAATCAGTTCGCGCAACAACTCCAGCCGGTCGGAAGGAGCAGCTTCCACCACTTCGATGGCTATGTTGTCGCGGCGGAAACCCTGGATGAAACGTGCTGGCTTGGTTAGGCCGAGTTGCTTCTCAATATCGCTCTGAACGCTGGGCGTGGCGGTTGCCGTTAACGCCATCACCGCCGCTGGACGCAACAAAGGCAAATACTGCCCAAGCATGCGGTAATCGGGTCGGAAATCATGCCCCCATTGCGAAATGCAGTGCGCTTCATCCACCGCCACCAGGACGGGCTTACGCTTGGCCAGCATCTCTGGAAAACCAGTGACGCTCAAGCGCTCGGGAGCAATGAAGAGGAATTGCAACTTGCCTTCAAGGTAATCGAAACAGGCTTGCCGCGAAGCCATTCGGTCACGCCCCGAGTGGATGCGCGCCACCGACAAGCCGAGTGTCTCGAGCTTCGCCACTTGGTCTTCCATGAGAGCGATCAAGGGACTGATCACCAGCGTTGTGCCTTTGCGAGCGAGGCCCGGCAATTGGTAGCAAAGAGACTTGCCCGAGCCGGTAGGCATCACCAACAGAACGTCGCGGCCTTGCGCGGCAGCCTGACACACAGCTTCCTGATTCGGACGGAACGAACCGAAGCCGAACGTCTTATGCAGAATGTCTTCGAGGGGTGGCGTCAAACCTTCATCTTATGAAGGAGACGGTGTGGAATTTTGTGGATGGCCATTGCCATTACGGTGTGTTCCGGTGGTGGCGTCGCCTAAACGGACATCGCACGTGCAGCAATCACTGCATTTGGCACAGCGTTCACAAAGGTGGTTGTCACAGGCGTCTTTCGTGCAGTACACACAGATTTTTTGTGAAGTACCGCCGCAAATCGAACAAACAAAAACACTGGATTCCATGTATATCTTTACTTCTTAGTACGCTTCGCAGGTTCCCTGCTGATGATACCGCGACAGCGCTGCGCTTCCTCATCCGCTAATTTGAAATTGACCTCTGAGGTGGCGGCCAGGTCGCGGATGTAGTCGCGAAATCGCTCGCGGCGTGAAAAGTTGCGCGCAATCAAGCCGTTCAATTGATCGGCAGTAAAGCGGTCGCCATAGTGTGTTACTGCTTCTTCCAGCGAACGAGATGTAACCTCTAGCGCTTCAAGGCGGAAGTAATCGTCCAATGCCAGCGGAAGGCTTTCGGTTTTTTGAGCCAGTAGTTTTGATGCCGCCAAAACCTCGTTCAATTGCGTGTGTGCTATCTGCCACTGTTGAACGTAAACCTCGGAAGCGCCCTTCTTCGTGACCCACTCCTGCGGATTCATCTGTGCCAGCAGCGGTTCAAGCTTCTCGTTATCTTTCATCAATTCATCAAGAATCGTGCGCAAAGTCCATGCGCTTTCCAGGCCGGCAGGCTTAGGAATCGTCGGGTTCTTCACGTCTGCCGGAGCGGGCGTTTGTTGAGCGTGAACAGCCAGGGTGGTGCTGAAAACAGCAACAGCAACGCGGCTCAAATGCGCAAATCTCCTCATTCGCCACTATTGTAGCGGCCCCGAACCGGGGCGAATCTGGTTATGAAGTGGTTGCCTTCGATGGGGTCACCAGACTTATTGCCATGGCCGGGAGTCACAGCGCTCCACAAATTGTGGAGCGGTTTTACAGTGTAGCGATAGAGCGAGCCGCGATCCAAGCGGCGCGAAATCTGCTGATCGCTGCGGACCATGATGGCGTCCACTGCGCGGACAATTGTGGGCTCGCTGCGCGGACGAAGAGTATGCTGAACACGCACTTCGCCCTCCAGAACATCAATGCGCATGGCGGCGTCTTCGTCGATCGCAATGGCGACGGTTGCCTCTTGTAGCGCACTGATCCAGGCACTGGGCGTGAGGATGCGCTGTTGCGTTTGTCCGGCTTGCGGCTTCATATGCACTCGCACGCGGCCTTCGGTCACGTCGAGCAGATCGCCGGCGCTGGCGGCGTTTTGCCGAAAGACTACTCGCGAATTAGCGAGAATGTCGAAGCTGCTGCCGCCCACCATCTCGAAATGCGCGAAGCCGTCGCGGCCGGTGGTGATCACTTGCTGTATGGGTACGCGTTCGCCGGGACTGATAGCCCATGGCTGGGCGTCGCGGGTGCGATTGACTTTGCCGCTCACTACCGTGGCGCGAGCTTCGTACTTCTGCATCACGGCTTGATCGACCGGCGCGTTCTGCAGCGGGCCGCCTTGTGCGGCTGCGGCAACGGTCAGCAACAAGGGAGATAGTCTGCGCATAGCGCTTCTCATACTTACGCGCCGCGCTTGGGGAACGTTTCAGATTTAATGACGCCGTGGCCCTCGCGAATGGTAAAGAGTTGGTTTGCGGCTAGATTTGTAATCTTTTCGACACTTCCGTTCGGCCAGCGGATATCCAAATCCACCTTGGTCACATCGCCTAAGCCAAAGTGCAGGCGAAAGTCGTTGGCGGAATAGAAACTGGATTGGCTCATCACTTCCTGCGCTTGCACTTTGCCTCCATAATGCGCGGTGATACGTGCGCCGATGGCGCTGCGATTTGATTTGACACCAATGAGCTTTACTTTGATCCAGTGGTTATCGCCTTTTACGTCGTTGCGAAGGAGCGATGGTGGCTCGTTCAGGTTCATGATGATCATGTCGATATCGCCATCGTTATCAAAGTCGCCAAAAGCGCAGCCACGGCTTGCGTGGGCGGCGATTACGCCCGGACCGGCCTGTTCGAGTAACTCCTCAAACTTGCCGTTCTTGAGATTGCGGAAGAGGATGCGCGAGCTCTTGAATGGATAGTTCGGCAAGACCTTTTCGACCTCGGGATAGACGCTACCGGTGACCCAGAAGAGATCGGGGTAGCCGTCGTTGTCGAAATCGAACATGCCGGCGCCCCAACTGATATAGCGCGTTTCTACACCTAGGCCCGAGGAGTTAGTAACGTCTTCGAAGCCGCCTTTGCCATCGTTGCGGTAGAGTACGGCGGTGTCATCAGCAAAGTGTGTCTTAAGAATATCGAGACTGCCGGTTAACGCGTAATCGCCAATGCCCAAGCCCATGCCAGCTTGCTCCATGCCGTCTTCGTTGAGGGCGACGCCGCTCTCTAGACCTATATCCGTAAAGGTGCCGTCGTGATTGTTCTTGAGCAGGAAACTGGGAGTGGAATCGCAAGCGATGTAGATGTCGGGCCAACCGTCATTATCGAAATCGGCGGCGGCTACGGTCATGCAGTAGGCGCCCTTGACTTTAGAGAAGCCCGATTTTTCGGTGACGTCGGTGAAGGTGCCGTCGCCGTTGTTGTGGTAGAGATTCGCGTAGCCGGGCGGTAAGCCGCGCGGTCCGCAATTAACGGGAATACCTTTCCAGTTGCAGATGCCGCTTTCGCCGGGCTTTGGAATGTGAACAAGATCGAGTTCGAGATAGTTGGCTACGACGAGATCGAGGTTGCCATTGCGGTCGTAGTCGACGAATGCGCAACCGGAACCCCAGCGTTTGCCCGCGTGAAGCAGACCGGACTTTTCAGTGACGTCGGTGAAGGTGCCGTCGCCGTTATTGCGATAGAGAATGTTCTGGCCCCAGTAGGTGACAAAGAGATCGTCGAAGCCGTCGTTGTTGTAATCGCCGACGGTGACGGCGGAGGCCCAGCCGGTTTTGGTGAGTCCTGCTTTGGCTGTGACATCGGTGAAGGTGCCGTCGCGATTGTTCTTGTAGAGGCGGTTGGTGGCGCCGGGCACGTCGCCTTCCAGACGAGTGCCGGAGAGGGTGAAGATGTCGAGCCAACCGTCGTTATCGTAATCGATGAACGCGCAGCCGCAGCCTACAGTCTCAAGGATATAGGTCCGGTGGTCTTCAGGACCGTAGATGAGCGGGGCGGTGAGGCCGGCTTTATCGGCAATGTCTGTGAAGCAGGCGTTGAAGGGTAGGCCCGTGGGCTTGCCGCGCGGTTGTGGTTTCACAGCGCGCGATGAAACGCCTTGACCGAACGAGTTGAGAATGGGAGTTCCGCCGAGCAGGCTTAGCATGAGCCGCCGCGAGATAACGTTGCGCTTCAAATTGAATCCTTCTGTTGGCCTGCGGCGAACGTTTTGGAGATAACGGCGCGGGCTTCGTCTTGGATGTGGCGGAGGTGGTCTTTGCCGAGGAAACTTTCGGCGTAGATTTTATAGACGTCTTCGGTGCCGGAAGGGCGGGCGGCGAACCAGCCGTTTTTGGTGACGACTTTCAGACCACCTAAGGCTGCGCCGTTGCCGGGGGCTTTGGTGAGCATGGCTTCGATCTTTTCGCCGGCTAACTCCGTCGCGGGGACTTGTTCGGGAGAGAGCTTCTGGAGGATAGCTTTTTCGGCGGCGTTGGCAGGGGCGTCGATGCGTTCGTAGACGGGATCGCCGAATTGGGCGGTGAGTTCGCGATAACGGGTGCCGGGATCTTTGCCTAATTTCGCGGTCATCTCGGCGGAGAGAAGGCCCATGATGAGACCGTCTT
>PMQB01000131.1 GCA_003169195.1 Bryobacterales bacterium
CGGCGACAGCATGGAGCGCGTCTTCTACAACACCGTGCTCGGAGCCAAGACACTCGAACCCGACGGGCACGCTTTTTACTATTCCGACTATCATTTTGACACCACCAAGAGCTACTTCCCCGACGCTTGGCCCTGCTGCTCCGGCACTCTGCCGCAAGTGACGGCGGACTATCGCCTACTCGTCTACTTTCAGGATCACAGCGGCGTTTTCGTCAATCTTTATCTACCATCGCAGCTCAAGTGGACCAACTCCGACGGTGCGGAGGTAAAGCTTACGCAATCGGGAGATTATCCGTTCGCCAGCAATATAAATCTGCGAATGAACGTCTCTCGCCCCTCCAGCTTTGCGCTCCGTTTACGCATTCCGGGGTGGTCCACCTCACGCATCACTGTCAACGGTAAACCAAATCCAGTTCACCTGCAGAGAGGCTTTGCCACTCTCGATCGTAAGTGGCAGAACGGTGACCGCATCGATCTCGATCTTTCGTTACCAATGCGGCTGGAAGCGATCAACAAGCGACACCCCGAAACAGTGGCTCTCGTTAGAGGTCCGCTGGTGTTATTCGCTTTGGGAGATAATCCAACAGTTTCACGCGAGCAACTCCTCGCCTCAACACGCCTTCCCCAACAAAACACCTGGACCACACAGACCGCCGCCGGCATTCTTCACCTCCGGCCATTCACGGAGATCCACGACGAACGCTACAACACTTACCTAAAAATCACGTGACGAGTCAATCGGTCTAAAAACGGCAACTGCCCAGCCATCAACTTTTCACTCGCCTCCGGAATGGAAAACCAATCTCCCCGGTCTACTTCCGGGTACTCCCTCTGTCTCCCAGACCGCGGCGGCCATTCCATGGAAAAAGTGTTGCTCTTTAGATCTGCCGCAACACAATCGCCTTCAAAGGCCCAAGCCGTGACAATCTTTCCACCAGCCTGCTTCACCTGACCAAGCGCCAACAGTTCGCCGTCCACCGGAAAACCGGTTTCTTCCTCAAACTCCCGCTTCGCTGCAGCAAGTGCCTCTTCCTCATCGGTGTACTCACCTTTTGGAATCGACCACGCCCCTGAATCTTTCTTGGCCCAATACGGTCCGCCCGGATGCACCAGAAACACTTCCAACTCATTACCCCGCCTCCGATACATCAACAACCCCGCACTTCGCTTCGTCATTGTCTCTCTGGCTTCTGTGCGACATAATACCGAACAGTTCCATGCAGCTTTTTAAATCTCTCTTCCTCATCGGTGCCCTTCTACCCGCAAGGGCTCAGGAACAATCAGCGCCGCGCCCCAACGCCGCCACCATCAACCAATGGCAGAGCCGCAAATACGGCATGTTCATTCACTTCGGTTTGTTCTCCACACTCGGCGGCGTTTGGAACGGTAAGCAATACTCCGGCAACTACAGCGAACAAATTCAATCCGACGCCCATATTCCCGAAAGCACTTACGCTGCACTGGCCGGCCAATTCAATCCCGCGCAGTGGGATGCCGAAAGCATCGTTCGCCTGGCTGAAGATGCGGGCATGAAGTTCATCGTCCTTACCGCCAAACACCACGATGGCTTCAATATGTTCGCCACTAAACAATCCACCTACAACATTGTCGACAGTACCCCTTACAAACGCGACGTCGTCCAAAGCCTCGCCGATGCCTGCCACCGTCACAACATGCCCTTCGGCGTCTACTACTCCACCATCGATTGGCACTTTGGCGACCTCCCTGAACCGAAGAACGACAACTCCATCTCTCCAGCACACGAAAACTTCAACGTGGCACAGCTCCGCGAGCTACTCACCAACTATGGTCCACTCTCCGAAATCTGGTTTGACATGGGCCACTCTACCGCCCTCCAAAGT
The DNA here is from genome assembly GCA_003169195.1 of Bryobacterales bacterium. GTDB lineage: Bacteria > Acidobacteriota > Terriglobia > Bryobacterales > Bryobacteraceae > Bog-105. Next base: position 1,863 of record PMQB01000131.1, read on the forward strand.
CATCACTTCGCCGAAACGGTTCACCAACTCCAGCCCGAGTGCATGATCTCCGGCCGCATCTGGAATAGCGAAGGCGATTTCAGTGAAACCGGCGACGACGATATCCCCGACTACATCACGGATGAGCCTTGGGAGTCGCCCGCCTCGATCTTCAGTGAGACTTGGGGNNGGCGATGGCTCTGTTGTCGATTACGAAGCCGCCGTCCTGCGCGGCACGGGCGCATGGCTGCATCGCAACAGCGAAGCAATTTACAACACCTCTCCCCAACCCTTCCGTAAACTCGATTTCGGTTACGCCACGGTCAAAGGGAATCACCTTTATCTGTTCGTCGAACACCTCCCATCCGATGGCCGCCTGCACTTATCCGGCTTGCAGAATCGCATCAGAGATGCGCGTTGGCTCAACTCCGCGAACTCACTCGATATCGATGCGAGCACTGTCATCTCCCATAACTCACCTCCCGAGGAATTCCTGCCGGTCATCGATGTTCAGTTCGATGGCGACCTGCAAGTCCAACCCGCCGCCATCCAGCCTGACGCGAACGACACCATCACTCTCTTACCCGAAAGCGCCGATCGCCTTTTCAACACCAACGGCGAAGGCTACTACGACCCGCCCACCCTGCGCAGCCTGAAATGGCAAATAGCGGTGAAGCGTGCCGGCAACTATCAAGTGCAAATCGCCTATCATCGCGGATCGTTCGCGCGCGTCGTCGATGTCCAAGTCGGCGCCAACCATCTCAAAGCCAATCTGTACGGAAAAGAGATTGAATCATCAGCCGGGCCCATTCATTTGGACCAGTCAGCGAATCTCAGCGTCACCATTGCCCCCGGATCACCCGCCTTGCGCGGCGCAAAACTCGATTTCGAAATCACCCGCATCTCGCTCACCTTCAAACCGAATTAAGACCCTTTCTTTTACGCCGTTTAACTTCCCACTTGACAGGCGCGCACAATCGCCCTATTCTCTATCTATGAAGTCTAGTATCAAGGGATACTCCTCAGCTCGTTGTCGCCTGTTAGCTGTGGCCTTTGCCAAGTCACCCTTTAAATGAACAACTTAGGAGCTTTGAGATTTATGAGATTGACTCGACTTTTTCCTGTTTTTCTAGTAGTCGCGGGAGCAATTCAGGCGCATTCACTCAAGGGCCTGTGGGACGGCACCGTCAAATATGACGACTACAAAATCCCGTTTCTCATTCAGTTTTCGCAAAAAGGCGATGTGGTTTCCGCAGCCTTTTTTAATGGCGATGAGCAAGTCACATCCACCGGCGGCCGCCTCAACAACGGCGCGTTGAACGTGAACTTCGATCACTACGCCACCCGCCTCACCGCCACATACGCCGAGGGCGTCATCAAAGGCACCTACGGCAACAACAAGTACGGCTTTCACGATTTCGAAGCGCGCCCCCATGCCAAAGTGGCCGCTGAAAAAGTCAACGCTCCCAACATCGCCGGCGTCTGGACTATCCCCAACGAAAGCCCGAAGGGCGAACATGCCTGGCGTCTCATCGTGCAGCAACAAGGCGCACACGCCAGCGCGGCCATCCTGCGTGTTGATGGCGATACCGGCGCGCTGGTAGGCAACTTCAGCGATGGCAAATGGATTCTGAATCACTTCGACGGCGCCCGCGCCTCCGTCGCGGAGATTACTCCCAAAGAAGACGGCTCACTTGATGTAGAACTCCGCGGGTTCAAAAATCCTCCCAAACACTTCAACGCCGTTCGATCTGAGTTAGCTAAATCCAAGGGCCTTCCAGAGCCCACTGACCCTGAAGAACATACCCGCGTCAAAGATGCAAACGAGCCATTTCAGTTCAGCTTTCTTGATCTGAACGGCAAGCTGGTCTCGAACACAGATCCGCAGTTTCGCGGCAAAGTAGTCATCGTGAATGTCACTGGCAGTTGGTGCCCGAATTGCCACGACGAAGCGCCTTTCTTGGTGGAACTCTATCGCAAATATCACGCCCAAGGCCTTGAGATTGTCGCGCTCGATTTCGAAGAGCCCGAGCAGCGCAAAGATCCCACACGCTTGCAAGCGTTCATCAAGAAGTACGGCATCGAATATAACTACCTGCTAGCCGGCGAGCCTTCGGAACTCCAGACGAAACTGCCACAAGCGGTGAATCTTAATTCCTGGCCTACCACGTTCTTCCTGGATCGCGATGGCAAAGTGCGCGCTATCCACGCCGGCTTCGCAGCTCCGGCCAGCGGCGAATTCAATACCGCCTTGCGCCACGAAACAACGGAGCGCATCGAAAAACTTCTCTCGGAGAATGTCCGCGCCAGCCGCTAATTCATTGAGGTACCCAACATGTCTAATTACGCACATCCTGAAACACTTGTTTCGAGCGACTGGGTCATTCAGCATTTGAGCGACCCCAAGATTCGCCTCGTCGAAGTTGACGTTGAAAACAATGCCTATGACCAGGGACACATTCCCGGCGCCATCGCTTGGTCGTGGCAGCGTCAACTCTCAGATCAACTGCGCCGCGATGTCATCCCGCGTGACCATTTCGAACTCTTGCTTTCTCAATCGGGCATCACGCCCGATACCACCGTCGTGCTTTACGGCGACAACAACAACTGGTTCGCCGCTTGGGCATTTTGGCAACTCAAGATTTACGGCCACAAAGACGTCCGCTTGCTGAATGGCGGCCGAAAAAAATGGCTGAGTGAGGGCCGCGAACTCTCTACCGAGGTTCCTGTTTATCAGCAGACAAGTTATCAAGCACAGAAGCCCGATTACTCCATCCGCGCCTTGCTCCCAGACGTGCAGCGCGCTGTCAGTAGCGGCGCGGCGGAGTTGGTTGATGTCCGCAGCCCGCAGGAATTCACTGGCGAAATTCTCGCTCCGCCCGGCCTTCCCGAGACGGCGCAGCGCGGCGGCCACATTCCTGGCGCGCGCAGCATTCCCTGGGGAAAAGCCGCCAGCGAAGATGGCACCTTCAAATCCTTCGACGAGCTCAAAACGATTTACGCGTCCGAGGGCATTGATGGCAGCAAACCCGTTATCGCTTATTGCCGCATTGGCGAGCGCTCCAGCTACTCCTGGTTCGTTCTCAAGTATCTGCTCGGCTACAACAATATCGTCAACTATGATGGCTCCTGGACCGAATGGGGCAATCTCGTAGGCGCTCCCATAGAGCGTGGTTTGGCCGTGCCAGTCGGCGCGCTCGCAGCACATGCGGGCTGACAGCTTTCAAAAGAAGCCCTTAGAGCTGGGAGGTTGGGCGGTCCACCTAACCTCCTACCAATTGGGCCATCAATATGTCGCAGAGGTCGAGGCGATTTCTTCGGGGGTAACGGTGGCGCGCGCCAACCATAATGACCGAGCGCTCGCCGAAGAACATGCCGTCGAAACCGCTCTGCGGCGTCTCGCCAGAACCCGCCGCCTTGATCTCGATCTCACTGTCGGTGGCTAAATCTCCTTATCAGGCGCAGTGGCGAAGTGGCTTAACGCGGCGGCCTGCAAAGCCGTTATTCGCAGGTTCAACTCCTGTCTGCGCCTCCAACACTTACTCAAACAGGGCATCGTATTAGAATATCGGTGAAGGCACCTCCTGCGAAACCCTGTCGTCTTAGATTCTCTGCCAAGAGTCGCATTTTTCACCGACACGTTCCATGAAGCGAACGGCGTCGCTACTCTCAGTCGCCAACTCACGCAGTTTGCCAAGGCTCGTGGCATTCCCTTTCTCCTCATTCGCGGCGGTCCTGAAACAAAATTCACCCAGGATGGCTCTCTCGAAATACTCGAGCTCAAACGCGGCCTAGCGTCCTTCCGTGTCGACAAAAGCCTCTACTACGACCCTCTCTTCGCCCGGCACAAACAGCTCGTGGTCGATCGTCTCCATGCCTTCAAACCAGACCTCTTGCACATCACTGCGCCCGGAGATGTAGGCATCTTAGGGGTTTGGGTGGCTCACACCATGCAATTGCCGTCGGTCGCTTCCTGGCACACAAATCTGCACGAATACCTGGCGCGCCGTATGGATCGCCTGCTCAGCTTTGCGCCGAAAAGTTTGCGCATCCGCATGGCTCATTTCGTAGAAACACAAACACTGCGCGGCTTACTGCGCTTCTACAAATCGGCCCGCTTCACACTCGCGCCGAATCAGACAATGGTGAATCTCCTGCAACAAAGACTAGGCCGCCCGTCGTTCCTCATGCGGCACGGCGTTGATCTCAACCAATACTCTCCCGGGCCCGAGCGGAGCGATCCCAATCAGCCATTTTGCATCGGCTATGTAGGCCGTTTGACCGCCGAGAAAAACGTGCGCCTCTTCGCCGAGTTAGATCGCAAGCTGCGCGCTGCGGGTGAACAAAACTACCAGTTCTTGATCGTAGGCGACGGCGGCCAGCAGAGGTGGCTGCAATCGAACCTACAGAGCGCTGAGATGCCCGGCGTCCTGCGCGGCGCTGAACTCGCGGCTGCTTACCAGCGCATGGATTGCTTTGTGTTCCCCTCTCTCACCGATACCTTCGGCCTGGTGATTCTCGAAGCCATGGCCTCTGGCGTTCCGGTGATCCTCTCACCCGAAACCGGCGCGCGCGTTGGCGTGCAAGATGGCGTGTCCGGCCTGCTCTCGCAGGATTTCACCACCAGCCTCCAACATCTAATGCATGACATCCCTGTGCGCCTTGCCATGGGCCGCGCTGCACGAAAACTCGCGCTCACCAATAGCTGGGATGTCGTATTCGAACAGTTATACGAGACCTATGCCCAAGGCCTCGCTCTCATCGCCAAACCCGCCGTGACGCTGCACGCGTAATGCCTAAAACACTCGCAGCAGCACAACTCCGTGCGCCGGAACGACGGCCGAATAGGTCGGTCCGGTTAGCTTCACGTCCTTGTGGAGCCACAGATCCCGCGCGTGCTTCGGCGTCGTCTTCAAACCAAGCGCCGTCCAAGTTACCGCAACAGTCGCGTCTGCATCGGCTCTATTAAACAACGCCACAGCTTTCGCGCCGCCAGCCAGTTCTTTTACCCAAACTTCCTTGGTGCCCTCTTTCAGCGCAGGCGCGCCTTGCTTCCCTGCCCCGTCCTGGTCGATCGCAATCACATCCCGATTCGTCAAGATCTCCAGAATCTCCGGCTGCATGTGTTGCAAATCATTCCCAGCCAACAACGGCGCAGCCAGGATTGACCACAAACTCATATGCGTCCTGTACTCGTTCACAGTCATCCCGCCGTTGCCAATCTCCAACATGTCCGGATCATTCCAATGGCCCGGCCCCGCATACGGTGCAATGTCGGTCTGCCCGAAACCAATCTTTGCCATCGAATCCCAGCTATCGCGAATGTCTCCCGTAGTGCGCCAGAGATTTCCTCCCACCTCCGGGCCCCACTTCCAAACGTCATCTTTCCCATACTGGCAAAGGCTAAACACAATCTCCCGGCCCGACGCTCGCAGCGCATCTCCCATTTTTTGGTAGACCGCTTGCATATCCTCGTCCTGATAGATGTTCCGCGCGCCGCACCAATCGTATTTCAAATAATCGATGCCCCAACCCGCATAGGTCTTCGCATCCTGTGCTTCATGCCCATAGCTGCCTTCGTAGCCGGCGCAAGTATTCGGACCAGGCGAAGAGTAAATCCCAATCTTAAGACCTTTGCTGTGCACGTAATCAGCCAGCGCCTTCATGTCTGGAAACTTCTTATTCGTCTGGATATTTCCCTGCCCGTCGCGTTCAGCCTCCCACGTGTCGTCGATATTCACGTACACATACCCGGCATCCTTCATCCCAGTCGCAACCAACGCATCCGCTGTCGCCCGCACACCGGCATCATCAACCTTCGACGCAAACTTATTCCAGCTATTCCAACCCATCGGAGGTGTATTCGCTAAACCATTCGCGGGAACTTGATGCAGAATGGGCAACGGTAACCGGGCAGGCATAGCACCCTCACCCGCTTGCGTGCGGTGCGCCACCATCTCCACCAACGGTCCATCAAGACGCCTCGGAGGCGAAACATGCAGTTCATCACCCACCAGCTTCCCCTCGTACTTCGTAGTTCGGATATTGCTGCCATCGTGCATGGTACCGGTCAGAGTAAAGCCTTCTGATCCGCCCGTACTCTCTGTAATCTCGTAGTGTTGCGCCCGAGTCCGGATATGGCCGCGAATCGCTCCGCGTTCTTCTCGCAAATCGAAATACGTGCGCCTCACTGTGCCATCCGGCAATGGGTCGCGCACCACCCAATTGCCGGTCAAATCTGCGGCACAACAAACGCTGTGAGCCACCAACAGAACGAAAAACATTCGCGACATAAATCTACTTCTTTGAAAACAGCATGTCCAGAAACTCGTAACGCGCCCGGTTCTGCTCGGGCGCGGCTTTCGGATCGAATGACAAATGCATCACCATGTTGTCCGATGTTGCGGAATACGGCGGCCACGCCGGCACGCCTTGGCCATTCGGATCACCCGTCTTCGCAAAGTTAGTCCAGTAGGTCGACATCAAATCAGACAGCCTGGTGTCTTCCGGACGCCACGGCAAGTCCTTCGATGGCAATGCCTCAAACACAAACTCGATCTCCGCCGAATGATACGCACCGCGCGAAGGAGTTGTCGGAGGTGCATCGTCAAACTCGTACCGGTAGACCGTCGATTGGCCTGTTGTGCGCTGTAACTCCAGCCATTTCCAAGTCGAGTATCCGATGAAACCATCACTCGCCAGCGCACCAGCCGAATCCTTCGCTTGCCCATCAGAAGTCGCCGGGTAGAGTTCAATCAGCTTGTCCGCCGCATCTTTGTAGCGTTCACGCAAACGCGTCTTGAATAAGTCCGCGCTGGCCGGATCTTTCCCGAAAAACATCTGCGCCGGTGCTTCATTCAAGTTCCAACCCGCCAGCAGCGGCACATGCGCCTGCTTGCCGGCCGCATAAACCGCGCCTGGGGCTTCTGTGAAAAACTCGCCATCTACCGTCACCGGAAAGCCCGCTCGGTTCTTCATAGACGCTGCCAGCAAATCGGCCGCCGTTGTCGCGCGCAACTCCTCAATGGACGAAGCACCCATGGCGGCAGCAAATTTCTCCCCCGCCATCTGCGCCTCCGATATCGGCGTCACTGCCAGCGAACTACCGAAGAACGCGCCGCTCTCACCAATGGCTTTTTGGAACAACCCTTTCGCCTTGGGTGACGCCATCAATCCACTTACCGAAAACGATCCCGCCGATTCGCCGAAGATGGTCACATTCGTCGGATCGCCGCCAAACGCTTTGATATTCTTCTGCACCCACTCAAGCGCCGCCGCCTGATCGAGCAACCCGTAATTGCCCGACCCGCCATGTCCGCTCTCTTTCGACAAGCCAGGATGCGCCAAAAATCCGAACACGCCCAGGCGGTAATTCATGCTCACCACCACTACGCCTTTCTTAGCCAGCACCTCGCCATCTTGCCGGGCTTCCGAAGTTGCACCGGCCGCAAAACCGCCGCCATAAATCCACACCATAACGGGCAGCTTCTTCGCTTCCACAGGCACCCACACATTCAGGTACAGACAATCTTCACTCGGCCCGCTATCACGAAAACCCATGTCGCCAAAGACATTTCCTTGCATGCAGCGCGCCCCGAAAGCGGTGGTCTCACGAACATTCGTCCACGGCGTCACCGGCTGCGGAGATTTCCAACGCAACCCTCCCACCGGCGGCGCCGCAAACGGAATGCCTTTAAAAACGCGAACTTTCGAATCGCTACTCATCGTGCCGTGCACTTCGCCGGATTTCGTCTTCACATTGTCAAGCGACTTTGCGTGCAGCGCGCACGCCATCAGCGACAGGGCTACTAAGCTTTTTATGGTCATAAACTTCCCGATCATATCTCAGACCCTCGCCGTGCCCATGGGATAATCGTGGCGTGGGTGACTCAGAACGCTTTGAAATTAGCCAACCGCCGGGACTCTTCTCGCGCGTTGACGATCCGGCCAGCGAATTTGGCGATAGCATCATCACGACAACTCTCGACAGCGCCTTAAACTGGGCTCGCAAGAACTCGCTCTGGCCGATGACATTCGGTCTTGCTTGTTGTGCGATCGAGATGATGTCGATGATGGCATCTCGCTACGATGCCGCGCGCTTTGGTGCCGAAGTGTTTCGCGGTTCGCCGCGCCAGTCGGATTTGATGATCATCGCCGGCCGAGTCTCTAACAAGATGGCGCCCGTCATCCGTCAGCTCTACCGGCAAATGCCCGAGCCGAAGTGGGTCATCTCCATGGGCGCTTGTGCTACCTCTACCGGTGTATTCAGCAACTACGCGCTCGTTCCGGTGAATCAGGTGATTCCTGTCGACGTCTACGTACCCGGCTGCCCGCCGCGTCCTGAACAACTGATATACGCCATCATGCTGCTGCAGGAAAAGATCCAAGCGTCGCGCGGCACCATGGCCAAAACGCTCAACATCGGCTAAAACCATAGCCTGAGAACAATTCACCCCGCTTTGCACGAACAAATCAGGACAGCACCTGATATGCGCAAAGTAGAATACACACGCTGGTTAGACCAGCAGAAGTATGAAGCAAATACCATCAAGACCCAAATCCATCGATTAGAGCGGGTCGAAGAGTACCATGGCGATCTCGACGAACACTACGCCAAAAACCACACAGCTGGTCTCATGGATACACTGAGTTACACGATTGACCACCAGCAACGCGACCGTCCGAATCCAAGCCAGATCCCGTTCGACGGAAACATCTATAACAACATCGCGTCCTATCGAGATGCAGTGAAGCGCTACTGCAGATTTCGAGACGCAGAGGAAAAGCTCTCGCGTCACGCCGCCGCCCGCTAACAACGGGCTTATTTCTTTATCACCGCCAACCGTCTCTGTGCCAGCGCCCAGGCCGAGTAAGGGCTGTTGCTATCGTTCTCAACCGAGTTCGCTTGGTCACCCACTCGTGCGTAATCCGTAGCAGCTTCGTCTTTGACTCCGAACTGTTCCGCCAGCCGGCCGAAGATCAACCACGACAAAGAATCCGGTTCGTCTAAACCCCACATCCGCATGGCCGCCAGAATGGTCTCGCGCGCTTCCGTGCTCTTCCCTTCTTCGGCGTACATCGCTGCCAGCGTGTGCAGCATTCCCGGAGACGGACTGTTACTCATCGCTTGCTGCATTCCTGCGGTTTTGTCGGGCCGGCGCTTACCGGAATCGAAGCTGAAATCCGCCGTCACCTGATCTTTCTGCACATGGAACACGCTCGCAAACTTGATCGGACCCCACTGCAGTTCGTCCGGATACTCAAAATACACGCGCGCCAGTCGCACCGGCTCGTTACGTCCAAAGTAAGCCTGCCCCAGCGTGCCCGTCAACAGATGAGTGCTGCTTACTTCCACTTCTTCTTCCACCACGGCGCCCATCGCCATAGCAGGCAACGGGCACTTCACTGCGCGCACATCCGAATACACGTTGTTGTCTTGCGCACTGGCCGATGCGTCTACCACCGTGTTCTGATCCAGCATGTGCACCACGCCATCGGCTGTCACTACCCGCGCCCGAATCGTAGGCCGCTTCTCGTGCCAAGGCTCCCATCGCCACTGCAGATTGCTCCAGTCTTCTACTCCCTGCGCGGTCACCACTTGAAACACCAAGTGCATGCTTTGGCGCATGTCGCCGTTCTTATCAAAAATCCAGCGGTCTTCATCCAACAACACAACTACGTCATCGCCTTTGCCCGGCGTGCTTCTGTTTGCCTCCGCGATCATTTCTTTGGCCGATGCGCTGAAGGGCGGCTTATCCGCAAAATGCGTATCTTCTGCAATCACAAATGATGCCGCCAGTAAAAAGACCGTGCTGATTCTTAATAGAAAAGAAGAGGGCAAACGTGTGGGCTCCGATCCCGCTCGGATAGCGAGGTTTTATGAAAGTATATCTCGCTACTGCAGTTCTGCGCGCTACCGTTTCAGCGGATCTTCAATCCAAGGCGGTGTGGCATCTACCAAAGCGGCCAGAGCCGGATCAAGCTTCGCCAGCGCCTGCTTCATACCCCAAGCCACCTGCCTATACGAGAAGTGGCCCTTCACGCCGCTTCGCAAACGCGAAATATATTCCAGTTCCGCAAAATCCATCTTGAACAAAAACCGCGAACGCGCCGCAAACGGCAACAGGTACTGTGCCGCCGGTTGAGGAAGCTTCGCAATCGCTTCATCCACCACGCGCAACGCCCCGTCAAACTCTGCCGCGCCGCCGCACTTGTCCACTGTGTCCGGCCGCTCATACCCCAGCTTATTCGTATAAAACTGCCGGAACTGCTGACACCGCCGGTGCCGGTGCATGTCCCGATAGGCACCAATGTCCATCACAAAATCGAACACATAAGGCGCACTGCGAAAATGTCTCGGTAATTCGTCACGACGAGCGCGTCCACCCAACGCTACATCCAGCACTTCTTTACGCCGCGCGGCCGGCCATGCTTGCGCCAACTCATACAACTCGCGATACGGCCGGTCCGTCACCGGATACAAAAGTGTCGCGCAAATATCAGCTAAGTGATCCGCCGGCTGCAGCAAATCGACAGGCGGCGCCGCGTCTCCCGCTGGCTTTGGGAGATGGTCCTTTGCCCACTCCGCCAAATCTGCGCGCAACCGAGTGACGTATTCATCAGGCTCCGCATGTCTCGCCAGCGTCGGCGCCAGCGGCTCAAAAAACGCCTCGCTGTCATCCCACGTACACTCTGGCACAGCCGCACAAGCCATCGCTAACTCATGCCCAATCTCGCGCAGCTCCTGAAACTCCGACGCCTTCAATCGTCGAATCTGCTTCTCGAGCGTGCGAATACTCGTCACCTGCCCAACGCCCGTCGGAACCCCAAACGGCAGTAAATAGCGCGCCACATCAAATGCCCGCGCTGCTAAATTCCGCTTGTAGGCATCCGCCTTCATGTCTTCCGGTTTCGGCAACCGCGTTTCTAAATACGAAGCCATGCGCTCTTGCACGCTGGTATAAGACCGCAGCATAGCCGCCGCCGCCGCTTCATAAACAGCGCGTTCGTCCGCACTCAACTCCGGCGGAGCCACTACCCCCGACTTCGAAAAATCCTGATACCGCGAGCTGCGCGCCTGCCCATCCCACAACTGCTCATCTTCTATCTCAGTCGCGGCAATCTCCGAAACGCCTTCGAAGCAAATCGTCACATGCCCTAAATCCGCAATTGACGCGTGCCCGTACTGAAAATAGAAGCTCTCCAAAAACTTCGCCGAATCGTGCGTACGCACCCACGCCACTGAATCGAGAATCGAATCCGGCGACCGGCTATACCGCGCCAACGCATAGGCAAGCTTCTCGGGCGGCATCGGCGCAATGGTCAGCACCCGCTTTGAATTTGATTCCGTCAACAAGACGTTATGATAGCGGAGTCGCATGCAAATCAAGATCAAGAAACTGTCGCCCAAAGCGGGACTACCCGAATACGCCCATGGTCCCGAGGAAGACGCCGGCCTTGATGTGCGCAGTATCGAAGGCGCGGTACTCATCCCCAACATCCCGCTCGCCGTCGCCACTGGCTTGGCTTTCGAAATTCCGCCCGGCTACGAAGTGCAATTGCGCCCCCGCAGCGGACTCGCCCTGAAATACGCCGTCACCTTGGCTAACTCGCCTGCCACCATTGATCCTGGTTATCGCGGCGAACTCAAAGTGATTCTGCTCAATCTTGGAAAAGTGCCTTACGAAATCAAAGAAGGCGACCGCATTGCGCAAATGGTAGTCAGCAAATACGAAGCTGTCACCTGGGACGAAACCACCTTGGCCGATTCCGTTCGCGGCGAAGGCGGTTTTGGTTCTTCTGGACGCTAGAGCTTAGGCCGAAGCTGCCATTTGCGCCGGTTTATAACCGTACTCCGCCGCTTTCCTTCAGAGCACTTCAACTGGGGCGCCTGGGCAGATTATCTTCCTAACGCAGCGCTGTCGGCGCGCCGTTGCGAAGCAGCTCAAACCAATGATGCCCGCANNGTGAAGTTCTTCTCTAAGGCAGCGGTCACCTTACTAGAAAATGGGCATGTGTTGAGCCTGAGTAACCAAAGCCACGTTGTCACGCTTTGCAACGAAGAGACAGTTCGTCTTCACAACTTGGGTCGCAGCCGCCGCCACGGCACGATGCGACTGGCCCGACATTGGCTCGTCCAGATAGTCCCTGTGGCCGTGACCCAAGAGAATCCTTTTGAACTGGCGTTGGATTGTACTCGCGCAGAAGCCGAGGTGGCCTCTACCTCGTCGCGCGAATGTAGCCAAGCGAAATCGTCGCCAAGCGAAACTCCAGCCTTAATACCGCCCCCACACAGATCCGAATACTGTTAGAGCGAACCGATTCTCATAGGATTGCGGAGTTAGTCGCGTTCTTGGCTGTAATTCCCTAGGTAGGAGGGAGTAAGCACGCGTCGCTTACCCTTTTCCAGAACCACCTCCACCACTTTTATAACCCCGAAAATCGCGATCACAACGAATGCAGATTTATTTTTCCCATTTAACCCTCCCATAATCAAACACTTAACAAATCGCCACCCAATTCCCCAATCTCCGTC
>PMQB01000344.1 GCA_003169195.1 Bryobacterales bacterium
GCCGCGAATTTTTCCCGAGCCGTTGTCCACGTTGAAGTAGCCGGAGACGAGCTTTTGCTCCGGTTTCACTTCCAGCGGCCCCACGGCGCGGCGCATGAACTCGGGCAGCGCTGCCTGGTCTGGCGCAGTGGAAAGCTTGGCTGAACCGAAGTGTTCTGTGCAGTAGCCCTTGGAGCCGAAGATGCCCTCTTCCTCGCCAGTCCACAGCGCAATGCGAATCGTGCGGCGCGGCTTCACGTCCAGCGCCTTCAGGATGCGCATCACTTCCATGGCTACCGCCGCGCCTGCCCCGTTGTCGGTGGCGCCGGTGCCGCCGTGCCAGGAATCAAGATGACCTCCGAGCATAACTACTTCGGAGGCTTTATCGGAGCCGGGGATTTCGGCGATCGTGTTGTAACTCGTTTTGCCTTCTGGGTAGAGGTGGTTGGTGATTTCGAAATCGAGTTTGACTTCTTCGCCATCGGCAAGGATGCGTTCGATGCGGCCGAAGTCGTCGTTGCGGAGAATGACGGTGGGAACAGCGGTGGCGGGATCGTAGCCGCGGTGTTGTTGGGCCACGATGATGCCATCGGCGCGGGCGGCATCGTTAACGCGGACGGCTGCACCGCCAGCGACGAGCATAGCGTCGACTTTGGCGTTCGCTTCGTTGAGAGAGTAACGAGTTGGGTCAGTGGGCGGAGGTGTGCCGCCACGACCATAGCCGCCACCTCCAGACGGATGAATGGGATCGAACTGGGCTTTGACCTGGTCATCGGGACGACGAGTTGCGAGGGGGTTGAAGCTGACGGGGATTACCGCCGCCTTGCCGATGAGGACAATCTTGCCCTTGACTTTGGATTGGGTTTCGGCGATCCATTGATCGAATTCGGTTTTGAGCGGACCGAGGCGGCCTGCGGGAAAGCGGCCGGGCGCGCCTGCGCCTGCACCACCACTGCGTGTTGCGCCATTAGCAGTGACTGGCGCTTCGGCTGGCATTGGACCTTGCGGGGGCACAATCTGAACGGCAGAGGCAACTACTTTTCCCGCGGTAGACGGAGTCCAAGCGAGAACTTCGAATTTGATATTTTCGTGGACCGGCGCATCGAGGTGGCCGGTGGCGGATTCGTTGAGCCAGCCAGGATGACCGAACTCCCACGCTTCCAGGTGAGCGTTCTTGAGACCCCACTTGGTCATTTCCGCCGCTGCCCATTTGGCGGCCATTTCGTGATTCGGCGTTCCGGTGACGCGCGGGCCGTAGCGATCGGTCAGCATATGCAGTGTATGCATGATTTGCGAATGCTCCAGCTCTTCGCTGCGCATTTTAGCGTCGGTGACTTCATCTACCCGTTCCTGCGCGACAAGGGGAAGGAGCAGGCATAGAGCGAGTAACGATGTTTTCATGATTTATACAGCATATCGAGTTCCCAAAATCCTTTGCACTATTTATCAATTGACAAAGGGAGTAAGTTCGCGGTACTCTCATCGAATCTGGAAACACTCCGCGGCATTTCCTGTCTTGTGCCCGTTGTTGCCTCCCACGTCGGTTCATTCCAGTTGAATCTTGACAAGTAAGTCCTTTGGGGAGGATTGTGTGTTGCACGTTCGATTTGCATTACTGTTTGCAGTGCTGAGCGCTGGCGTTTTTGCGCAGACGTTTCGCGGGGATTTGGCAGGCGTGGTTACTGACGCCAGTGGTGCGGCCATTGTCGGCGCAGCGGTTAAGGTAGAAAGTCCATCAACGGGATTGAGCCGCTCGACACTGACTAGCGGCAATGGAGATTTCTTCGTTGCAGAATTGCCGGTTGGGATGTATGAGGCGACTGTCAGTTTGCCGGGGTTTGAAGTAAGGAAAATCACCGGCATCGAAATTGCTGTCGCCAAGACAACGAATCTTCCGGTGCAGTTAGGTATAGCCAAACAACAATCGCAAGTGGAAGTGTCGGCTACGGCGGCTGCGATTGAGACAACCTCAAGCGCACTGGTAGCGGTGGTGGATGACAAGTCGGTGCAAGAGATGCCGATGAACGGACGCGATTTTACGCAGATGGTGAAGTTGTCGCCGGGAGTTACGCCCTCGGGCACATCGGTGAACGGCATGCGGACGAATGGCAAGAACTTCCAAATTGATGGCGCGGACAACAATGACGCGTACTCAAACGCGGTGGCAGTGAATCAAGGCGGAGTTTCGGGCATTGCGGGCGCGCTGGTGCCAATTGAGGCGCTGGACGAGTTCTCGATTGAGACGAATGCGAGCGCGGATGCGGGACGGAACGCCGGCGGTGCGGTGCAGATGGTGATCAAATCGGGGACCAACTCACTACATGGCAGTTTGTTTTTCTTTGATCGGAACGAGGCGCTCGCGACAAGGTCTCCGGTGCAGACGGCTAGCAGCCCAAAGCAGGAGATTCGCAATAACCAATTTGGTTTTGCAGCGGGCGGACCGATTATCAAGAACAAGACATTTTTCTTTTTGACAGGCGAAGTGCAATTAGCGGTGGCAGGATTGTCGATTTTAGACACGGCGCCGTCGGCAGCGTGGGTTACGGCAGGCCAAGGGGTGTTGCAGAAGTATGGTGTGCCGGTAAATCCGGTTGCACTGAATCTGCTGACTCTTTTTCCGGCGAACGCTTTGACTGGGCCTGCAACGGCCAATAACTACTTAGCTAACTCGCTAAATACCTACAACAGCTACAACGGCATTGTGAAAGTAGATCACCGCTTCAGTGACAATCATACGCTCGCGGTTCGCTACTTGGGAGGTACGGGGACACAGATTGCCGACGTGGGTTCAAATTTCCATGACTACTTCCAGGAAGCGCCGATGCACGTGCATAACTTCTCGGTAGTGGAGAACGATATCTGGTCGCCCAAATTGGTGAACCAAGTGACGCTCGGTACGAATTACTTTCTGCAGACGTTTGACGATGTGAATACAAGTGCGAATCCGGCGGCGCTCGGGCTGAATACGGGCTCGTCGGTTTCGGGAACACCCACGATCAAGATTAGTGGATTTGATTATGTGGGCGCTACGCCGCCGCTGGGTCGGACGGACGTGGTGGGACACGTGACGGATAATCTCTCTTACACGTTGGGGCGTCACCAATTCAAGTTCGGCGGGGAATACCGGCATGCCAATGTAGATGTGGCTTACTTTAGTAATTCGCGGGGATCGTTTTCGTTTGACGGCAGCCGCGGACCCTGGGCTTCGGACTCTACGGTGCCTTCGGCTCTGAAGTCACTGGCTGATTTTCTGGCGGGTGAGCCATCGAATTCGAGTGGTGCGACGATTGTGCGCGGAGACCCGGAACGCAGCTATCTCGTGAACTCGTATGACGGGTGGGCGCATGATACGTTCCAGGTGAATCAGCAGCTTTCCGTGAATTATGGCGTACGTTACACGTATGAAGGTGCGCCGCATACCAGTGGGTTGCTCTATAACTTCTTGCCTTCCACAGGATTCGTGACGAGTCCGCTGTATAACCCGAGCAAGCTGAATTTTGCACCGCGCATGGGGTTTGCCTACACGCCTGAACGTGGCGGCAAGTGGGTGATTCGTGGTGGTTTCGGAGTTTTCTACGACGTACCCGCGGTAAGTGAATTTACGGCGGCGGGTGGTGTTGGTAACGGTGGCGCGAATGGAGCAGCGTACAATCCGACCGGCGCGAGCCCAGTCTATACGCTGTCCGCGACGAAGGTGACGTTCGTGTCGGGAGTGCCGGTGTTTGGAGCGGCAGCGGCGACGCCTCCTTTCGGAGCTTTTTCCGTGAATCCGAATTTCACGATGCCGCATGTGTTGAATTTTAATCTGAATATTCAGCGGCAACTCACAAAGTCGACGCTGTTTCAGGTCGGCTATGTGGGTAGCGAAGGGCGCAAGCTGGCCGACATTCTGGATATCAATCAGCTGGTGGGTGGTTTGCGGCCGTACCGGTTCCTTTATCCGACACTGGGCGCGATTAATCAGTTGAGTTCGTCAGCCGATTCCAGCTTCAATTCGATGCAAGTGAGTTTGCACCAGCAAGTTTGGCATGGGCTGACAGCCAACGTGAACTTCACATGGGGCCATGCATTGGACGATGCTTCGAGTGTGACTTCGCCGGAGAATAGCTATAACTTGCGCGGTGACTGGGGGTCGAGCACGTTCGACACGCAGTACTATACGACGAGTTATGTGAGTTATTCGGTGCCGAAGACACATTTTGTGCCGGCGGTGACGAGCGGCTGGCAGGTCAATTCGCTGATTACATTTACTTCGGGGAATCCGCTGAACATCTTGGCGGGGACGAACGTTAGTGCAACGAGCGAGAATAAGGACCGGGCGAATTTGACTGGTAATCCGTATCTGAATGTTCCGACTTTGACCGGAACGCTGGCGGTTCAGTATTTCAATCCGGCGGCGTTTGGGAAACCTGCGGCAGGCACCTACGGGAATTTGGGACGGGATGTGCTTTACGGGCCTGGGTTTGGAGCGGTGGATTTCTCGCTGTTTAAGAATATTCCAATCGCCGAGAGAGTTCACGGCCAGTTCCGAGTGGAGGTTTTCAATTTGTTCAATCGGACGAATTGGGCGAACCCGACGACTACGTTTACGAGTTCTTCGTTTGGAGAGTTGACGCAGACGAAGAATGCGAGTTCGGCGCCTGGATTAGGGTTTGGCGAGCCGCGGAATATTCAGTTGGCGTTGAAGATCATTTTCTGAAGGTGATTATGCGGCGTCTTCCGCTGCGGTTTGCCAGCGGAACAGGAAGAAATGGCGGCCACAAAGACAGCAGCGGTAAGGTTGCAAGAGCCAGTGAAACGCTTTTTCAAGGCCGTTGCGGATGCCCACACTCCTGAGGTCCATGGACCGGCAGTGTGGGCACCGAGCGGAGAGCGAAGCTGTTCTAGAATCATTCATGATTGTGGCCGCCGAGTTATGAGTTAAGCTTCTACTTCGTCGGGAACGCTGCAGATGAGCGCTTCCGTAGTGAGCATGAGCGACGCGATGGAGGCGGCGTTTTGCAGGGCTGAGCGAGTGACCTTTGTAGGATCAATGACGCCGGCCTTTACTAGGTCTTCGTATTGTTCGGTAGTGGCGTTGAAGCCGTAGTTGGGGTCTTTTTGGCCCTTGATGTGTTCGACAACGACGGCACCTTCAGTGCCGCAGTTATGAACAATCTGACGGACGGGTTCTTCGCAGGCGCGTTTCACAATGTTGACGCCGAACTGTTCATCGACATCGAGCTTGAGGTCTGCGAGTGCGAGGGAGGCGCGTAGGAGGGCTACGCCGCCACCGGGGACGATGCCTTCTTCTACAGCGGCGCGGGTAGCATGCAGAGCATCTTCNNACGCGGGCTTTCTTTTCTTTCATCTCAGTTTCGGTAGCAGCACCGACCTTGATGATGGCAACGCCACCGGCTAGTTTGGCGAGGCGTTCCTGGAGTTTCTCGCGATCGTAATCGGAGGTGGTTTCGTCGATTTGCGTACGGAGCTGTTTGATGCGGCCTTCGATGTTCTTTTGAACGCCGGCGCCGTCGATGATCGTGGTCATGTCTTTGTCGACAGTGACGCGTTTAGCGCGGCCGAGATCGGACAATTGAACGCCTTCGAGTTTCATGCCGGTTTCTTCCATGATGGAAGTGCCACCGGTGAGGACGGCAATGTCATCTAACATGGCTTTGCGACGATCGCCGAAGCCTGGTGCTTTCACGGCGCAAACGTTGATGGTGCCGCGGAGTTTGTTGACGACGAGGGTAGCGAGCGCTTCGCCTTCGATATCTTCGGAGACGATCAGAAGGGGCTTGCCTGCACGGGCAATTTGCTCGAGCAAAGGAAGCACGTCTTTCATGCTGGCGATTTTCTTCTCGTGAATCAGGATGTAGGGATCTTCGAGAACGCATTCCATGCGCTCGGGATCACTGACGAAATAAGGAGAGAGATAGCCGCGGTCGAACTGCATGCCATCGACTGTTGCCAGTTCGGTGGTCATGGTTTTGGATTCTTCGACGGTGATAACGCCATCTTTGCCTACTTTTTTCATAGCTTCGGCAATGACGTCACCGATGGTGGAATCGCTGTTGGCGGAGATGCGGCCGACTTGGGCGATCATATCACCCGAGACCGGTTTGGAGATTTTCTTGATTTCTTCGACAATGATGTCGACCGCTTTATCGATGCCACGTTTGATGGCCATCGGGTTCGCGCCTGCCGTAACGGCCTTGACGCCTTCGCGGAAAATCGCTTGGGCGAGAATGGTGGCGGTAGTAGTACCATCACCAGCCACATCGGAGGTTTTGGATGCGACTTCCTTCACCATTTGTGCGCCCATGTTTTCGATCGGATCTTTAAGTTCGATCTCCTTCGCCACGGTGACACCGTCTTTCGTGATGGTGGGGCCGCCGAACTTTTTCTCGAGAACGACATTGCGTCCGCGTGGTCCTAGAGTGACCTTGACCGCATCGGCCAGTTGGTTGACACCGCGCAGGATGGCCTGGCGGGATTGATCGCTATAAATGATTTGTTTTGCCATTTTGTTTTCTTTGTTCTTTTTATTTACTTGGCCGCGCCATTGGTGGCGCCGCTGAGAATGCCTAGGACGTCGTCTTCACGCATGATGAGATATTCGGTACCGACCAATTTGGTTTCGGTGCCGGAATATTTGCCGAAGAGGATGCGGTCGCCGACTTTCACATCGAGCGGAACGAGTGTGCCATCTTCCTGACGTTTGCCATGCCCGATGGCCATGACTTCACCTTCCTGCGGTTTTTCTTTGGCGGAGTCGGGAATGATGATGCCGTTGCGGCTGGTTTCCTGCTCTTCGATGCGCTTGACGACGATGCGGTCGTATAGGGGTCTAATGTTCATATGTTTAACCTTTCAATTAAGTTGTTGTCGAAAAAACTGTGCTCAGCGCGCGTCCTTCTTGCGAGCAGCGCGGGCGGCCCGCTTTGTCGAGTGAGCGGCCTTTTTTAAGGGATGTCGTAGGCCTGATTGATTTGCTATGCCTTGCAGCCTCTCCACTAGTTGTTTGCCCAGGCGCAAGGCCCCGGGATTCGCGCGGTGACCAGGCACTTTCGGATCAATGAATTCGCGGCGGAAGATTTGATCGGATGCAAGACTGGCGAGCAGTTCCACTTCCTCATTCGTAAATTTGACGTTGATGGATGTCAATCGACAGCTTTAAGTCGGGCCTAAGGGGAGACTGTCAGATCGGCTTGACTTAGCTCAGACGATCCGCGGGTGGGCAAAAGCGCTCAGACATTTACTATTATTGGTTAATTGCGCTTGCTTGTCAAGCGATCTGCGTGTGATAATCGACTTTCACTTAACCAAGTATGGTTAAGTGAGGCAAACGGAGCCTACTGTGGATGTTGCGTTAATGATCAGATTACGTTTACGGGAGTTGGGGATCGAGCAGAGAGACTTGGCGAGTGCGATAAACGTGACTGAATCATATGTTTCACAGCTCTTAAGCGGGAAAAAGGCTCCGCCCGCGCCGGGACGCACGGACATCTACCAGAAGGTGAGCGGATTTCTGAAGCTTCCTGCGGAGGAATTGTTGCGATTAGCGAAAACGCAGCGACGGGATGAGTTGAAAAAGCGTGTGACTGAGCCGACTGATCCGCTTTTCAAAGACTCTCGCGATTTGGTGCTGCGCAAATGCAGGGCGGGCATCCGCGCAGAGGTGCGACGCATTTTCGAGAAAGAACCTTTTGGTGTGTTGGAACGGCTGGTGACACAAACGCTGCTTGATGTGGCGCAGAGCGTGGCTAAAGAAGAGGTGCAAAGCGAAGAGTGGCTGCGTTTGATGGCACAACTGAGCGGGCGGAGTCAGAAGCAGATGCGTGCAGCGATTTTGGAGATCCTCAAAGCGGATACGTTCAATGTCTCGCTCAAGAATTGCATTTCGTTTCTCGATCCCATGATCGATTCGTGGGCCATTGACCTGAAATCTTTCCGGATGGAGGTTCGGCTGGACAGTCAACTCGCGCCTGGAAGGATTCGGCGATTCGAATTTGTAGAACAGCAGCCGCAAGAAGCGAATGTGGTGGAAGAAGGGCTGAAGCAGTTCTTACGGGACAAATCGTTGAGTGGAGATGTGACGGAGGAAGAGATTGAGTTTTTGATGACGTTGAGAGTGAGGGGGCGGCGGCCGGCTGCGTTGTATTACTACCGGGAATTGCAGAATTTGAGGGATCCGCTGCACTTTGAGTTGTAACCACGGGGTGGAGTTAAAGGGCTTGGAAAGACCGGGTGGCGTCGGCAAGGGCTTGTTCGACAGTGGGTGCGAGTGCGGTGAGATGGCCCATTTTGCGGCCTGGGCGCGGGGCCAGTTTGCCGTAGAGGTGCAGTTTGACGTTAGGGATGGCGGTAGCGGCGGCCCAATTTGGTTCGCCCTGCGCCCATTGATCGCCCAGCAAGTTGATCATAGCTGCGGGGGAGAGCTGGGCGGGAGATCCGAGTGGAAGGCCGCAGACGGCGCGTAATTGCTGTTCGAACTGACTGGTGACGCTGGCGTCGAAAGTGAAATGGCCGGAGTTGTGGGGCCGAGGGGCTAGTTCGTTGATGAGCAGGCGGCCGTCTTTAGTGACAAAAAACTCGACACAGAGGACACCGACAACATCAAGGGTTTCGAGAACAGTGCGTGTGATATCGACCGCGGCGCGAGTGATGGAATCCGGAACGCGGGCGGGCGCGAGCGAGATGTGAAGGATGCCGTTGCGGTGTTGGTTTTCGATGGCACCGTAGTGGATGAAAGCGCCCTCGGCCGAGCGTGCGGCGACGACGGAGATTTCGCGGTCGAAATCAACGAAGGCTTCGAGGACGGATTCAGCGTGGGAGACAGTTTCCCAAGCGGCGCGGAAATCGACAGGCGTTGTGATGCGGTGTTGACCTTTGCCGTCGTAACCAAAGTCGGCGGTTTTGAGAATGGCGGGGAGACCAATCTCGGAGGCTGCTTTGGCGAGAACGTCGAGGCTGGCGACGCGGCGAAAGGGTGTGATGGGGAGGCCGGCGCTTTGGAGAAACGTTTTTTCGCGTAGGCGATGTTGTGTGGTGTGAAGGATGTGGCCAGCGGGACGGACGGGCGCGCAGCGTTCAGCAGCAGCAACTGTATCGGCAGGAACGTTTTCAAACTCGAAAGTTACTACTGACACTGCAGACGCAAACTTTGCAATGGCATCAAGGTCTTCGTAGGGAGCGTTGACTTCGAGATCGGCGACTTGGCCAGTGGGTGTGTCTTCATCTGGCGAGAGAGTGTGCACGCGATAGCCCATACGACGAGCCGCGATGGCGAACATGCGTCCAAGTTGCCCACTGCCAAGAACACCGATGGCGCTACCGGGCAGGATGGGCTTCAAAGGTTGCGATCTCCGAGCACGGTTTCGGTTTGCTGCTTGCGGTATGACTCGAGGCGAGTGCGGACGGCTGGATACTTGAGGCCAAGAATGGCGGCGGCGAGAAGGGCTGCGTTGGCTGCGCCGGGAGGGCCGATAGCGAGTGTGCCGACCGGTACACCCGCAGGCATTTGAACGATGGATAGAAGTGAGTCAATGCCGTTCAACATGCTGCTGCGAATGGGAACTCCTAAGACGGGTAGCGGTGTATGAGCGGCCACCATCCCGGGCAAGTGGGCTGCCCCACCTGCTGCGGCGATGATGACTTCCAAGCCGCGGGATACGGCGGTTTTGGCGTAATCAGCCATCCAATCGGGCGTGCGATGAGCGGAGACAATGGTGCACTCATGTGGGATGCCCAAGGCTTCTAACATGTCACTAGTGCGGGAGATGGTCTCCCAATCTGACTTACTGCCCATGATCACGCCAACCAGAGGCTTGTCGGACGATGGCAATGCTTGACCGCTACTGCTCATTTTGGTATCGAGATTGAATCGACTTATTCGCCTTCGGAAACGAAGCCCTTTTGGCCGTCAAAGGTATAGAGGTTCTCAATCTTGATGAAATCGAGATTGGCTTTGCCGGTGCGATCGAGAAGACTTACGATTTGCTCGTGCGAAATAGCGGCGCCTTGCGTTTCGCTCATGAAGCGGGCGCGCCAGTGGTCGGTACAGAAGGTTTCTTCGAAACCGTTCGGATAGACTTTGGTGCCGCGATTGGAAAGGGCGAACATCTTGAGGCCACCGCCATTGAAGGTCTCGACTTTTTTGCCGAACTCGATGGGGTTGCGGTCTTTGGAATCGAAGAATACATCGACTCCGATGAGTTCCTTCTTCTGCGGGGCGTGCACTTTGAGTGTTTGATTAAGTGCTTTGTTGGGTTCGCGGGAATAGGTGACGGCTTTGAGTTGCTGGGGCTTCTTGCCCATGTTAGCGACGACGGCTTCGGCAAATTCTTTGGTACCGACCTTCTGTTTGCTGACGCCTTCCTTAAAAATGTCGTAGGTGTGGACGCCTTCTTCGAGAGTGCGAAGCCAGGCATTGTGGACAAGTTCGGCGACATCGGGCTGGCCGATGTGGACAAGCATGAGAACGCCGCCGAGGAGGAGGCCCGAGGGGTTGGCGAGATTTTGACCAGCGCGGCGCGGTGCTGAGCCGTGAATCGCTTCGAACATAGCGCAACGGTCGCCGATGTTGGCTGAGCCGGCGAGGCCGACCGAACCAGCGATTTGGGCGGCGACATCGGAGAGGATATCGCCATAGAGGTTGGGCATGACGATGACGTCGAAAGCTTCGGGAGTATCGGCCATCTTGGCGGCGCCAATATCAACGATCCAGAATTCTTTTTCGAACTCGGGGTATTCGGCGCCGATTTCATCGAAGACCTTGTGGAATAGGCCGTCGGTGAACTTCATGATGTTGTCTTTGGCGAAGCAGGTTACTTTTTTGCGGTTGTTCTGGCGCGCGTACTCGAAGGCGTAGCGGACGATTTTTTCAGTGCCAGGACGTGAGATGAGTTTGAGGCACTGGTAGACTTCATCGGTTTGCCGGTGTTCGATGCCCGCATAGAGATCTTCTTCGTTTTCGCGAACGATGACGATGTCCATGCCGGGGTGTTTGGTTTGGACGTAAGGATGGTAGGAAACGCAAGGGCGAATGTTGGCGTAGAGGCCGAGGGTCTTGCGGGTGGTGACGTTGAGTGACTTGAAGCCGCCGCCTTGGGGAGTGGTGATGGGGGCTTTAAAGAAGACCTTGGTTCGGCGCAGAGATTCCCAGGAACTCGGTTCAATGCCGGCGTTGATGCCGCGCAGATAGACTTTTTCGCCAATTTCGATGGTTTCTTCCTGAATTCGGGCGCCGGCGGCCTTCATGATGTGGAGAGAAGCGGCCATGATTTCCGGGCCGATGCCGTCGCCATGTGCAACGGTGATGGGGACTATATTCGATGACATGTGTGTACAGTGCTATTAAATCAGACTGCCTAAGTGGGAAACCGGATTTCGGAAGAGGGAGTTCAGTTTGAGTGAAACTCACAAGTTGCCGACGGCGTTTTTTTGGGCGAGTTGATGCGATTGGGACTTATCATAGTGGAATGAGAATTAGCGGCTCTGCTGGTTTTATTAACTGCGCGATCGGTGCGAGTCGGGCGCTCGCGGTTCTGATGATCTTGATGGTGATGGGCGGACTTGATGCTTTTGCTGCGCGTGCGAGTGCGGTGGAGACGTGGAGCCCTAGCGCGGCTGCGCAGTATCTAGACCAGCGCGCGACGTGGTGGGAGAGTTGGCCGAATTCGAAGCGCGATCATGACACGGTTTGCGTTTCGTGCCACACGATTCTGCCGTATGTGTTGTCGCGTTCGAAGCTGAGTGCCGCGTTGGCGGAGAAGGGTGTGCCGGGTGCGCAGAGTGCTGCTTTAGGGCATGTGAAGAAGCGAGTGCGTTTGTGGTCGGAGGTGCAGCCGTATTATCTGGATGCGAAAAGCGGACCGGGGAAATCGCGTGAGTCGCGAGCGACGGAATCGGTTCTCAATGCGCTAGTTCTGGCGAGCAGTTCAGCGGATCAAAAGAGGCTGGACCCGTTGGCGCGCAAGGCCTTCGACGCGGCGTGGGCATTGCAACTCAAAAGCGGGGAGCATGCGGGTGCCTGGGATTGGCAGGTGTTTCATCTGGCTCCGTGGGAGGCGGGTGATTCGCAATATCAGGGTGCCACGTTTATGGCATTGGCGGTTGGGTGGGCACCGGAGCATTATCGACGAGACCGGGCGGTTCAGGCGAATTTGCGATTGCTGCGAGCGTACCTGCGACGAGAGTATGCGAGTCAGACTTTATTGAACAAAATGGTTCTGCTTTGGGCTTCGGAAAAGTTCCCCGGGATTCTCTCGCGCGGAGAGAAGAAGGATTTAGTGGCAGCAGTGCGAAAGCAGCAGCAGAAGGACGGTGGCTGGAATTTATCCACGCTTGGGGCGTGGGAGCGATCGGATCACACTACGCAGGATAACGCGAGCGATGGCTATGCGACGGCGCTGGCGACGTTGGCGTTGGGGCATGGGCATGATCGACGTCAAGAGGATGCTTGGAAGATGGGGCGCACTTGGCTGGAACAGCACCAGAACAAGGAAGATGGTTCTTGGCGCACGTACTCGTTGAATAAAAAGCGGGATTTGAAGACGGATGTGGGTAAGTTTATGACGGACGCGGCAACGGGTTATGCGGTGCTGGCGCTGGAACAGACCCGTTGACTTGGCTAAGCCGCGACCGTGGTGCGAATCTCCTCCAAGGCTTTCAGCAAGAGCTGGTAGCGAATGGGTTTGGTAAGATAACCGTCCATTCCGGCGGCGAGGCAGCGTTCTTTGTAGCCAGCCATAGCGTGAGCGGTCATGGCTATGATGGGGATGTGCGCTCCAGTGTGGCGCTCCATTTCGCGTACGGCGGCCGTGGCTTCAAAGCCGTCCATGCCGGGCATTTGGATGTCCATGAGTACGACGTCAAATGTCTGAGCAGCCAACTTGACAGGCACCTCCCGACCATCTTGGGCGACTTCGACCGTGTGGCCCGCTTTGCGGAGGATTCCACAGGCGACCAACTGGTTGACCGGATTGTCTTCGGCTAGCAGAATGCGAAGATGTTCGGAGCTCTGGCGTATGGCAGAACGCGCGGGACGCGGCATCTGAGGTTGTGCGGCCTTAGGCGGGTTTGCTAGAGATCGGTTCGTAGCGAGAGCGGCCGAAACAGCAGCATAAAGATCAGCGCGGCGAATGGGTTTCGTCAGGTAAGCGGCTATGCCCATCTCGTGCGCGCGCGCGAGGTCGCCTCGATATTCGCCCGAAGTTAATATGAGTACGACCACGTCGCGCATTTGCTGAGAGCCGCCGCGTATTTTTTCGACCAGGCCGAACCCGTCGACTTCAGGCATGTGGAGATCTGTGAGGACTAACTGGAACGGTTGGCTTTCCGCATTTCGTGCGTTCATAAGCCCCAAGGCTTCGGCGGCGCTGGAGGCTGACGCGGGGAGCATTCCCCAAGTTTTCAGCAACTCTTCGAGCATTAGACGGTTGGTGGGGTTATCATCGACGACCAGTACGGAGATACCTTCGAGCGAATCACGGTATGGTTGTGTTTTCTCGGGGACGTCGATCGCGGATTGAAGTGCGACGGTAAAGTGAAACTCGCTGCCTCTGCCTATCTCGCTCTCGACCCAAATTCTTCCTCCCATCGCTTTGACAAGCCTCTCTGAAATCGCTAGCCCGAGTCCGGTACCGCCGAATTTGCGAGTCGTTGAGCCATCGGCTTGCGCAAAGGCTTCGAAGATTCGTTGTTGCTTGTCGGATGCGATTCCGATACCCGTATCGCGGACGACGAAATGTAGCGTTAGATCCTGATCTTCTTGTTTGTCGAGGATGACATCCAGCGCAACTTCCCCGTCGGCCGTAAACTTGATGGCATTGTTCAGCAGATTGACCAGAACTTGGCGCAAACGGTTGCCATCGCCGACAACGAACTCGGGCACGTTGGGTTGGCTGTTGCCGGTCAGTTCCAGTTTCTTCTGATGGGCTTTAACCGCCATTACCTTAACGCTCTCTTCCACAAGATCGCGGACATTGAAACAAGTTGGATCGAGTTCGAGACGGCCGGCTTCAATCTTGGAGAAATCAAGAATATCGTTGATGACAGTGAGCATCAAGTCGGCTGACATCTTGACGGTGTCGAGGTATTCGCGCTGTTGCGCGGTGAGTTGTGTATCGAGCGCCAAATCCGTCATGCCGATGACTCCGTTCATGGGAGTACGAATTTCGTGACTCATGTTGGCGAGG
>PMQB01000178.1:0-3131 GCA_003169195.1 Bryobacterales bacterium
TGACCGGACAAGGCATTCATCCTGCGCAAACAGGTAGCTTGTTATCAGGTGCGCATATCTCGAAGGGAGCGATCATCCACTCGGGCATTAGCGTTGACCAGCGGATTGCCAACCACGTTGGAGAAGATACGCCGCAATCAAGCATTGTGTTGGCGTGCGAGCAGCCTATGACTGGCTATCACGAGACGAACTTCTCGATGGCCTATAGCTCGCATATCTCATGGCAGAGCCCTGATTCGCCCGTGCCGGTAGAAGTTTATCCGTCGCTCGCTTGGGACAACCTGTTTGATAACCGTGGAAGTTTGTTGAATCTGAGCATTCTGGATCGCGTGAAAGATCGCGCGCAGGCCCTGTCGAAGAGAGTGAGTGCGACTGACAAGGGAAAGTTGGATGAATACCTGACTAGCGTGCGCGAAGTGGAGAAACGCGTAGAGGGGATGCGCAAAGGCAAGACTGAGGCGGAGGATGCGGCCAAGGCAAATAATACCATTGCCGCCAAGATGGACCGGCCTGCGAATGGCTTGCCGGA
Source organism: Bryobacterales bacterium (assembly GCA_003169195.1). Lineage (GTDB taxonomy): Bacteria > Acidobacteriota > Terriglobia > Bryobacterales > Bryobacteraceae > Bog-105. The sequence goes on from PMQB01000178.1 coordinate 530, forward strand.
GGATCTCCGCGATCACGCTAAGTTAATGTGTGACATTATTGCCATCGCGTTCCAGACGAACAAAACGCGCGTGGCGTCGCTGATTATTTCGCGCGATCTTTCGGCGATGTATTATCCGTTCCTGGATGTGAAGGACGGGCACCATGCCGCGTCGCATAACAACAACTCCGATGGCTATGAACGGATTGCCCGGTTCCATGTGAGTCAGTACGCGTATCTGGCTTCGAAGTTAGACAGTATGAAAGAAGGAGAAGGCACGGTGTTGGACAACACTTGCCTGATGTTCCTTTCAAATCTTTGGATCGGCCGCAAGCATGATAACTTCCGATTGCCATTGATTTTGGCTGGCGGGTTGGGAGGGACGCTTGAGACTGGGCGGTCGCTGAACTATCTCAATGACGGCGAAGACAATCGCAAGATGTGTAGTTTGTATTTGTCTCTGATGGATCGGTTTGGGCTGAAGCTGGAGCAGTTTGGCGACTCTCAAACAAGGCTTGCGCGATTATAGATGAACCCTGTCAAGATTGCATTGGCGAACGTGAGATTTCCGGCTAACCCGGATGAATCCATCGCGTTAGCGGAAGATGCTGTCGCGCAGGCGGCCCACGCGCAAGCGGAGATAGTGTGCTTTCCGGAGTGCTTCGTACCGGGGTATCGGCAACCGGGAAAGCCGATGCCACCACCCGACGGTGCGTTTCTGGAAAGAGCGTGGTCTAGCGTCGCGAAAGCGGCAGAGAAGGTTGGCGTTGCCGTTGTACTGGGAACGGAACGATTGGTAGGTTCCGATTTGCTGGCGAGTGCGTTGGTCATCCGAAAAGACGGCTCCATTGACGGTTTTCAAGACAAGTTGCAACTGGATCCATCGGAGGAGGGCACCTATGCATTCGGCTGTGGGAGGCGTGTTTTCCAAAGTGGCCGACTGACGTTCGGGATTGTGATTTGCCATGAGGGTTGGCGCTATCCGGAGACGGTGCGCTGGGCGGCGCGCCATGGGGCGGAGATCGTTTTTCATCCGCAGTTTCACGCCGCGGAACCCGGGAGTTATGCGCCTTCAACTTTTGCAGATCCGGCGAATTCGTTTCACGAGAAAGCTATTTTGTGCCGCGCTGCGGAGAATACTTGCTATGTGGCTACGGTCAATTTCGCAAGCACTGGCTCAGCCACGACCTCTGCTATCGTCAATCCCGATGGAACGTTGCTCTGTTATCAGCCCTATGGGAAAGAAGGGTTGCTCGTCGCGGATATCGATCTTGATCTCGCGACAGGCTTGCTCGCGAAACGCTATAAACCTATCGAATGACTTGTTGCCGTTGGCAGGGGGAAGCGTTCGAAGGTGATTTTGGAATAGGCCGAGGTGTCGCCGCATTCATAAAGGATAGCTATGGAGCCATCACGGAGGGCGAGTACGGTGGAATAAGCGGAGGGTCCGGCGTGAATCACGCGTCCTAGAGTCCAAGTCTTGCCTTGATCGGCGCTGAGTCTAAGGGTTAGATTCTCGCGCTTAGCGCTAGCGGCGTTCGTGAAGATAAGCAGATCGTGGTGCTTTCGATGGTAGTGCGTAATGGCAGCATTGCATACCGGATCAATCAGCGTGTTGTCATGTGTAATTGGACCGAAGGTGACACCGCCATCGTTTGACAGTGCAATGGCGCGAGTTGGACCGTTGCGCATGTTCTGGAGGATGACTCCCTCGGATAGTTCGACACATTTACTTTCGTCCGTGCCTGGGGCGATAGCACCACCCACTTTCCAGGTGAGACCCGCGTCGTCACTGTAGGCGTTGCGGGAGGAGATGGTGCCTTGCGCGTCGCGAACCACAAGTGGGAGGAGATAGCGGCCCGTGCTGGTTTGGATGTGGGTGCCGGAGGTAGAGAACAGGGCCTGCCACGCCGGGTCCTTAATTTGAGGAGTTAAATCGCGCGGGCCTGACCAAGTAACTCCGTCGTCATCAGTGAAGATGGCGTGACATTGCAAGGTGGTGGGACCGGTGCGGGCGCCGGGCTGTGCCGTGCCAAAGCCGATGCCGGGAGGTCCATAAGAGTGAAAGCACCAAACGCGGCCTGTCCGGCGGTCAATCAGGAGGGAGGCATCTCCGACTCCGCCCTCGGGGACCTTTCGGAGAGTGGCGGTGGGAGACCAGGTGTTACCACGGTCATGACTTGTGCGGAGGACGAGAGAGATGTTGGCGGGCATGTCACGACTGCTCTCGTGACGGGCGTCCGCGACGGCTAAGAGCGTGCCCTTGCGGGTTTCGATGAGAGCGGGGATGCGATAGGTGTGAACGCCTTGGTCGCCGGCGCAAAAGAGGTCGAGCTTTGTGAAGGAGGCGGGGGTTGCTCGGGCGAATAGGCGAGCAGCAACGGCAGATAGGAGCGCATTGCGGCGCGTGTAGAGCATGCTTTGGACATTGTATGCTGTTCAGCCGAGTGGCACGATTGAAAAGGAATAGAATGGTGCTTCCGAGTTCCTCATGCTGGACCAAACACAAGAGAACCTACACCTGAAACGAGCGCGGGCTGCGGCTGCGGAAGCTGACCTGCGCAAACGCGTGGTAGACGCGCTGGCAAAACTGCTGTGGGAGGAAATGCAAGGACAGCTCTCG
>PMQB01000178.1:3144-22974 GCA_003169195.1 Bryobacterales bacterium
CAACAGCAGCAGCAACAACAGGAAGCCCGGACTTCTGTCGGCGCGATCCTGTTCAATGCGCTGAGTCCGCAAATCGCACGGGTCGAAGCCGAGGCTGGACGGACCAAACAGATTCTGGATACCGTTGAGGAAACGACGATTGGCCCCATGCGTGGTGGTGGCCCGGTCACCTTGGTACCCGGGGCAGAAATTAAGCCCGAACCCGTTCTCTTCTCTATTTATGGACCGCCGCGCATCGCAGCGGGCAGCCCCTTCACCCTGGATGTTTGGGCCTTCTTGAAAAAGCAACGCGACAAGGTGGATGCGCTGGCGACGCGTCTGGGACAAAAGGCGGCGGAGACTGCGACGGCTAATATCGCGAGATCGAGTGTGCTGGCGCTGCAGATCTACGCGGCTGATTTGGATATACAGGATCCGGTGAGGCCGGTTACCTGGAATGGGCAGGAGACATTCGAGTCTTTCGAGTGCGGGCTGAAGCCGAGTGCAGCGGGACGGTTTGAAGCGGACGGCAAGGTTGTAATCACGCTCAATGGCCTGCTGATTGCGAGTCTTGATTTTTGGATCCGCATTGGCCACGCGCAGACAGATGCGCCCCAGGGCCAGCTTAATCAGACAGCACACCGGCCCGAGACGGCGTTCGCATCGTACGCTAGCGCTGATCGCGGCGAGGTGCTGCGCAGTGTGCAAGGCATCTCCAAGGGTGCGCCGAACCTTGATATTTTTGTGGATGTAGATAAATTGCGGTCGGGGAATGATTGGGAGAAGAAGCTCTACGCGTATATCAGCACGAGCGATATCTTCTATCTGTTTTGGTCAAAGGCAGCGGCTGCGTCGGAATGGGTAACACGTGAATGGCAGTATGCGCTGCGCGAAAAAGGAATTCATTTTATCGACCCATTTCCGCTGGAGAGTCCGCAAGTGGTGTCTCCTCCGAAGGAGTTAGGGACGCTGCATTTTAACGATCGTTATTTGATGTTTATTCTGGCGCAAGAACAGATTGACACCTTGAAAAAACAGACGGCACAGACAGCGGGCTAGGTCGTCCACTCTCTCGGCTAATGATCTGAGAGTTTCCTTTCCGGAAAGACTAGCAATGTTCGGCGGCTTGGCCGATTACCTCGGCCTGTTTGCGCATGCGCCAATAAGCGAAGCTCGCGCGGACGCCATTGAACAAAATGGCTATAAAAAGAATAGCCAGTACGCCGGGGAATCGGCCTTGAATCACGACAAGCAATTGCTCCAGGAGGTAAAGTAGGAATCCGACCAAGGCGAAGGGACGCCACATCCTTCTTAGACCCAAACCGATGATCAGGAACAGGGCCGCATCGAGGAGCGCCCATTTGGTGGTGGCCAAGGCAAAAATTGCGGTGAGGCCAGCGATGACGAAGCAGGCGATCGACGCGTTTTCGCATGCTGATTGGGCGTTCGGTTCCGAACTTAAATTTGGCCAGAATAATTCCTTGAGGCGTGAGGTGGGCTTTGGGGTTGAGTCGGCAAGTCCGAGTACTTGCATATGCTGTGTTCCTCCGTTGAGACAGGATATCTTACGTGCCGGCGAACGCACCGCGTTAGGTGGCTCAGTCCTACACTCAAAGTATGCATTTGCGGTTTGCCTGCCAGCCGGGCTGTACGAAGTGTTGCAACGTCAAAGGATTTGTGTACATCACGGAAAACGACTTGCAGCGCATGGCCCTCTACACAGGTTTATCGGCAAAGGCGTTTGAGAAGAAATATGTGGTGCGCTTCAAGCAACTGCTGCGCTTACGGAAACCGCGCAAATCGCAGTGCCATTTTCTGCTGGAGGGCGGGTGTTCGGTCCATGAGGTGAAACCGGTGCAGTGCCGGCTTTATCCGTTTTGGCCGGAATTGGTAGAAGAGCGGCTGCATTGGGAGACGGAACGCATCAATTGCCCGGGCATCGGCAAGGGCGAACTGATCCAGATTGGCGAGGCGTGTGAGATGGCGTCGGAGATGAAAAGCGCATGCCCTGTATGAGAAAGAAAAACGCTAAAGGTTGCCGGCAAGTGGGCCGATAAAGAAAGTAATTAAAAATCACGCACGGTAGGAAATTCTAACTTCCCCCAAAACGAGCCTACCGTGCGTCTTTTTCTTCCAGCTTTGCGAGCTTGGTTATTACTTTATGAATTTATTTTGGGCTCGCAATTTTGGACCGTTTCGCCGGCCGGCTTCGCCGCCCATTTGGGGCAGCGGAAGCGCCAGCCGCAATTCGCGTAAACTATCTGCGATTGCTTTAAATTCTCTTCTCCGATTCACCCTTCATCAGTGCATCAATGGCCAGCTGCAATTCGCGTAAACGATCTGCGATTGCTGGCTGGCCTTCGCCGCAACTGTCGCGTGCCAGTTCACTGGCTTCGGCATAAATCGCCTCTGCTTTCGACAGCGCCGCATTTCCATCACAAAACTGAGCCGCTCGATAGGCGGTTCGCGCCACGGCCACAAAGATAAAGGCGGAATTGATTTCGTTCTCAATTAGTCCCGCCAGCAACTTTTGCGTGATATCGCGCAAACCCGTTTCCGGGCTAGGCGTTTCTCTCGTCCGTTCTCCGTCGGCTCGCTTCTTCAAAGTGGCTGCAACCTTCATCCGTCTTTTTGTTACCTACGCCAGGATTGCTCCCAGCGTAGGTCTCCTCCGATCCGCAAAGGATAGTCTGTGGATTCGGTTAGTTGTACGGGGAGACAACCTTCATTTTGAGAAAGTCACAGACGGACAAAAAAGCTTGTGACTTTTTGGCTACCTAAACAACTCTTAATGATTTGAGGAACACTTCAGCGTCGATTTGGCACGATGTTTTATGCTCAAGTTTGGCCGGACTGCGGCCAGAGGATTCAGCATTTGGCGGCCAACGAAGAAGAAAACGCGCTTTTCGAAAGGGCGCGCACTGCGCCTGCGGGCGATATGCGCGCGTTCGAACAGTTGATCGCTCAGAATCAGAGGCGCATCGTGGCTGATTGCCGGCACATCACGAAAGATGAAAGCGTAGCGGAAGACCTGGCACAGGAAGTCTTCCTGAAAGCTTATTTCGGCATGAAAAACTTCGAAGGCCGTTCGTCCTTTCGCCACTGGCTGCAGGTCATCAAAGTAAATCACTGCCTGAACCATTTAAAGAAACACAAGAATAAGGGCGAAAACAGTATAGATGATGAGGATAGCCCGCAATCCAGTGAACAAATCAAAGCGCTTTCCGCGCACGACCGCACTGAAGTCCGAGTGAGCGAGCAGCAGATCATCCATCGCGTGCTGGATGCGATGCCAGCCAAATTGCGCATTCCGTTGGTGCTGCGCGATATGGACGAACTTTCCTACGAGGAAGTGGCCACCACCCTAGGCATTGGCCTCTCGGCCGCGAAGATGCAAATCAAGCGAGCGCGCGAATGGTTCCGCGAACAATATGAGGCACAGTGCGCGCGTGCCGGACGGGAGGCATCGGCATGAGTGAAAACGACGATATTCCGATTGCCGCCCTTGCCGATTTAGAATCGCCCGTATCGGCAGGTTTTCTGCAGAACGTTCGCCGCCGCATTTACCGCCGTACCGCCAGCGCGCAGTTTGCCCGTTTTACCTGGAGTTTGCCCGGTGCCATTCTGCTTGAGTTCCTTAGTATCATAGTGCATCTATTTGCCGTGGTTGATGGCAAAAAAGGCAGATCGAAATGAAGGAAAAACTCCTCAGCGCGTTTACTAATCTTGCCGATTCGGCCATCGCCGCCGCTCCACGAGTGTTGGTGGGCATCGTACTGATGGTAGTGGGCTTGGCCATCGCGAAGATTATTGAAGTGGTTCTGCGTTTCATTCTTACGCGTATTCGCTTTGACAGTTTGATGGAAAAGGCGGGCATTGATAAGACGCTGCAACGCGTTGGCCTGCGCCAGCAACTCAATGTCACGATTCCGCGCATCGTTTATTTTCTAACGCTGATTGTGCTGGCACGTACGGCGTCAGACGGTTTGGGGCTCACTGCCATTTCCGGTGCCATTGGCGCGTTCTTTGCCTACCTGCCCAATATCATTGCGGCGCTGCTGCTGCTCATTGTGGGTGCGGCGGTCTCGCAGTTCGCCTCGGAAACGGTAGTGGAGGCCGGGCGCAACTCCGGTCTGGATTTTGCTCCAGCGTTGGGCAAACTGGTGTCCGGTTTGATCATGTTTGTGGTGGGCATGATGGCCATTGGCCAGTTGCAGATTGATACGAACATGGTGCGCATTGTCACCAGCTTCATTTTGGGGGCGGCCGCCTTGGCGTTCGGGCTGGCGTTTGGGCTTGGGACACGCGACGTGGTGCGCAATATTACCGCCGGGTTTTATCTGAAGAAGCATTTGCTGGTGGGCGAAAACGTGGAGATTGCCGGACAGACAGGCATTTTGCGCAGCATCACTACCACCCACGTCGTTCTGGAGGGTGAGAACGCCACAGAGATTAGTGTCGCCAATGCCACATTTCTAGACCAAGTGGCGAAGCAGGTTTTGCGGCCGCCGGTGGGGTCGCTACCGCCTGCTATCGAGTAGGATCACGCGCTACTAGTACTAAGGTTTTGACCACGCGTACAACGGTACGCCATATCCTGCCAAAATCCAGTAGGAATACAGGGGGATTTCCACTCCCAAACACTTTTCGTGTTAGCTTCGTAGTTGGCGGAAATGTAAGCGTGAGCGGTTTTCGCTTTCACTCCGCCGTTTGGCCAGTGTACCGGCCGCAATGCCGATTGCTATATGAACACCTTAGATCAGCCGTCTGTGACGTTTCGTCCAGCGACTTTCCTCTCCGGAGCGCCGGGTCCGTGGGCCGGCCATTTGCCCTTTGCGTGCGATCTGATTGCCGCTCTACGGCCTGAGGTCATTGTTGAACTCGGCGTGTTTTATGGCGATTCCTATTTTGGTTTCTGTCANNTTTGATGATGCCATCAAACAGTTCTCCGATTCCAGCATTGGGTTGCTCCATATGGACGGCTCGCACTCCTACGAAGCCGCGCTGCACGATTTCGAAAACTGGCTGCCGAAGGTACGGCCTGGCGGAGTTGTGCTGCTGCATGATATTGCGGTGCGGTCGGGCGATTACGGTGTGTGGCGTCTGTGGGAAGAGCTGCAGAAGAAATTTCCAACGTTTGAGTTCCGTAACAACGATGGTTTAGGCGTACTGTGGAAGCCCGGCGGTACCGATGAAAAGAATCCGTACCTGCAGGAATTGTTCGCCAGTACAAAAGACAACCAGGAACGCATTCGCCGTTACTATTGTCTTTGCGCCGAGCGGCTTGAGATGGAACATACGCTCGGCCTGTCTCGCGCTTCCGACGCCGGGCATTCGTTGATCCAAGTGGTGTGCGCGCGCGGCGGACGCTATAAGCCCGAAGAGCGCTTGAGCCAGATCATTGAACCGGGTAAATGGACGAGTGTGTTCATCCGCCTGCCCGATGGACTGGGCGACCGACCTATGCGGATTGACCCGGCCAGCCGCACGGGCATCATCGATATCAATAGCATTTTGCTGCGCAAAGTGGGCGGACGAACGGTGTGGAGTTGGAGTCCTGACGAAAGCGCCGATGCGTTCCGCGTGGAGGGCACGGCCTACCGAATGCCATCGGCGGAAACGTTCCGCATTTTAAGTTTTGGTAATTCTCCGCAGATTTATCTGCCGGAATTGCCGAACGTACCGGCGAATGAGCCGCTCGAGTTGGAACTGCGCTTGCGCATCGACATTGAATTGAGCGCGGTGCAGGATGTGGCACAGAAGGCCGCCGATCTCGATAAAGAGCGCGCCGAATGGGAGCAGCAACGCCGGCAGGATCAAGCCCGTTTTGAGGCGGCCAAGCAAGATAGCTCCAAGTTTTCCGATAAAGACAAGGCCAAATTATCCGCTCAATTCGCAGAGCGGGAACAAGCTCTTGTCAAACAGCACGAGGCCGCGAAACTGACGCTCATGCAGGGGCACGAAGAAAAAGTGCGTGCGCTGGTGCAACAGAATGAAGAAAAGGTGAAGAGCCTTTCGCAGCAGCATGAGCAGACGAAGCAGGCTCTCGCGAAGCAATTGGAGCAGGCCAAACAAGGTTCGACGAGGCTCACCGAAGAGACCAAGCAGGCGTTGGCCAAGCAGCACGAAGACGCCAAGCAGGTTATCATTCAGCAGTTTGAGCAGAGCCGCCAGGAATTAGAAAAGCGGTTGGCGCAATCGGAAGAGCAACTAGAGCAGCAACGCAAAACGCAGATTGCCGCAGCGGCCGATAAAGAACGGTTGCAAGCCACGCATAGTTTGCTTACGCAGGAAGTTTCCATTGCGCGCGGAAACGTAGATGAGTTGAAGGCGGAGATTGAACGGTTGACTACGATTCAAGCGCAAACGCAGGGCGAGTTGGTGGATGCACGTAAGGTGAACTCGCGGTTGGCGGCGGCGCTCGATCAGGAACGGTTAGCGCGGGCGGTGATGGAGAATTCGCGCTCGTGGCAGATGACTAAGCCGTTTCGGAATATGTTCGGGTTGTTCTCTTCGTCGAAGGCGTCGAACCGATAAACGCGTTTTGGTTTGATTTCGGCAGACGCAAGCGTATGCCCCAACCAAACGCAACCTACTGAGTCGCAGAGGCGCTCTTCTTACAAGAGCGCCTCTAGAAACTTCTCTAACCTCGACGCCGCAAACCCAACAACAACGCTAGTCCGCCTAACCCCAGCGCCCATGTTGACGGCTCCGGCACCGCATCAATCCGCGCAAACAAACCACCTGTTTCGTTGTCCGTGCCAGCCGCGACATAGAGCGAAGTCGTGACACCGCCGCTGCCGCCATTCCCAAACGTGATTGCCCAAAGCCCGCTGTCCGCAATTGGATTCCCGCTTTGATCGGCTAGCGTACCAATGAAAGCGCCTGTTGTAGGATCGAAGGCGTTGATACTCCCGTCGCCAAAATTGCCCACCAACAGATCGCCACTGAGTGCACCAAACCCTACGGCCGGCGCAACGGTGATGCCCCACGGATCATTCAACACTCCATTCGAAATAAGCGAGGTAAACGTGCCTGTGGTGGGGTTGAATATCGCCACATACCCATTGCCCACGCCAGGCGCGGCTCTTCCGTTGTTGCCTACTTTGGCGAAAGTTACATAGATTGTTCCGTTAATGTTCTGCACATTGAAGGGTGCATAACCGGCAGGCACGTTCGGGTCGGAGAAGCTACCCGTCAGCCCGCCTGAGCCGAAGACATCAATCTTCCCTGTGGCAAAATCCGCACCGTAGATCGCCGTTTTCGAAGTAGCAATCGCCAATCCAGTGAAATCAGCACCCGTCTGCGTGAACAACGTTTCGGCTGTTGTACCCAAGGCGCTGCGCCAGCCGGTGATGGTGCCTTCGTTCGTCGCAAACAGGAAATTGTCTCCATTGAAGTTTGCCGTCCCGCTAAAGACTTGACCGGTGACACTAAACGATCCGACGGGCATGCTCACCACCAAGCCTTGTTTAACGCCCGCTGAGTTATATAGAGTGGAAACACCCGAACCCGCATCCGATACCCAGAAGGGACTTGTTGCACTGAAAGAAACGCCCCAGGGATCAATCAACTGAGGATCGGTGGCGTTCGTTTGCAGAGTCGTTTGCGCATAGCCTGAAACATCGGCTGAATAGGCAGACATCGCCGTCAGCAAAAAGGTCAGAGTGGTAAGAAGTGATCTTGACATGGTCCTCTATTTCCTTTACACCTCAACGTATGATGCCAAAACATTAGGCCAAGTTGAGANNTCGCGCTTCACATATAATTCACACATCTGAGGAATGCGCCATGGCTAACGGAGCAACCGAAACAATAGAAACCGCAGTGATGCGTGAAACGGAGATCGCGCCCGCACCCGCCGTCGCGCGTAACACAGCTGTCGATGCGTATCGCGGCTTCGTCATGCTGCTCATGATGGCCGAAGTGATGAACCTGGGAAAGGTGTCGCGCGCTTTCCCGGGGAATGCGATTTGGCAATTTCTCGGTTACAACCAGAGTCACGTGGAATGGGCCGGCTGCTCCTTGCACGACATGATTCAGCCTTCGTTCTCATTCCTGGTGGGGGTGGCCTTGCCCTATTCCATCGCCAGTCGCCTCCGCCGCGGCACCACTTTCGACAAACTCTTCGGACATGCGTTGTGGCGCTCGTTTCTATTGGTGGCACTCGGCGTGTTCTTGCGTTCCATGCACCACACGCAAACTTACTTCACGTTCGAAGACACCTTGAGCCAAATCGGCTTGGGCTATCCAATTCTCTTTCTCCTCGGCTTTCGCTCTGCCAAATGGCAATGGGGCGCACTCGGCGCGCTGCTGTTTGGCTATTGGCTGGCATGGGCGCTGTATCCGCTGCCCGGCCCCAACTTTGATTGGGCTTCGGTAGGCGTACCCGCAAACTGGAGTCACAACTTTACCGGCTTCGCCGCGCATTGGAACAAGAACAGCAACTTGGGCAACGCGTTTGATCAATGGTTCCTGAATCTCTTCCCGCGCGAACATCCGTTCGTCTTTAACGGCGGCGGTTATCTCACGTTAAGCTTCATTCCCACGCTCGGCACCATGATCCTCGGGCTCATCGCCGGACGCTGGCTGCGCGAATCGGCACCGGTTATTCCGCTGCGCCGCTTTCTTACTGCCGGCGTCGTGCTCGTCGCGCTGGGCCTGATCCTCCACTTCACCGGCATCTGCCCCATCGTCAAACGCATCTGGACTCCCGCCTGGACTCTCTTCAGTGGCGGCATCTGCTTCCTTTTCTTAAGTGCCTTCTGTTGGACTATGGAACTCAAAGGCTATAAACGCTGGGCGTTCCCACTTTTAGTGATTGGCATGAATTCTATTGCCGCTTATTTGATCGCACATATCGCTGAAGATTTCGTTTCCAGTTCGCTGCTTATCAACTTGAGTCACCGGCCGTTTGAGATTCTGGGTTCGTCTCTCCAACCGCTGCTGCTCGGTGCGGCTATGCTGTTCATCTACTGGCTCATGCTGCTTTGGATGTACCGCCGAAAAATCTTTTTGCGAATCTGAACTAAGAGGTCCAGGCGATGGCGGTTCGATTCGTCCTCACAATAGCGGCTCTGGCATCTTCGCTAGCCAACGGCCAGACAAGGGTCGATCTGAAGGACCGCGCCCAGTTCGATTCGGTGTTCGAGCAGATTTCCGGCGATCCGCTCAAATGCGAGGTCCATACGGTGGAGCCGTCCGTCGACTTTGCCTTTCGTTTTGAACTGCGCTATACGGTTGAATGTGAGATCAAGCAATTTGGCGGCGTGCCTGGCGACTTGAGAGCTTTCCTCCGTGTGCGTCCGGAAGCAGGCGAAGAAACAGTGCTCGGCGACGCTTTTGCTTTTCCTGGAGCGCCGGAAGGATTTATGGTATCCGACTTGAGCCACGTGCACGCCCGACTTGAGTTCAGCGGCGTGTTGGCTGCCGGCTATGGCCAGTACCACATGGAATTACTGGTCGTCGACAATCGCCACCGTGTGTTCCGCCACCACTGGAAAGCGAAAGCATTTCCGCACGGCCGCGAAAACGAACTCAACTTCTCTATGCAGCCGAACACGCTGGCCCCTTTGCGCAGCGCGCCGATTCCGCTGCGCTCGGGCAATAACGGCGGACCACTTACTGTGCTCATCAACGCGGCGCCGCTGAATCCCTGGTCGCGCAAACTCCGAGCCTGGGATCGTGCCTTCCTGCTCGATTCGCTCTCTTCCCTGCTCCGCCAGCTTTCCTATTCCTCGGTTCGCGTTGTCGCCTTCAATCTGGAGCAACAGCAAGAAATCTTTCGCCAGGACAACTTTAAAGAACCTGACATGCGAAGGCTGGCACAATCTCTGCACAATTTGGAATTAGGATCGATTGCTTACAACAAGCTCGTGCACAAGTTCGGATGGGCTGAACTCTTACTGGGCCTCTTAAAGGAAGAAACAGAATCCGGACTTCGGTCAAATGCCGTCGTCTTTCTTGGCCCTAGCTTACGGCTGGAAGACAAGATTCCGCCAGAACTCTTGGCCAATCAAAAGCCAACGCCGCCGCTGTTCTGCGTGACTTATTATCCGGAGATTGGGGCCGAGTTTTCGGATAGTGTCCAGCACTTGACTACTGCGCTGAAAGGGAAAGTGTTCCGCATTCATTCTCCCAGCGATCTCGCGCAGAATCTGGAAAAGCTGCAACGGGAAATTGAAGGCGATGCGAGCGCCCGAACTATGCGCGCGGTGAAGTAGGGTTAGCGCTTGACGAGTGGCGAATGAATCTCGTCTTCGAGTGCCTTGACGCGTACAGCTAGACCATCGATTTTTGACGTCAAAACGCCTTCGACCCTTAGCAAGTCTGACCTAAACACGTCCTTCGTATCGTCAAACCGCTTGCCTTGCCAAAAAAATCCCGCCATAAGGCCGAGGAAATTCAGCATGAATAGCGCCGCCGGAATGCCAATGGCCAGATAGAGTTGCGTTGCTGTCACGTCACCGCAATCGTAGCGAAATGCACCGTCTTAACGCTGCCCCGAAATCACCGCCGCATAAAACCCATCCCCCTCATCCCGCCCCGGTATCCGATACGTTTCCTTTTCACACCGCCACTCCGGAAACTTAGCCAACACCGCCTTCACCACATCCTCGTTCTCTTCGTGCTCAAGCGAACAAGTAGCGTAAACCAACTTGCCGGCAGGCGCCAACACTCGCAAGGCATTCCCCAAAATCGTCCGCTGTTTCTCCTGAAACCGTTCGAAATCCGTCGGCCGAATCCGCCATTTAATTTCCGGATTTCCCGCCAGCGTCCCCGTACCAGTACAAGGCGCGTCCACCAAAACTCTGTCAAACTTTTTGCCGAACGGCAAAGTGGCTGTCGCGTCCAAAACCACCCGGTCGCAGCGCGCCGCCACCGTGCGCAGCCTTTCCAAACTCACATCGCCAGCCACGGCTAGGCCCAACGGCGTCTCCAAAGCTTGCGCCATTTTGTTCCCGGGCGCCGCACACAAGTCCAAAAGAGTGTGCCCCGCGTGCAAATCGAGATGCGGCACAATCGATTGCGAACCAATATCGTGAAAGCGTAGCGTCTCCGGAAGGCTGTCACTCACGCGCCAGCACCCCGCCACCGCCGTCGCTTCCAATGCCAGTTCCATTGGGGTAGCCTGACCTTGCGGGATTCGCACATAATGCTGCGGTTCTGCTAGTGCGGATTGCGCAATGCCAATCGCCTGCGCCTCGCCAAACGACTTCTGCCAGCGGCTGAGCATCCACTCCGGACACGACAACGCCCTCGCTCGATCCGGCCAGTCCACCACATCTCGATTCACTTTTCGCAGCACCGCATTCGTCAAACCGGTGGCCGCCCGCTTGCGCTTCTTAACGAATTCCACTGAATTGTCCACCGCCGCGTGCGCTGGAACACGTTCTAAATAACGCATCTGGAAAATCGCCCCGCGCAGCGCCACCTTTACAGACGGATCAAGATCCACCACGGTGCGGCCGGAATATTTCGCAATCAAATAGTCCAACTGACTCTGAAAACGCAAACAGCCAAAAACTATTTGCGCGGCTAGGCCTGCATCGCGCCCGGACAGGGTAACCGAGCGCAAACGCAGATCGTCTGATGCATAAGAGCCGCCTTCGACGGCTAGCAATACGTCGAATGCAACAAGACGGGCGGGCGAGATTGGTGAAGGCTTAAATTTTGGCACTGGGGTCTTTGGGTGAAATTTTGGTCGGAACAAAACCAACTGTTCATACGATTTTAGTATTTGCGACGAAGCCTATCCCTGTGCTAGTATTCTAATAGCCTCCGCAGGCTCACGTTTGCCAGGTGCACCTCGTACTTACTTCCCTTCACGGAGCATAAAACACTTATTTCATGAGCTTTACCGTTTTCCTCGGAAATCTCCCTGTTTGGGTGACAGCCGACGATATCAAATCGTGGCTATCCTCAGAAAACTTGGTCGCTGACGCGGTCAAGGTTATTCGCAACCCTGAGACTCAAGAGTCCAAGGGCTTCGCCTTCATCGAATCTCCCAACCAAGAAGAGATGAATTCCATCATCCGGCGGTTTGATCGAGCCCCGCTGGAGGATCGTCTTCTTCGCGCCAACCCGGCCCAGCCTCCAAAAGCCGGCGGCAAAGTTCCCGTCAAAAGTGCCCCGCCGTCGGATCGCCCCAAGCGTTCCGCCCCAGCTGTGGCCACCGCCGGGCAAACGGGAACCGCAGCAGCAAGTGGAACAGCAGTCGCGGCGAATCCAACCGTCCGCAAGAGTGCTAACCCTCGCCGCACCAATCATTCGCCCGCCCGTCAAAGCGCCTTCGCCGAGGAACTCGCAAAAGCTCTCTAGTCTGCGGCCAAGCACCGCTTGGTCCTTCTCTCCTGAGTTTTTGCGTTTCCTAGCGTTTGCGTCCAACCTAACCGAACTATATTTCTCTGCCCCGGACCCACTTACGATGGGTCTATCTGGCGGCAGCCTTTTTCCCCACCTTCCTCTTCCTCCGAATCAACCTACAAAGGTGCTATAATCCCCAGAATTATTGCACTGTGGATTATTTATGCCAAAACTCAATGTCCGCGGAGATGTTTCTGGCTCTGATTTTCAAGGAATTCCCTTGTGAATCGCTCTAATTTCGAAGTAGTTGCTGTTCGTTTAGCGTTTGCCGCCTTGATTGCTTTCTTGGGGGCCATCGTGCAGCCGTTCGCGCTGCCGCTCGCATTATCTGCTCTACTCGGTGTGGTCGTCGCTGTCCTAGCTATGTTGCTGGCCGCACGCCTGCGTCATGCCGATCCGCAACATTTGATTGTGGGCTGCTTAGGCGCAACAACAGGTCTTTGTGTCGCTCTTCTGCTGGTTTACGTTTGCGCTCAAGCAGGTTTCGCACAAGGCTCCTATGGCCAGTTCTTACGAATCGCTCTGCCACTCGCTGCCGGCTATGTCGGCTTAGCCACGGGTCTCGCGAATGCGGAATCTTTACCCTTCGGTTTGGTCGCCTCCAGTAAGACAGCCAGTTCCAGCCAAACCACCAAAATTCTCGACACCAGCGTGCTCATTGACGGTCGAATTGTCGATATTGCCGAATCTGGTTTCATGGAAGGCCGCTTAATTGTTCCCCGATTTGTTCTTCATGAATTGCAATTAGTGGCCGATTCTTCCGATTCCGCCAAACGAAACCGCGGCCGCCGCGGGCTGGACGTGGTGCAGTTGCTGCAAAAGCAGCCGCGCATCCGCTTGGAGGTCTCCAATGAAGATTTTCCCGAAACGCGCGAGGTCGATCTAAAGCTGATTGAACTCGCCAAACGTTTGCAAGCGAAAATTGTCACCAACGATTTCAATCTTAACAAACTCGCCCAGGTGCAGGGCCTCACAGTTCTCAACATCAACGAATTGGCCAACTCGCTCAAACCCGTTGTGTTGCCCGGCGAAGTAATGCGCGTCTTCATTCTGAAAGAGGGCAAGGAACACAATCAGGGCGTCGCTTATTTGGACGACGGCACCATGGTGGTGGTTGACAACGCGCGCCGCATGATTTCTAAAACAGTCGATGTCATCGTCACCAGCGTTTTGCAAACCACCGCCGGCAAAATGATCTTCGGCCGCTTCGACGAACGGCAGCAACCCATAGAATCGCGGGCCAGCGCTGCCGCCAGTACCGCCGCTCAATAAGAAAAAACGGCACACCTACCCGTTCGGCTGATGTGCCGCTTCATATTTCCGCGCAAACTGGATGCATGAGTGAAGCATCCGACTTCGATTTACAAGCTTATTCGGCCGCCATTAGCGGGTTGGTGGAAAAAGCGGGCGCGCATGTGGCCGCTATCAAATCAGCACCGTACCGGGTTACCAGCGGCGTTATTTTTCGCGAAGACTTAATCGCCGTCAACAATCATCTCCTAAAACGCGAGGGGAAAATCCCAGTGCACTCCGCGACCGGCGAGCCACTGGAAGCCACCATCCTGGGTCGCGATCCGGCACTCGATCTGGCCATTCTCCAGGTACCCGGCCAGAAGTGGTTGCCACCCCAGGTAGAGGAAGACTCAGCCTTACGCGCCGGCTCGCTCGCTGTTGTCGTGGGCCGCACGCTCGATGCGGGTTTGTCTGCCAGCGTCGGCATTCTCGGCGCAGTCGGCGGACCGCGGCGCAGTTGGCGCGGCGGCGAACTCGAACGCTTCTTGCGTCTCGACGTTAATCTGTATCCATCACAAGCGGGCGCGGCCGTCATCTCCGCGTATGGCAGTTTGGTCGGCATGGCCACCGCCGCCATCCTGCGCCATTCCGCACTCGCGGTTCCCATGGGCACCCTCAACAGCACCGCCGACGAATTACTCACTACCGGCGGCATCCGCCAAGGCTATCTCGGTGTCGGCTTGCAGCCCGTGGCCATTCCCGAGCATCTGCAAAGTAAGTCGCCTCTCGCCGGCGAAAGCGGACTCATGATCGTCAGTATCGAACCTGACGCCAGCGCCGACAAGGCCGGCTTGCAGTTAGGAGACATTTTGCTCGCCGCAGATAACAACAGTTTGGCGCAAGTGGAATCATTGATGGGCGCGTTGCGCGGCACGCTTGTTGGCAAACCGGTACTTTTCACCATTCTGCGCGCCGGTGAAGTGATCACTAAAGAAATAGAAATCGGCGTGCGGCCAGGACGGAGAAACTAACATGCCCTTCCCTGTGCCCGGTCGCATCGCTGAATTTTTGCGCCGCGCTACCGTGCAAATACGCGTTGCGGGCGCAGACGCCCAAGGCTCAGGCTCAGGCCTCGTTCTCACCGCTGGCCAAATCATCACCAACGCGCACGTGGCCATCAGCAACGACGTGATAGTCGAATCCTGGGACGGCACCTCACACAAGGCGCGCGTCGTCAGAAAAGATCCGCACGCCGACTTGGCGTTGCTCTCCGCCGATACGGTGGATGCGCCGCCCGCCGCGTTGTCGAGCTATGAACCCAAAGCCGGTGCCGCTGTCATCGCCGTCGGTAATCCGTTAGGGTTTGTCGGCGCAGTCTCGAGCGGCTTCGTACAAGCTGTCGGGGTCATTCGTGGCCTGGGTTGGCGGCGTTGGGTGCAAGCCGACGTGCGCCTCGCGCCTGGCAACTCCGGGGGTCCGTTGGCCGATGTACTTGGCCAGATCGTCGGCATCAACACCATGATCGCGGGCGGCTTGGCGTTGGCCATCCCTGCGTCCACGGTGCAACGCTTCTTGTCGGCAAAATCGGCGCGCACGTTGGGAGTCACCATTCGGCCAGTGACCCTTCGTTCCCCGCGCGACGTACCGCGCCCCGCACTGCTCATTCTCGAACTCACCAAAGGAGGCGCCGCCGAGCGCGCGTCTCTTCTTCCTGGCGATATCTTGCTCGAAGCTGGGGGCCAAGCCCTGCATTCGCCTGACGATTTGTCCGCCGCCTTGACCCACGGCGATCTCGTCTCCTTCGCCTTTCATCGTGCGGGCGATGCGAAGGTTCGCCGCGTCACTGTGGAACTCGGGCAAAGCAGGCAGGCCAGCGCGGCGTGATTCGCGTACTCATACTCGCAGCGTCCGAGGCGGAAGAATCCGCCTTGGCGTCGCTGCTTGCCGAAGACGATGGCTTGGAAATCGTCGATGCCAACGAAGCACGCTCGGCCGACGTTCTCCTGCTCAGTGGCGGCCGCCTGCCACTGGCTTCCGTCGCCACGGTCCCGACTGTCATCCTCACCGGCGACGTCTTCGAACCGTCCGACTATCGCACCTCCGTGCGCGCCCGCCTGCCGAGTAACGCCACCGCAGCCGAACTCCTCGCTGCCATCGCCGCGGCCGCGCAAAATCTCGTTGTCCTCACGCAATCGCAAGCCGATTCGCTCTTCGCTCATCCCACCGTGCCGCAACCACCAGCCAACTTAGTGGAAGAACTCACCCCACGCGAGCTGCAAGTTTTGCGCGACGTCGCCGAAGGCTTGGCTAACAAAGAAATCGCTGAACACCTGCATATCAGCGAACATACCGCGAAATTCCATGTCGCCTCCATCCTGGGCAAGCTACACGCCGCCTCACGGACCGAAGCCGTCACGCAAGGCATTCGCCTCGGTTTAATTCCAATTTAAGCCGCGGTTCTAACTCGCGTTGATATCATGTCCACGTCATGACACGAAGAACAGCATTACAGACCGCCGCGAGCGCCGCACTTGCCACCAAAGCTTCCCTCGGCAAAACCGCCGGCACCGCCGGACGCATCAAACAATCCGTCGCCCGTTGGTGTTACTCCAAAATCAGCCTCGACGACCTAGCCAAAGCCGGCGCCGACTTCGGCCTCAGCGGCATTGATCTCATTAGTCACGACGAGTGGCCTACGGTTCGCAAATACGGCTTAGTGCCCGCCATGACACCCGGCGCGGGAACCATCCCCAATGGTTGGAACCGCAAAGAAAATCACGACGCGTTGATCAAAGAGATGGGCGACAACATCGAGCGCGCCGCCGCCGCGAAAGTCCCAAACGTCATCACCTTCTCCGGCAACCGCAAAGGCATGGCCGACGACATCGGCAAAGAGAACTGCATCCTCGGTCTCAGCAAAGTGAAGAAGATGGCCGAAGACAGTGGCGTCACCATTTGTCTCGAACTGCTCAACAGCAAAGTGGATCACCACGACTACATGTGCGACCACACCGCTTGGGGCGTCGACGTGATGAAGGGCGTGGGCTCCCCGCGCGTTAAATTGCTGTACGACATCTACCACATGCAGATCATGGAAGGCGACATCATCCGCACGGTTCGCGACAACATTCAATACATCGGCCACCTCCACACCGGCGGCGTTCCGGGGCGTCATGAGTTAGACGATACGCAAGAATTGCAATGGCGCACGATTGCTAAAGCGATTGCCGATTTGAAGTTCGAAGGCTTCTTCGCGCACGAGTTCATACCGACGAAGGATCCGCTTACGTCGCTGAAGAACGCTGTTGAACTCTGTACTGTGTAGGGTAAGTCCCGAGTGCTCAACGCCTCCGCGTAGCACCTAAAGCAAAGTGCGGACGTGCTCCTGCACTCCTGTGTCCCTAAACGTAGCGCCCCACCGCCCAGTACACCAGTCTGTGGACACAGGTGCATGTACCCAGTTTGCGCTCCTTCACGCGTGGAAGCACCCACTTCGCTGCGCTTTTCACTCCCTCCTGTGGCAGTCCTTAGGTACGCCATTTTTCCAGTCACAAAATTAAAAAATACCTTGGCAATAAATCACTTGACTAACCATACAATTCCCAGGACTATTGGTCTATGGGAATCAAAGTGCTGCCACCAATCTGAAAGACTCCATCGTTTACTTTTCAGATCAGGACGTGTCGATTGAATTCTTGCGTGATATCCGATGGCCGAATGCGTGTTCAGTGCCCAACGTGCGGATCGAAGGAGGTTTACTACATTTCGACTCAGCGCGGTGGAAGTGCAAGAACGTCCACCCCAGACAACAGTTCTCGGTGAAGGTCGGAACGATCTTTGAAGACTCTCCGATTGGTCTTGATAAGTGGCTTCCGGAGGCGTGGTTGGTGACCAATTGCAAAAACGGCATCAGCAGCTATGAGCTTTCGCGTGATCTGAAAGTAACTCAGCGTACATCGTGGTTTATGCTTCATCGTGTGCGCCACGCCATGCGTTTACTATCGTTCGAAAAGTTCGAAGGCGAGACGGAAGCCGATGAAACCTTTGTGGGCGGCAAGATCAAGAACATGCACAAGCGCCGGAAGAAGGAAGTCCCGAAGGGACACAAGAGCATTGTGCTTGGATTGCTCAATCGCGAAACGGGCGAAGTGCGTGCCAAGGTATCAACTAGCCGGATGAAAGAAAGACGTTAAACCGCATCTGACAGAAAATCTTGCGCCGGGATCGAAACTCTACACGGATGGGTTCCCGGTATATGGTCACTGCAAGCCAGAAGTAGCGCATGAGATCGTCAATCACTTGGAGGCTTATGTGAACGGGCGCGTGCATACGGACGGCATGGAGAACTTCTGGAGCTTACTCAAAAAGAACGTTGGGCGGCACCTATGTTTCGGTTGATCCGTTTCACCTATTTCGCTACTTGGATGAGCAGTGCTTTCGCTTCAATAAACGCCGCTTGACAGATGCGGAGCGCTTCGTGATTGTGTTGGGCCAAATGATTGGCAGACGGCTTACTTACAACGAATTGACGGGCGCTATTGATACTCCAGTCGTTCAAGCATGAAAGCGCTGCCCTACGCGAAACAAGGCCGGGGCAAGCGCACGAAAAAGCGATGTTCTGAAATTGGAACATTCCTATTACCCAAAGTTGAGGCACCTTGTGTTTTCTTTTGCGATTTGGAGTTGTTTCATTGGGATTTGTTGGGTGCTCTCTGTGTTCTGTTCTAGAACCAGAACAAGTAGCTTTGTGAAGTTGGCCAAAGACGCAGCTCTGATATCATCTTATTGACGACTCCCCGGCCTAAAATCCGGTTGGGCGGTCTATATGACCGCCTTCTCTATTTCCACCCCGCAAACAACTCCCCGAACAGTCATTTACATTGACGGCTTCAATCTGTACTACGGCGCATTAAAGCGAACGCCGAATAAATGGCTCAATTTGGATAGGCTTTTTCGCAGAATGCGTCCGGCAGACAGCATTATAAAAATACGCTACTTTACTGCGCTCGTCACCGGACCGTCTGGGCCAGACCAGCAGTCCTATTTGAGCGCATTGGCAACTACACCGTTGGTGGAGATCATACTCGGAAAATTTAAAAAGAAAGGTTTGATCTGTGGCTTAGCCGCATGTTCTCACTCGGGAAAGCGGCTCGTTGAAGTACAAGAAGAAAAGCGTACTGACGTGAACATCGCAATCTATATGCTCGATGACGCATATCAGGACATTTGCGATCATTTCATATTGGTAAGTGGCGACTCTGATTTGGTTCCAGCGATACGAATGATACGACAGCGATTCCCGCAGAAACGCATTACGGTTTACGTGCCATCGCAAAACCCGACGCGAGGCTATGCGGTCGAATTGCGCTCTGCGGCCCACAAGCATCGCGATCTTCCGTTAAATCTACTGCCGATCTCGCAGTTCAGTAGCCAGCTTTCAGACGGGGCGGGAGGACTGATTGCCAAACCTAGCACCTGGTGACGGTTGAGGCTAGGCGTCTTTCCTGCGTTTTCTTACGGACTTCCGCTCTGGTTTGGTCTCGTTGTGCTCTTTTAACTTTGCATCCAGATCGGCCTTGGAAACCGTCATGAGTTTCCGCATTGTAGCTTTGAACTGCTCGAACGGGTGAACGTCGGTTTCACGGAGTTCTTCCATGACTACATCATGTCACTTTTTGACGTAATCCGTGCACTCGCTGATTCTTTCGTCTGTTGGCCTCGTGTGCCATATATACTTGCCGCTCGGAGACTTATACGCGACAATTCTTAGCCACTTGCTTTGTTCCAGCTCCGGCTGAATTACCAACCTGTATTGATAAATAATCGTAAAGTCTAAGCAGGAAAAGCCAACAGAAGGTTTGATGGCCGACATGCACGACTCGGATTCTGAATCGCCGTTTTTTCGTAGCACTGGCCCGTCGAACGATTTCGGGAGTGTAGGTGGAGCGTAGCTCGACATTATCTCCCATCCCTTTTTGTATTTCGAGAACCCCAGATTCTCGGCGGCGGCCGACCCATCTGCGCCTACCACTAAATTGCTAAAGCATATTATTCTTCTAGGGCCGAGGTCATACCCGCTGTCGTTCTGTATCTTGATATCAGAATCACTGGGATCATCACCATACTCTTCTAGCGAAGAATATGTCATTTTCAAGTGCTGAACCACATCGGCAAGTTGAAATTCAGCTTTAGTGTTTTCGGTAAATTTCAAACAGCCTACAACAAAAATAATTAAGTGGCTATCCAGTTGAC
>PMQB01000209.1 GCA_003169195.1 Bryobacterales bacterium
TCATTAGCGCCCAGCGCACCAGTCGTGATTTGCCTGGTGCCGGATCTTTCCAGAATTTTCTGCAAACGGACGCAGCGATCAATCCCGGCAATAGCGGCGGACCCCTGCTGAATATTCGCGGGGAAGTGATCGGCGTCAATACGATGATTGCCACGCGAGGCGGCTCGTATGAAGGTGTCGGGTTCGCTCTACCCTCCAACATGGCAGCGAAAGTCTATAACGACATCATCCGCGATGGGCGTGTGGTGCGCGGTTCGATCGGGGTGCGCTTCAAACAGGAAAATCAGGCCAGCACCTTGGAAGCCTTTGGGTTGGATCACGGCGTATTGGTCGAAACGGTAGCCGAAACGGGTCCAGCCGGTAAAGCTGGTATTCAAGCGGACGACATCATTACAGCGCTGAACGACAAGCCCGTGAAGGACGGTACCGACATGGTGAACCACGTTGCGGACATGCCCATTGGGTCTACTGCCACGATCACGGTTGACCGGAACGGCAAGCGGATAGACTTCAAGGTCGCAATCGGTGAGCGTTCTATGGTTTGGCAAGGTTCGCCGCAGGTTACCGAGTATGAACCCAAGGATGCCCCAGTGCCTACTTCAGTCAAGACGCCTGCCTCGGGCAAATTCGGCATCACCATTCAGCGGCTTACCGAGAAGGAACGGCAAGATCTTTCGATTGAAGATAAAAGCGGCGTGAAGGTTGTCTCAGTAGATCCGGGCGGATTCGCCGACGACATCGGAATGATGGATGGCGACACAATTCTATCGATCAACCGGATGCCTGTGATGACACCGGACGATGTGATGCGAGTGCAGGCAAGCTTTAAGCCAGGGCAACCGATTGCCGTACACGTGGCACGCTCCACCTCAAGCGGCAAGCACCCTCAAGCGCAAAAATTGTATCTTTCGGGACGATTACCGAACGATTAGGAAAGCAGGGCGGTCGCGCGTTTAGCAAAGTAGGTGAGGATAAAGTCCGCACCCGCGCGCCGGATGCTGGTAAGCGATTCCAGGATCGTCCGATCAAGGTCAAGCCAGCCATTGTTCGCCGCGGCCATGATCATGCTGAATTCGCCACTCACCTGATAAGCCCCCAGCGGCACTTCAAAACGATCGCGCGCCTGACGGATGATATCGAGGTAAGCCATGGCGGGTTTCACCATGATCATGTCCGCGCCTTCTTCCAGATCAAGCGCAATTTCGAGCATAGCTTCACGGCCGTTGGCAGGGTCCATCTGATAACTGCGTCTATCGCCGAATTGAGGAGCGGATTCGGCGGCCTCGCGAAAGGGTCCATAAAACGCGGAGGCGTATTTTGCCGCGTAGGAAAGAATGGGCGTGTTGGTGTGACCGGCTGTGTCGAGCGCTTGGCGAATGGCGTGCACGCGGCCGTCCATCATGTCACTCGGAGCCACGATATCGGCACCGGCTTTGGCGTGGGAGACAGCGGTCTTCGCCAGCCAGCCCAGCGTGGTGTCGTTATCCACATCTCCATCTTTGATCCAGCCGCAGTGGCCGTGACTGGTGTACTCGCAATTGCAGACATCGGTCACCACAAGTAAGCCAGGAACATCTCTCTTGATGGCGCGAATCGCTTGCTGCGTGATGCCGTCTGGATCATAGGCGCCGGAAGCTGTTTCGTCTTTCTGTGCGGGGATGCCGAAGAGAATGACACCGCCCAGACCCAGCTTCTGGCACTCCTGACATTCGCGGACGATGTTATCTACTGACATTTGCGCATTGCCCGGCATGGAGAGAATCTCTTTGCGAATGCCCTGTCCCGGCACAACAAACAGTGGGAGGATAAATTGCGAGGGCGCTAGCTGCGTTTCGCGCACCAAGCGGCGAAGTGGTTCGGAAGATCTAAGGCGGCGCAGGCGCTGAATGGGAAAGGCCATGATTACTCTATAAGTTTATGAAACTCAGCGAAGCAAAGCGTTGGTATGTCAGCGGACGAGTGCAAGGCGTAGGGTTTCGCTACTTTGCGCAGGCTAAGGCGACGGAGTTAAACTTGCATGGCTGGGCACGCAACTTAGACGATGGACGGGTTGAGGTTTATGCGACGGGACAGGCTGATCGCTTGAACGACTTGGCAGCGGCATTGCATATTGGACCGAGATCGGCAGACGTGCGGGGCGTGGAGGAGAAACAAGACGTGGTGCAGACGCTCTCTGGGTTTTCGGTTCGGTAATATATCCGGGTCTTCAGCGAAGGTCCTTCAACACGTCTTCAACGCTCTCTGGGTGCTTTGCGATTTCAGCTAACAGCATAAGAGTTGGAACGTTGTTGACTCTAGGATTATTTCACGGAATTACCCCGGGCTCACATAGGACATTTGCGCTTGCACCATAGTAGATCAGGGGCGTGCGAGTCAGGGCACTCACTCCGCCGCGTTTCCCAGCCGAAACAAAGAGCTGGTAAAAAACGCGTAACCGAGGATGCAAATGGAAGAGACGATAACGAATTGAGTGGGAAGGATCAAATGGTCGGGGCGAGAGGATTCGAACCTCCGGCCTCCTGGTCCCGAACCAGGCGCTCTAGCCAGGCTGAGCCACGCCCCGACGGCTACGAACACTCTTATTCTAGCAGTTCGCTACTCATTCGACAAACTTACGCGCTTTAGTTCTTTCTTAAGACCAGCAGTTCCGTCGCGCCGGTAGATGCTGGCCAAGCGCTGTTCTTCGGGAGACGTAGCCAGTTCGCGTCGCAGCGTAACGTCTTGCGTCGCCGCATCAATATCGTCACGGCTGGGAATCCAAAGCGAACCATCAGCGAATTCCACGTCATTCACAAATGTCATAAGCCGGTCAATAATCATTGGTTGACCAGTCGGAAGCGAAAAGCGCAGCGTGCCGGATTCGCTGATCGAAGACGTCTGAACCGGCCCAATAGGAGAACGCGATGTGAGTGCGCCAGCCACAAAATCCGTGCCGTGATCGTCGCGCACAATCCAACCCATGGCCACGCTCATCACGTGCAGCTTGGACACGTTGCGAATGTCAACTCGCGGCGCTCGCACCTCATTACCTGCCACTTGCGCCGCACCACTCAACGGTTGAACAGGCGCCTTGGGAAAGTTCACCGGGTTCACGGCTAGCGACTGTTCCCGCGAACTACTCACACGAGGTCCGCGCAGTAACTCCAAACCAAGTTGGCGAATTGGATCTTGCATGCCAAAGTTGAGTTCGGCGCGCAGCTCCGGCAGTTTGCCGCTGTCGAGCAAACGGCCTAAGAACTGGCGGTCACGCCGTGCCTCCATCTCGTACACCATCAACGTACGTCGAGAATTCAACTTATCCGGGCCGTATGCTTTCAAATCGCTAAACAGAGCGCAATCCAGACTCACCTGCACCATGGCAGATTCAGATTTTGCGGCCGCGATGGGCCGCATCAACTGCATATCAACCTTCACCGGGAATTCCTCACCGGGCAGCACGAACAAGCTCGGCTTTATGACAGAACCTTTGCCCCAGGGCGTAATGTCCTGCGCCTCTACGCGCAAAGTCAACCCGCAGATCGGCTTCTTGCCGACATTGATCAAAATCAACGTCTCATGCAGCTCCACGATCATGGAGGGTCCACGCATGGTCACATTCGTGAGGCCTTTGTGGTCGCGCATCAGGACGGGCGAATCCTTCGGGAACTGCCAGTCAAGCCAGCCGCCCTTATCCTCGGCGAACATGCTCGACACGCACAGCAGCAGGCCGCACAAGAATCGAAACTTACTGGCCATAGACATTCGTAATGGTGACCTGCCCAGTATCGTCATCAACGTAGCGCGCCGTCACAGAAGCTGGCCCCGACATGGAGACCACGGCTGATTGCGGATGCAGAATCGTCAGCGTCGCGCCCTGTGCGCGAACGGCGATGCCGTCGGGCGTCGATTTCACGACAGTGCCATTGAACGGGGTCCGTTCCAAACCGACGACTTGGCGGAGTGCGGAGATAATGCGCCGGTTATCTTCCGCGGGCATGCGCGCCATCCAGCCTGCCGCAAACAGCGCGGTCATCCCGGCCGCCCAAGCCAACCGCGAACCGATGCGGCGCCCACGGCCCACGTTTTGAATGCAATGCCCGGCAGCAACGCCAACTCTGATGTTGCCCAGCATGTCGCTCTCCAACGCATGCCAATCCGCAATGGCCTCAAAGCCCGTTAAAATTTCCCCGTGCGCCTCGCGCCGCAACTCTGTCTTCACGGCACGGAAAGAAACCACCTGCTGTTCGCAAGCGGCACAATCTTTGACATGTCTGCCTGTTTGAAAGCGCAGCAGGAACGGCAAATCTCCCGCGGAATACAAGCTGAGAATTTCGATACCCGGATGTTCCGAAGCTTGTTTGTTCATGAAGACCGCCTTTCCGCCAAATAGCGCCGGAACTTGATACGCGCGTTCGCAATGTGGGAACGAACCGTAGCCATGGAACAGTTCATGAGTGACGCCACCTCATCTGCCGGCATATCTTCCACATCACGCAACAAGAGCGCCATCCGTTCGCGCTCGGTGAGTTCAGCCAAGCCGCCGTCAAGATGCAGCTTGCGCTCGCCGCGCAGCAGTGATTGTTCCGGATTCTCAAGCGAGTCATGTGCGGTCTCAGACAAATGATTTACGTCAATAAAGGAAAATTTCTTGTTGCGCCGCAGAAAGTCGATAGCCGTGTTGGCGGCAATGCGTGAGAGCCAATGCGAAGCTTTGTCCAGGTCTTTCAGCTGCCCTTGGCGCTGCAAAGCTTTGATGAAAGTCTCTTGTGTCAAATCTTGTGCATCGTCAACATTGCCGACGATTCGATAGATCAGCAGAAAAATGCGACGCAAGTTCTGCTGGACGAATCGGGTTTGCGCATCGGCGTCCGAATCCACCTGCGGTTGCGATACGCGCGGGAGCGGTTCAGCCAAGCCGGGTTCCTCCACCGTTCCAGCAGCAAACGCTACTCCGGCCATGCGCTGCATTCCAGCGTGCTCTATTTTCGCCTGCATCGTCAAAACACACTAAGTTCCTTACTAAGAGATGACGAGCAGATGGCGAAAACGTGCAAACCAATTCGTAAGTGGCGACCATAGTAGCCATCCGAGCTATCTTTAGGATATATGAGATCTGTGGCCGTGATTGGTATCGGCAAAACAGCATTTGGTGCGTTTGCCGACCGGGATCTGCGTTCTCTTGCCGTCGAGGCTGTGGAAAACGCCATGCGCGACGCTGCCGTTGCACCCAAACAGGTCGAAGCCTTTTATCTTGGTAACTTTGCGGGGCCATCGTTCGTGGGCCAAAACCATTTGGCGCCTTACGTCGGCATGGCTGCCGGATTTGAAGGCATTCCCTGTACACGCTTTGAGGATGCTTGCGCGTCAAGCGGCTCTGCATTTTTTCACGCTTGGCAAAGTGTGGCGGCCGGAATCTATGATGTGGTGGTGGCGGCCGGAGTGGAAAAGATGACTTCGCAATCCACGCCGCGGGTGGCAGAAATTCTGGCCGGTGCCGGTGATATGGCCGGCGAAGGACGCGCCGGCGCCACCTTCCCGGCCCTCTTCGCGATGATTGCGCGCCGGCACATGCATCAGTTTGGTACGACGCGCGAGCAACTAGCTTCGGTTGCGGTGAAGAATCATGCCAACGGTGCGAAGAATCCGCTGGCGCACATGCGCAAGGTCATCAGCCTGGAACAAGCGCTGGCCGGAAAGCCGATTGCGGAACCGCTCACAGTTTATGATTGCTCGCTCATCAGCGATGGCGCGGCAGCCGTGGTGATTGTTCCGCTGGATCGGGCTGCGCGCTACACCTCGCGCTTCGCCAAAGTGCTCGCCGTCACGCAGACATCCGACCACGTGGCGCTGGATCGCAAGGCCGACATTACCTTCTTTCCTGCCGTGAAAGCCGCCGGGGAAAAGGCTTACAAACTGGCGGGGATTGGTCCGCAGCAAATCGATGTCGCCGAACTGCACGATTGCTTCACGATTGCGGAAATCATCGCAAGCGAAGATCTCGGGTTCACGCCTAAAGGGCAAGGCGGCCCGTTTGCCGCGAGCGGTGCTACCGCCATTACCGGGCAAATTCCTATCAACACCAGCGGCGGCTTAAAAGCGAAGGGCCACCCCGTAGGCGCAACCGGCGTCGGCCAGATTTGCGACATCGTGATCCAATTGCGCGGCGATGCGGGGGAGCGGCAAGTTGCTAAACACAAAATTGGTTTGGCCCAGAATCTAGGCGGCAGCGGAGCAACTTGCGTAGTCACGATTTTGGAGGCCGCCTAAATGGCACTCGACGGAGTGGTTTACACCGAGACGGTCGTCCATGCAGCACCCGAGCAATACGCCGCCGATGCACCATACCAACTCGCAATTGTCGAACAGGACGGCGGAGCGCGCATTACAGCACGCATTCTCGACCGTGCACAAATCGGAGAACGCGTTCGGTTCATTGAAGAGCGAAACGGCGTAGCGTACTACCAGAAATAAAAAGGGAGCCGTTGAACTGGCTCCCTTTTTTCGTTTCGTTTCTGACTGCTTAGTTATTAGGCGGCGTTGTTGGCGCTGGCGGCGGGGTGGTCGGCGCAGGTGCCGTGGTCTCCGGAGCGCTCGGCGTCGGAGCGGAGGTAGAAGTGGTCGACGTCGTGGTATCAGTGTTGTCGCCACTATCTGACGGCCGACGTTTCAGCTTCGGACGGTCGCTATCGTCACCTTTATCCTTCTTGGAAGGATCGGTTTCATCCTCAATCGGTGCCGTGGAATTCGGATTGCGACGCAGCGTCGGCTTGTTTGGATCTTCAGTGGTCTTGTCTGGACGGCGCTGATTCTCCAGCATTTTCAGCCGGTTCTTCACATCATTGAATTCTGACGTAGTCACCACATACTCAGGGCGCGGTTTCAAGTCCGCGATCTGCTGCTGGGTCTTCGTGATACGGGCGTCCGTCGGCGGATGAGTGGAGAAGGCTTTTGCAATCGTCCCGGGCTTGCGCTTTTCAAGCGTCTGAATCTTTTCAAAGAAGTCGACGAACGCTGTCGGATCATAGCCCGTTTTGTACATGTACTGCAAACCGAGATAATCCGCTTCGCTTTCAAACTCGCGCGAGAACTTCAACATGCCCATCGGAATCAAAATGCCGGAAGCTTGGTAAATACCGTAGGCAGCGGCACCGCCCATGAAAATCAGTGGAATCGTAGCCAGCTGCGCAATCTCACCGCGAGTCGCTTGCCGCGTACCGTGCCGGGCCGCCACGTGTGCAATTTCATGCGCCATCACGCCAGCCAGTTCTGCTTCGTTATCAGCCTTCAGGATCAAGCCTGTTTGCACGAAGAAGAATCCGCCAGGCAGTGCGAACGCATTCACGGTTGGATCTTCGATCACCTTGATCGTAAACGGCACCTTCGCGTCCGAGTTCCGCACCAGATTCTGTCCGATACGATTCACGTACTCGGCAATCACCGGGTCATTAACAATCTTCGACTGCCGCTCCACCTGCTGCGCTAATTGCTTGCCCAGCGCGATTTCTTTTTCGAGCGAAAACCAATTAACCTTACCGCTGACGTTCCGATCGCCAATGGCGTCAGGATCGGATTTTTTGTCGTCTCCGGCAAAAGAAGTGAGTGGGGCCACCAAGAGCAGCACCAGAGTCAGACTTACAGAAGACTGAAAGCGAATGAAACGCCGCATGTAAACTCCTTGAACGCGCAAACAACAAAGTGCCTGTAGGCCCGCCAAACTCTTAGCAGTTTGAGCCTACCTCCAGTATAAGGCCAAACATCACACACTTGTACGGCAGCGAAGCCATGAAATTTTGCAAATATTGCGGTGGAGAAGCTCATTCCGGGACTCGCTGCCGACAAGTCACAGGAGATCTGTAGCGTGTAACGTATCCTCTGAAGGATGGGTTTCGACAAAGTTGAAGATTCTTTCACAAACGACGTGAGCGCGATCACGGCCCACTACCGCGAAGAATTCCCAGTCACGAAGGAGCTGATTTACCTCAATCACGCCGCCGTGGCGCCCCTGTGTAGGCGTTCCGCCGACGCCATTCGGTGGTTGGCCGACGACGCCTGCCGGTTCGGCTCCTTGCATTACGACAAGTGGATGGATTCGTACGCTGGTTTGCGCCGGGCGACGGCCAGGCTCATCAACACAACGCCCGAAGAGATTGCGATTGTCAAGAACACTTCGGAAGGCATCGCTACTGTCGCGCTCGGTATCGATTGGAAAAGCGGCGACCGCGTCATCGCGTTCAAAGAAGAATTCCCCGCCAATTACTACCCGTGGTTGCGCCTCGAAAAACGCGGCGTCCAGATCACTTGGCTTTCCATTTACGATCCCCTGGAGAAAATCGCCTCCGCCCTCCCCGGTGCGCGCCTCCTAGCCATCAGCTTCGTCAACTATCTAAGCGGCTATCGGGTCGATCTGGAAGCAATCGGCAAACTCTGTCACGAGCATGGCTGTTTCTATTTCGTGGACGCCATTCAAGGCATGGGCGTTTTCCCGATCGATGTCGAAGCCTCACACATCGATGCCCTTGCCGCCGACGGTCATAAGTGGATGCTGGGCCCCGAAGGAAACGGCGTCCTTTATGTACGCCGCAAATGGCAGGAATCCATTGAACCCGTGGAATTCGGCTGGACCAACCCCGCCAACTACGCCGATTACAGCTCGCGTGACATGACGCTGCGCACGGATGCCGGCCGCTACGAGTGCGGAACTTTGAACACCGTGGGTTGCTTCGGCCACCGCGCTTCTCTTGAATTGCTGCTGGAAGTAGGCATTGCGAACGTAGGCGCCGCCGTCATGGCCCGCGCCACGCAGTTAGAGCAAGGCTTGCGCGCCAAAGGTTATGAAGTGATGATCGGACGAACCGAAGCGACAGGCTCAGGTATTATCAGTTTTCGTCATCCTTCGATTGATTCCAAAATGATGGTAAGCGAAATGAAACGGAACAAGATCAGCGCCGCACCCAGACAGGGTTGGGTCCGCACTTCGCCGCATTTCTACATCAGCCGTGACGACATAGACCAGGTGCTGCACACGCTACCAAAGATTGGGTAAACCACATGAAAGCCTTCTACATCACTGAACCAGGCAAGACCGCTTTGCAAGAATTACAGCCGCATCCGCGCGCCGCTGCGGGCGAAGTGCTTTTAAAAACCCGCCTCATCGGCCTGTGCGGTACAGATCTCAGCACCTTTCGCGGCAAGAATCCGCTGGTCAGTTATCCGCGCATTCCCGGTCATGAAATTGCCGCCACCATTATCGAAACCGGCGCCGACGTACCCAAAGAATTTCGTGCCGGCCTGGACGTCACCGTTTATCCCAATACCAATTGCGGCAAATGCGCCTCGTGTTTGCGCCAGCGCTTCAATGCCTGCAAATTCAATGAAACATTAGGCGTACAGCGCGACGGCGCCATGAAAGAATTTTTCACCGCACCCTGGCAGAAAGTTTTTCGCGCCGATTCGCTTTCCTTGCGTGAACTAAGTCTCGTTGAACCACTGGCCGTCGGCTTCCACGCCGCCGTTCGTGGCCGTGTCACTGCGCAAGATGCCGTTGCCGTGATCGGTTGCGGAACGGTCGGACTGGGTGTGATCGCCTGCGCCGTTTCGCAAGGCGCAACTGTTATCGCCATTGATCTGGACGATGCCAAGCTTGCTTTGGCTCAGCAGGTAGGCGCGCAACACGCCATCCACTCCGCCAAAGAATCTGTCCACGAAAGTCTGCTGGGTTTGACTGGTGGCCATGGTCCCGACGTGATTGTCGAAGCAGTCGGCGTGCCCGACACCTACCGCATGGCTGTGGAAGAAGTGGCGCATACCGGGCGCGTCGTCTATATCGGCTGGGCAAAAGAACCGGTTAGTTACGAAACTAAACTCTTCGTACATAAGGAACTCGACATCTTAGGGTCGCGCAACTCGCTCACCGAGTTCCCTGCCGTCATTGAAATGCTGGAGCGCAAACAGTTCCCCGTGGAATCAACCATTTCCGCCACTGTTCCACTCGCCGATGCAGGCGATGCGCTCAACCGCTGGAATGCCGCACCACAATCCTTCACTAAGATTCTGGTGGAGATGGACGCCTAAAACATGCGCTTCAAACCGCTCGGCAAAACAGGGCTCGATCTTTCCGTCATCGGCTTCGGCGGAGCGCCGCTCGGCAATGAGTTTGGCGGGATCGATGTTGCAGACGCCGAACGGGCCGTTCATCTTGCTATCGAAAAAGGACTGAACTTTTTCGACACGTCGCCATACTACGGGCGAACTCTGTCAGAAACGCGCATGGGTGAAGCGCTGCAAGGCAAACGCAACCAGGTAGTGCTCTCTTCCAAATGCGGGCGCTATGATTTCGACGCGTTCGACTTTTCCGCAGCTCGCGTGAAAACAAGCGTAGAGGAATCCTTGCAGAGGCTGCGAACCGACCACTTAGATCTTCTGATTGCCCACGATATCGAGTTCGGAGATCGCGAACAGATCATAAACGAAACTGTCCCCGCCATGCGCGATTTACAGCGGGCTGGAAAAATCCGCGCCGTCGGTATTTCGGGTTTGCCGTTGAAGATCCTGGCCGATGTGGCCGTCCGAGCCAAGGTCGACTTCGTGCTCTCCTACTGCCGCTATAATCCGCTCATTCAGGATATGGACGTCTACCTCACGCCGGTACTGCAACAGCACAACATCGGCCTTCTGAATGCCGCGCCCGTGCATCTCCGTTTGCTCACAAGAGAAGGCGCGCTCGCGAAACATCCGGCGCCTGAGTTCGTCAAACAAGCCGGTGCAGCGATCGTTCAGGCTTGCCTGCGGCATGGCGCCGACCCCGCCATCGTCGCTCTCCAATATTGCTTGCGTCATAGCTATGCCGCATCCACATGCGTAGGCATGTCGAACGGGCGCGAGGTCGAACAAAATCTCAAGGCTCTCGATACCCAAATCGCGCCAGATTTGTTGGCCGAAATCGAGCGCATTGCCGAACCCGTAAAAACCACCACCTGGCCCTCCGGCCGCCCTGAAAATCAGGATGCTTAGGATCGATTCCCATCACCATTTCTGGAAGTTCGACGCGCAGGAGTATGGCTGGATTAACGAACACATGCAGGTGTTGCGGCGCGATTTCCTGCCCTCTGACCTTCACAAAGAGATGTTCTCCACAGGAATCAATGCATCCATTGCCGTCCAGGCCCGCCAAACTCTGGAAGAAACTCGCTGGCTGCTCGAACTCGCAAGCCAAAACGATTTCATCAAAGGTGTCGTCGGCTGGGTCCCCCTCATTGATCCAAACGTCGGTGCCGTCGTAGACATGTTTGCAGCCAACCCCAAACTGTGCGCCCTCCGCCACGTCTTGCAAGATGAACCCGATGAAAATTACATTCTGCGCGAAGACTTCAATCGCGGCATTCGCGAGCAGCGCGAATTCGGACTGCGGTATGACATCCTGATCTTCGAGCGCCACCTCCCTGCGGCCATAGAATTTGTCGACCGCCATCCCAACCAGACGTTCATCCTCGATCACGTGGCCAAACCTCGCATCAAGGACGGCGTCCTGTCGCCCTGTGACCGCAACATCCGCGAACTGGCAAAGCGTCAGAATGTCTACTGCAAACTTTCGGGCATGATTACGGAAGCCGATCCGCAGCACTGGACAGCGCAACAACTGCAGCCCTACATCGACGTCGTGCTCGCCGCCTTTGGTCCGCGGCGCCTCATGTACGGCTCGGACTGGCCGGTGATC
>PMQB01000051.1 GCA_003169195.1 Bryobacterales bacterium
TGCGCGGACCATTGGGCAGCGCATCCACCAGGCGCGGTACAGATCGATTGATGCGGCTCCAATCATCAACAGTGGGCCGCCGCAATCCGGCCGAGTGCGCAATGGCGGGAACATGCAACAACAAGTTTGTAGAACCGCCGAACGCGGCATGCACCACCATCGCGTTCTCGAGCGATTCAAGCGTCAAGACATGGCGCGTACGCAATCGCGCTTGCGCCAGGCGCAATGCGGCGCGTGCCGAACGGCGGGCCATATCCAGCCAGATCGGTTGCCCTGACGGAGCGAGCGCCGAATGCGGCAAACTCAACCCGAGCGCTTCGCCTACCACCTGCGCCGTAGCTGCCGTACCTAGGAACTGGCATCCGCCTCCTGGCGATGCACACGCTCTGCATCCTTCCAAAGCCGCCTGTTCTAATGTGATCTTTCCTTGCGCGAATCGCGCGCCTATGGTCTGCACCTTCCCGGCATCTTCGCCTTCATCCGGTATCAACGTGACACCGCCCGGCACCAGCACGCACGGCAAATCATGCATGCCCGCCAGTGCCATCATCATCGCCGGCAAACCCTTGTCGCAAGTAGCAATGCCAATCACGGCACTGCGTGTGGGCAAGGAGCGAATCAAGCGCCGCAACACGATAGCCGCATCATTGCGAAACGGCAGCGAATCGAACATGCCGGTCGTCCCTTGCGTGCGGCCGTCGCACGGATCGGTAACCGCACCGGCAAACGGAATGGCCCGCAGCGCTTTCAACTCGCGCGCAGCTTCGGCCACCAGCAAGCCCACTTCCCAATGCCCAGTGTGATAACCCAGCGCGATGGGTGTGCCGTCGGGCGCGCGCACGCCGCCATGCGTGCTCAGAATCAGCACCTGCTTGCCGCCCAGTGCCGCTGCTTCCCAACCCATGCCCGCGTTCTGCGTCAAGCCGAAAAGATTGCCCGAAGGCTGCTCCAGCAACATCGCTTCCGTCACCGGCAACGACCCTGCCGGACCGGCGGCATGCGTCTTCACGTCGAAAATACCGGCATCGCCTGAATCAAAAACGTTCTGCGAATTCACATCTACTCCGCTACACTCAAGTTTTCAAATACTTCCATGCCCAACAGCCTTGTTGCCATCTACCCGGGCTCATTTGATCCGCCCACCAACGGGCATCTGGATCTTATCGCGCGCGCTGCGAACTTGGTCAACCACCTCATCGTAGCTGTCCTGCAGAACACGCAGAAGAACGCACTGTTCACTACAGCCGAGCGTGCCGAGATGCTCAAGGAAATCACCGCGCATTTGCCGAACGTCGAAATAGATTCGTTCGACGGCTTGTTGGTGGATTACGCAGCGCGGCGCAACGCCAACGCCATCTTGCGGGGCATCCGCAACGTGTCCGATTATGAAATAGAAACACAGATGGCCATTCTGAATCGCCGCATGCGTGCGCAGACCGAAACACTGTTTCTACCGGCCAGCGCCGAGCATAGTTTTCTCAGTTCCCGCATGGTGAAGGAGATCATAACGCTGGGCGGCGACGCCTCCGGTTTTGTCCCGGAACCCGTTATGCGCCGCCTTCAAGCAAAATTCACAACCGTCAAAAGGTAAATTAGAGATTAGCCTTTATGTTGCAAGCAACCGCAGAACTCGCAGAACGTATATCCACGATTAGCGTCTCTTCCACGATGAAGGTCGCCGCCGATGCCGAACGCCTTCGCAAAGAGGGTGCCGATGTTGTCGACTTTGGCGCGGGCGAACCCGATTTCACGACGCCGGTCAACATCAAGCAGGCCGCCATCAATGCGCTGGATTCGAATTTCACGAAGTACACCAATACCGGCGGCACGCTGGAACTGCGTGACGCTATCTGCGAACGGCACCAGAAAGATTTTGGCACAAACTACAACGGCGCCACGGAATGCATGGTGACAGTGGGCGGCAAGCACGCCATCTTCAATCTCATTCAAGCGCTGATCAATCCCGGCGATGAAGTGATCATCCCGGTACCTTACTGGGTGACCTATAAAGACGTGGTCAACTACGCGGGCGGCGTGTGCGTTTTCGTAGAGACGGATGAAAGCACTGGCTTCGAAGTAAGCGCGGGCTTGATTGAGAAACACATCACGCCGAAAACGAAGCTGGTCATCATCAACTCGCCGTGCAATCCTAGCGGCGGTGTTTTATCAAAGGAAGAATTCCGCGCGATTCACGAAGTCACATCGAAACGTGAGATCTTCTTGATGACCGACGAATGCTACTGCCAGTTTGTCTACGATGCCGCGCCCTTTTCGATTGCGGCCGCGCCGGGTGCGAAAGAGAACGTGGTGGTGGCAGGCTCGCTCTCGAAGACCTACGCCATGACTGGCTGGCGCATCGGCTTCGCACTCGCGCCCGTGCCCGTTATCGGCGCAATGATGAAATTGCAGAGCCACAGCACGTCGAACCCCACGTCGATCTCGCAGAAAGCCGCCGTGGAGGCAATGCGTGGGCCGCAAGATTCTATACCCACAATGCTTGCCGAATATCGCCGCCGCCGCGATTTTGTGATTGACCGTCTGCGGAAGATTCCGGGTGTATCGATAGTGATGCCCAAGGGTGCGTTCTACGCTTATCCGAATATCAGCGTTGCCTACAAGAGCGGCAAGATCAAGAATTCGCTCGATTTTGCGAATCAGCTTTTGACAAGCGCGTATGTAGCCGTTGTCCCGGGTGAAGCATTTGGAACGAACGACCACATACGCATTTCTTACGCGACATCAATGACGGAACTCGAGCGCGGTTTAGACCGCCTGCAGAAGTTCATAGACAGCGTGCGCTAAAACAAGTTCCTTTAATACGCACCCATGTTCGCGATCCAGAGTGGGGATCCGGGTGCGTTTGAACAAACGAAGCTCACCACGTTGTCGGTGTTGACAAACGGGCTTGTCGAGTTGTGGTAAGTGCCCGCATAGACATCATAGATCTGGTCTGATCCAACCACAGAGAACTGTTGTATCCCTCCGCCTGTCCCTTGGATCTGGATCACAGTAAGTTTCTTGCCATCGTACGTGGTGGCGTTGTTCTTACAGTGGGGCAAAGTGATCGTCATGTTGGCATCGCTTGTCACGAAGAAGACGTTCGTGTCTGTGTCTTGAATCG
>PMQB01000251.1 GCA_003169195.1 Bryobacterales bacterium
AGACAGCAAGACTCCAGACGCGAAACCAGCGTCGACAGGCGTCAATGCCCAGCAAGATCTATTGCCCTTTCTGCTCACCGCATTCGGATTTGGTCTGGCCTCTCTCTTCACCCCTTGCGTGTTCCCCATGATTCCGATCACGGTTTCCTTCTTCCTCAATCAAGGCGGGGGCAGCGCATCCACAAGTAGCACGAAACGCGGTTGGATCCAGGCTCTCTTGTTTTGCAGCGGCATCGTCGTCCTTTTTACCAGTCTCGGTTTCCTCATCACCGCCATCGCCGGACCCTTCGGTGTCGTGCAGTTAGGCTCCAGCCCTTGGGTCAACGGTTTTATCGCATTGGTGTTCTTCACGTTTGGACTCAGTCTGCTCGGCGCATTTGAACTCACGCTGCCGTCGGGTTTGTTGACGAAGCTCAATAGCGTATCGCAAGGCAGTGGGCACTTGGCCACCTTGCTCATGGGGCTAACGTTTTCGCTCACCTCCTTCGCTTGCATCGGGCCGATCGTCGGGCCGCTACTCATCGCTTCTGTCCAACAGAAGGGCGCTCAACCTGTACTCGGCATGATGGCCTTCGCCATCGGATTAGCGGCGCCGTTCTTTCTGCTCGCCCTGTTTCCCTCTTACCTTCGAAAGCTCCCCCGCAGCGGTGGTTGGATGATTCGCGTGAAAGTCGTTCTAGGCTTCGTCGTGTTGGCCGTGATGCTGAAGTACTTAAGTAACGTGGATCAAGTTTTGCAAACGCATTGGCTCACCCGCGAACGGTTTCTCGCTGCTTGGATCGTACTGTTCGCGCTTCCGGGCCTTTATTTGCTGGGCTTCCTGTTCATGGAAGGCATCAAACGCGAAGAGAGTGTCGGTGTGAGCCGCGCTTTGATTGCGTCTTTGTTCTTAATCTTCTCGGTGAGTTTGGCGCCTGGTCTTTTCGGTGCTCGGCTCGGCGACCTCGACGCCTTTGTACCGGAAGGCTCGTCTGGGGCAAGCGCCAACGCCACTTCTGGCGCGGCACCGGTGCCTGGATATTTCAAGAACAACTTGGATGGAGCCCTCGCCATGGCGCGTGAGCAGAACAAGTTGGTTCTGGTAAATTTCACCGGCTACGCTTGC
This sequence comes from Bryobacterales bacterium, assembly GCA_003169195.1. Classification (GTDB taxonomy): domain Bacteria; phylum Acidobacteriota; class Terriglobia; order Bryobacterales; family Bryobacteraceae; genus Bog-105. The sequence goes on from PMQB01000251.1 coordinate 1,106, forward strand.
ACGAATTGCCATTGGATGAAAGCGAACATGTTCACTCGCCCTGAAATAGAAGGCGTTCTAAAGGACTTTGTAATCGTAGATCTTTACACCGACGGCACCGACGCCGACTCCGAGAAAAATCAAAAACTGGAAGATCAGCGCTTCGGGACCGCGTCTATTCCGTTCTACGCTATCCTCGATCCCAACCAGAATGTAGTCGCCACCTTCCCGCAACTCACCCGTAATCCGCAGGAGTTTTTGTCGTTCCTGCAAACGAAGCCGAAGATGGTACTCTGAAACTGATTTCCCTGGTGCGCAGCAAGCGGATGTGGCGGAATTGGCAGACGCACTGGATTTAGGTTCCAGCGCTCGCAAGGGCGTGGGAGTTCAAGTCTCCCCATCCGCACCAATCTGTCGGCACGCCAATCATAAACTCTCCAATTCTCGGAGAGGAAATGTAACTCTCCTCACTAACACTCTAGACACTCCTGCTTGTTTTTCCAGGAAAAGAGATCCTTTTTGGCAGACACGGAATTTATTTCTTTGGAACTCAGCCGGCGCGGCGGTTCGCCCAATTCTGAATCGAGCCCCATCGAACTGATCGAACAACTCCAAATCCTCCTGCGCGGCATTGCCCTGCATGCCGTGGAGAGCGGCCCCGAAAATCTTGAACAATTTCGGCACAATATGGCTGAAGTAGCGAATGCTCTCAGCAAAAAGAGCTCAGCCCACGATTTGCTCATCGCTATTGGCCGGGCACTAAGGCTCACCGAAGAGTACAACCGGCAGGCCACCGCAGTTTTCAAAGGCCAGATGGAAGAACTGCGGAGCATGCTGACCAATATGGCGGAGACGGTCCAGTTTATCGTCTCCTCTAGCGAAGTCAGCGTGAAGCAACTCGCCTTCATGGAAACTCAGTTGCAAGCCGCCAATGGATTGCAAGATCTTCGCCAGTTGAAGACATACACCTCTGCTTGCCTTTCGCTAGTGCGACGCGAAAGTGTGCGTTTGCAAACAGAAACGCAAACCAAAATCGCCGCGTTGAAGAGCAATGTCGAGCAACTGTCCCTCAGTCTCAAGGCGGCGGCGGTTGAGGAATCTGTAGACCCCGTGACTGGTTTGCACGCACGGGCAGCCGCCGAACAAGCCATTGAAAACAAGATGTCCGCCGGTAAAGCATTCCTGGCCGCATTGTTCGTTATGGATCGATTGCCTTCCATCAATGGGCGCTTTGGTCACTCGGTCGGAAATGACGTCGTAATCGGCAGCGCTCACCTGCTGGCACAAAAGCTCAGTGGTGCGACTCTCTACCGATGGAGCGGTCCAGCGTTCCTCGCCATCTTTGATCCTTCTATTGGCAGCGGGGAGGCGGAAAAGCGCGCCCGGCAAGCGGCTGCCCAGCAGCTTCAAAAAGAAATCAATGCCGACGATCGCATGGTCATGATTGTCGCCGGCTTCTTATGCCAAACGAAACATATTGTTCCACAGCAAACGACGCCCAATGCCATCTTTGACGACATGGACACCTACCTTTCATCTGTAGCCACCGAGTCGAATTGCAAATCGGCTTAGATAAAAAAAGGAGTCCGAGGAGTAAAAAGCACTCGTCCCCGGACTCCGCCGCAAAGCATCAGCAACCGACTCAAGGAGATTCGCTTTAACTATGCTGCTTCATCAGATTTTGCGCATCATGCAGATGCTGCTCGATGGTTGGTAAAGTTTTACTCGCATAGTCTTTGATTTCTGGATTCGTACCGCGTTCCGCTTCTCGCCTGAACGCGTTGATCAGCTTTTCGTGTTCGGCCGATTGTTCACTCAGGAACGCGCGATCAAACGGTTTGCCTTCAACGTGACGAAGCTTGGCAAAGGTTTGCTGGTCTTGCCGATCAACGCCTTTCGGAATCTTATAACCCACTTTTGAGCACAATACCGAGAGGCGCTCATAGTCGCTGGTATGGTCTTGCACCAAAGTTTTTGCCAGGTTTTTTACTTCGCTGGCGGCCGCATTCGTTTCCGCCATCCGCCCCAAATGCGCCACCGTCATATCTGCTTCCGCAGCCATAGCCAGAAAAGCCGCGTCGGCTCGGCTGGAATCAGGCGGCCCGGCCGCGAAGGCCGTCAGTGCGCATGCCAGGGCACCCCCAACTGCAAGGGTGAGAACTGGGTTTTTGAACATAAATACCTAATCCTTTCTTCATTTCTTAAGTTGACTGGCGCCGGAACGAGATCGTCTCAGCCTTCTGATCAGATGACAAGGGCACCGTATTCACAGTGAGCGTTTTGCCATCGGGGCTGATGACAAGCCTCTTCTTGACGGAACTGTTGCCATGCTCACAAATCTGAACCAGCTTGTTTCCGTTGAAGTACATCATCACTTTTTCAGCGCGGCCACTTTCTTTGGCAGCACATTCCTGCCCAGTGAGCGGACACGTGAAGTCAGCTTCCACCTTGTCGCCCACCAACTCTTGTACGTGGATCGTCCCGGACTTCTGATCGAGAATCCATTTGAGAGAAGCGTCGGAATTAGACAGCCAAGTTCCAGACACGTCCGGCGTTTGCGCCGCCAGCGTGCCGGACATGGCTACGAACAACAGCAACAGATACGGTTTCGAATGCGTAAACATGGTTCCCTCAAAACAGAAAGCCCGCCTTTACTACTCGCTGGGCTGCTCCTGGGTGATGTGAGCTCGGCGATTTTTCTGCCAGCAAGCCTCGTCGTGTTCGGTGCAAACCGGATGCTCTTTCCCGTAGCTCACAGTGCGCAGCTGTGAAGCCGGCAGCCCTAGGTTTTCCAGAAATTCCTCCGCCCTCTTCGCGCGCTCATCGCCGAGAGCGATGTTGTACTCGTCCGATCCCCGTTCATCACAAAAGCCTTCAACGGTTAATTTGTACGTCGGATACTGCTGCAGAATTTCACGCAGCGTCTTCGCGTCCGCTTCCAAAGTGCTTTCGGCGTCTGGCCGCAGTGTGTGTTTGTCGTAATCGAAATAGACGTCCTGAATCCGATTCAGTAAGCTTTGAATCGTTGCCTTTGTCGCCTCATTTGGCATCGCAGGCCTATTATTTGCAACAGCCTGCACAGTGGGCTGCGGGGTTCGAATGGGTGCCGCAGCCGCTTGAGTGGCCGCTGGCTCGGGCGGGGCTGACGGATGGGCCACCGCTACCTGCTTGTGGCAACCAGCTAGTAAAGCTAGCAGTCCGACCGCTGCTAAACCTTGAATCGTAATCAATTTCATAGATTTTTGTGACGCTCCATGGTCTTACTTTAGGTGTGTAGCTCGGAAAAAAGAATCCTGTCAGTACGGTATCTTTTCCCTACTCAGATACGGTCTCAAGGGGATGCCGCCCAGCGCAGCTTTTGTGTAAGGCTAGTAAGTTAGGCAATGCGGCGGCATCCTTGGCTTCTATTGGCGGGCGGATTTGGCGGTTTGCTGCTCATGATGGCGGCCGTGCAGATTGGCGCGTTGATCATGATCGACAGCCTGCGCAGCACTGGCACGCAGGTGGATCGCCGGTTTCTGGAGCGCAGTCGAATCTTGGAAGACATTCGCTCATCCATTTACATTTCCGGCACGGTAGCGCGCGATTCTCTTTTGGCACCCACCGGTGGTGCGCCATCGCAACTGGCAGAAGTGAAGCTATTGCACAAGAAGACCGAGCAAGCGCTCGACACCTACCAAAAGTCGATTGAGAAGGAAGAGTTGTCGGCCTTCGCCAGCTTACGCTCTCAAATAGAAGCGTATTGGGAGGTGTTCAATCGTACCTTCGCCTGGACAGATGCGGAACGCGAAAAATACCGCTATCAGTTTTTCTACAGCGAATTGATTCCCAGGCGCACGGCCATGCTGCAGATTGCAGATAGAGTCGGTCAATTGAACGAGCAAGGCCTCTTCCGCGGCGACCAACAACTCGCGCGCCTTTTCGAACGTCTCCGGTTGGGGCTGATCGCCATCACCCTGTTCACACTTTTGGCAGGCTTGGCTCTGGCCATCTATACCAGCGTGTTGATTCTGCGACTACAAACGGAAGTGCGCGTCAGCCTGGAAGAGAACATCGAAGCCAAGACCAGCCTGCGAGAGCTTTCGGCAAAGATGTTGCGAGCACAGGAAGAAGAGCGCCGCGCTCTGTCACGAGAACTGCACGACGAAGCGGGACAATCGTTTTCCGCCATCTTATTGGAGACAGAAAATCTGCTCGATACCGAGCGAGGCGAGGCCGTTCGCGCGCACCTCGAATCGATTCGCGGTCTCGCCCAGCGTGGCATGGCCGAAGCGCGCAACATGGCCCTTCTGCTGCGCCCCTCCATGCTCGATGACTTTGGCTTGGTGCCCGCCTTGAATTGGCAGGCGAAAGAGATCGCCAAACGCACCGGGCTACGCGTGCAAGTTTCGGCCGCCGAACTGCCGCGCGATTTGCCGGAGGAGCACAAAACCTGCATTTACCGTATCGTGCAGGAAGCGCTCAACAATGTTGTGCGTCATGCACAGGCCAGCGCCGCACAAGTGCGTCTACAGTGGCAACAGGGTTTCATTGATCTAACCGTGCAAGATGACGGCAGCGGCTTTGATGCCGAGCGCGTCCGCGGCTTGGGCTTGCTGGGTATGGAAGAGCGAGTCCATCACCTCGGTGGCGTTTTTGCCATTGACTCGCATGCCGGCCGTGGAACCATGGTTCGTGTCAATCTTCCTATAGCGGACCTGGCCAACCACGAGGAACATGAAGCCCATTCGAATCCTGTTAGCCGACGATCATAATCTTCTGCGCGATGGGTTGCGTCTTTTGCTGGAAAGGCAGGAGGGCTTCATGGTGGTGGCGGAGGCCAGCGATGGCCGTGAGGCCATTCAAATGGCCGAAGAGCATCGTCCCGATGTAGCCGTGATGGATATCGCCATGCCCGTTCTTAATGGAATCGATGCCACCCGCAAAATCGTGGATACCTGCGCACCTACCGCCGTTATTATGTTGAGCATGCATCATGACGAAAGCTATGTCGTGCGCGCCTTGAATGCCGGCGCACGTGGATACTTGTTGAAAGATTCACTGAAGGCCGATCTCATTGGCGCTGTGAAATCCGTGAGTCAGGGCTACTCCTATTTCAGCCCTAAAATACGTTCGCTGCTGCAGGAAGATTACTTCCGGCAAATGGCCGATCAACAGAAGACCGATAGCTATGAGCTCTTAACCGCTCGTGAGCGCGAGATTCTGCAGTTAGCCGCGGAAGGCCGGAGCAACAAAGAAATCGCCCAGCTCTTGAACCTCAGTTTTCATACCGTAGAAACCCACCGCGGGCACATTCTGCAAAAGTTGAACCTGCACACCGTGCCTGAATTGATTCTCTATGCTGTGCGAAAGGGCATCATCCACTAATCAAGATTTGGCCGCCAGCTTTGCCGCCGCTTGCGTGTTGAGCGCCGCACTCTGCATCAGCAACTCATCCTGCAGTTGCTTAAACCTGTCGGCGCATTCGTTCAGCTTCCCTTGCTCCGCCTTGATAAACCGCGTATAAGGAGCAATCGCATCTTCCACCCGCCGCACACTCCCTTGCACTTCCTTATCAAACTGCGCAGTTAATGCAGAGATCAACTGTGTCCGCATGCCCGCAATCTTTTCACGCAGTTGTTTGCGCGCCACTTGTTTGCGGTGCGGCAGAATCAGCAATCCAAAGGCAGCAATCGCTCCAGCCGCCACCAATCCCGTCACATCCGCTGCGGCCGTTGTAGCCAGAATAGAAACCGCCGTTCCCAACCCAACCGCCCCCACCCCCACAAGCGCCATCCGCCCAACAGCCTCTTGCAACGACTCCGCCATTCGGCTTGCTTCCGTTTCTTTGTCGTAGTTCTCTAGCGTGCGTTGCGTCGTCTTGCCTACCGTTTCCAGCAAACGGCTGCGGTCATATTGAAAGCCTGCCTTCATTTGGCCCACCAGTTTGTCTGCTTGTTCCGAACGCCGCCGTGTCAAATGATCGCGCACCGTCTGCCATTGCTGCAGGTCGCTGGTCACCAGCCAATCAATCGTTTCCTGGATGCGCTGTTCAATTTGTTTCGGTAGATCGGTCACTACACGCTTCTCGAACTCTGCCTTAATCTTGGCCTTATCCGTCAAATCGAAGATGCGGCTCAGCCGAATGGTCGATTCGAAGAAATCGTCACCCCGTTTTTCGAACTCATGCAGAATGTTGTCAACGTCCGCCAATCGCAGATGAAAGCCCTTCGACATATCCGCTTGATAGACCTTCAATTCGCGCTCAATTTGATCGATCGTCTGCGAATCGCCCTTTAACAGATCCGCCCGATCTTGCGTCTCTTTCAAATATTTCCCCGTGATGCGCGTGCCCACGCCCAGCGGGTTCAGCAGCTTCAGACGAACGCGCTCCTCTTCATCAAGCGTTGACGAAATGTATTCTTCCAATTTGTCGAAACGGCTTCGTGCCAACGCTTCTACATCGCCAGTTCGTTTGGCTTGCAGCGCAGGCCGCGCCGCTACCGGGAAGATTTCCGGAATGAATCCTAACAGCCGCTGAATATTTTCGCTGACGAACGAAAGAATACGCTGCAGGTCCGCATCGTTTTCCAGAATGTCGATCTTATTTAGAACGATGACAATCTTTTTCCCCCATTCCCGGATCTGGCCAAGGAACACCCGTTCGCTCTCCGTAAGCGGCCGATCTGCCGATGTCAGAAAGAAGACGATATCGGCCCGGGGCAGAAACTTTTGCGTGATCGCTTCATGATGCCGCTCAATCGCATTCGTGCCCGGCGTATCCACTATATGGATCTCGCGCAGCAGTTCCACCGGCGCCGTGATCTGGTCGGTCACCGCATCCATCGCCGTCGCTTCCACCGTCGGTCCAAACCTCACCACATGGATCCTCGAGGTGGTCGGCGTCACACCCTCCTCCAGAATACGGTCGCCCAGCAGCGCGTTGATAAAAGCACTTTTACCAGCATTGAACTCGCCCGCCACCACGAGTAGAAAAAGCGAATCTAGCTGCAGTTGCGATTCCCGCACCGCTGTTTCATCCTCAGGAGCGGCTCCGAACGTAAGCAAGGCCGAGTGCAGATCCAGCAGCAATGCCCGCAGCTTGGAAAGAGCTTGCTGCTGTTGTGGTGGAAGGATCTTTCCTCGCATGCTGCCTCAAAAATAGCATGGCTATTCCCCTCCACTGCGCGAACGGAGGGCGACAACAATAGGGTGGGCCATAGAAAATTTCTATGAAGTTTTACGTATATCTCGGCGCCTCCAGATGCTACCCTTTGATAAAGCTATTCACAGTTCTCGTTGGGGGGTCCGATTGGGGGATCGCTCAACCACACAGTGCAAATAGTCCACCGTTGGACTCACGCTCTCCGTAGAATGCGGCCTTGCAAGCGGGGTTATTCGCTTGGCCGGTTGGTCACAACCGGGAAATCACAACGCCTTTAAGGAGAATGTATGTCCCGTTTCACGGTTCAAAGTTCGATCCCGAAATTTAGTCTTTTTGTCTCAATGTTTGCGCTTATGGCCACGGGGGCTTGGGCTCAATCTTATTACGGCTCTGTTCGAGGCGTCGTTACCGACCCGAGCGGCGCATCGGTTTCCGGCGCGCACGTGACCCTCACCAATGAAGGCACTGGACAAGCCCGTTCCACGCTCGCCAGCAGTGCGGGCCAATATCTATTCAGCGACGTTGTGCCCGCTGGCTACACGCTGCAGGTAGAATCGGTCGGCTTTAAGAAATTTGAGCGCAAAGGCCTGACCGTTGGCACCCAACAGGAAGTAACGGCCGATCTGAAACTCGAAGTCGGCGCCATCACCGAAAGCGTCGAAGTCACCGAAGCTGCTCCCATGGTTGAGACGTCAAACGCCTCCCAGGGACAAGTTGTCAATAACCAACAAGTCACAGATTTGCCCAACATGGGACGCAATCCGTTCCTGTTATCGAAGCTGGTCAACACCGTGCAAAACGTAGGTAACCCGGCGTTCAACCGCATGGAAGACCAAAGCGGATCTTCGCAGATCTCAATCGCCGGCGGTCCCGTCCGCGGCAATAACTATCTGTTGGATGGTATCCCGATTACCGACGCTGATAACCGCGCCATCATCATTCCCTCTTTGGAAGTGATTCAAGAAGTCAACGTCCAAGCCAATACCTACGACGCTGAGATGGCGCGCACGGGTGGCGGCATGTTCAACACGCTAATGAAGTCCGGCGCCAACGAATATCATGGCAGCGCATATGGCCATTTGCGCCGCACCGCATTAGATGCCAATAGCTATTTCAACAACGCCGTTGGCAAAGCAATCACGCCCGAACCCAACGACACTTGGGGCGCCAGCTTTGGCGGTAAAGTTTGGATTCCTAAAATTTACGACGGCAAAAACAAAACCTTCTTCTACATTGGCGAAGAGCATTATGACGACACCCAGTCAGCTTCCGCACTGTTCAGCTTGCCTACCGCCAATGAACTCCAGGGCATTTTCACCGGCGACAAAACCAAATCCGGCGCACCGCTCATCATCTATAATCCGAACGCCCCTCTCTCCGGTGGCTTGCGCGTGCCGTACGTCAACAATGTGATTCCTGGCTCGCAAATCAGTACGGTCGGCTCGGCCATCGCAGCCAACTATCAACCTGCCGCTTACGCGCCCGCCTATTACGGCGCTGCGGACCTTAACGCCTCGGCCACTCTCCCTTGCCGCGCCAACGAAATGACCGCCAAACTCGATGAGAACTTCACCAGTTGGTGGCGCGCCAGCTTGAGCTACTTGCGCTATTACTCGCTCGAGCCAGGCAATAACTGGTTTCCTGGCCTTTCCTCTCCTGCCGGAACCGAATTAGCTCGCCGCGTCGATTCCACGCAACTGAACAACCTGTTCACCATCAATCCAACCACCGTTCTGGCCGTCCGTTACGGATTCAATCGCTTTCCCAACTACAGCTATAACAAGAGCCAAGGCTACAACCTCAGCGCTCTCGGCTTTAACCCAAGCTTTGCGAATGCTGTCTCCGGCCCGTTATCCCAGTTCCCCTATATTTCCATGTCGAGCATGTCTGTCCTGGGCGTGAGCGATAACAATTCCTACTACGTCCACGCATCTGATAATTTTTCTGTCAGCGTTGACAAGGAACTCGGCAAACACAGTTTGAAGATGGGCTTCGACTACCGCAAGATCAAAGCGGCCGGCAACGACGCCAACGACCCCAACTTCTCCTTCAGCGGCATCTTTACCCAATCCATCAACACTTCTTCTGGTACCGGCGGCGCCGATTTGGCCGATCTGTTACTCGGCTACCCGGTCAGCGGCGCCGCGTACAGTTCCACTAAGCTCACCGATTTTGTGAACTACGATGGCCTGTATATTCAGGATCAATACCGCGTCTCCAAAAAACTGACACTCAACTTCGGCTTGCGCTGGGAGCATGAAACAGGTTTGCAGGAAATGAATAACGGCATTCTCGTCGGCTTCAACGGCACTACCAACAATCCGCTCGGTTCGCCTGGCGTTGTTCAGTTTGCTGGCAGCGGAAAAACAGCCGCTGGCGACCCCTACGGCAACAAATGGGGACCCCGTTTTGGCTTCGCCTACTCTCTCAACGAAAAGACTGTGGTCCGTGGTGGCTACGGCGTCTTCTTCGCGCCCCAGTTCGCCATTGGTTCACCCTTGGCCACCGTCGGTTACAACGCAACTACCAGCTACATCGCCAGCACAAACGGCGATTTGACCTCGCTCGGATCACTCTCCAATCCCTTCCCTGCCGGCATTTCTCAGCCTGTCGCCAAGTCGCTGGGTACTTCCACCGGTATTGGACAAACGTTCAATCTAGTCGATCCAACCGCCAAGTCTCCTTATGTGGAGCAGTATTCCCTCGACATCCAACGTCAGTTGCCTTGGGCCATGGCCTTGGAAGTTGGCTTTGTTGGGTCTAAGTCTTCTCACTTAACCCTGGGCAGTCCCAACATCAACATTAATGCCTTGAATCCTGCTTTGCTTTCAGAAGGCAGCGCGCTCATCGCCTCCGTCGCCAATCCTTTCTATGGCAACGGTGGAGTCGGCGTCGTAGGCACGGCGAAGGTGCAGGCCAGCCAATTGCTCCTGCCCTATCCCACTTTCAGCAACATCAACTACCAGTTCGACGACAACGACAAAGCGAAATACTACTCGCTCATCGTCAAAGGCCAGAAGCGTTTCAGCAACGGCCTCACTTTCCTTTCGGCCTTCACCTGGTCTCGCAATTGGGATGAAAGCAGCGCCGGCGCCGGTAACACTTTGAACAGCGGCGCCGTTGCTCCGCAGAATCCATACAACATGGCGGCCGAATACGCTTTCGCCAACGTCGACTCCCCCCTTCGCTGGACCACCTCTTTCAGCTACGATCTGCCTTTCGGCAAAGGCAAGAAATTCGTAAGCAGCAGCAATCTGATTCTGAGCAATGTGGTAGGCGGTTGGTCTCTCAACGCCACCTCCATATTCCAGACTGGTTTCCCGCTGCAAATCTCACAAGCTAAGAACTACAACTCTTCGTTCGGCTATGGCAGCCAACGCCCGAATGCCAGCGGTATTTCGCCCGTCACCAGCGGTAGTCTGGAAAGCCGCTTGAACGATTACATCAATCCCGCCGCCTTTACTACCGCACCTGAATATACCTTCGGCAATCTGGGCCGCACCATTCCAATGCGCGGACCCGGCCAAGCCAACTGGGATATGTCTATCTTCAAAACGTTCACTATCAAGGAACGCATCAAGTCGCAATTCCGCTTCGAAGCTCTGAACGCAATGAATACGCCTTTGTTCTACGCGCCCAATGTCTCGTTCGGCAGCAGCACCTTTGGCCAGATCACCCAGCAAGCAAACTTCTCCCGCGAGTTGGAATTGGCTCTCCGTTTCGCTTTCTAACAGAAAACAAACAATCAAAAACCACCAGGGCGGCCGTTCCAACGGTCGCCCTTTTCTATGCGCGGTTCTCGTATCCGAACCATTGTGACGTCTGCGGGACTTCTTGTAACATGAAAGTCAGTTGCATCAATACGACTCCGTTCTTAAGTCGTTGCTTACCGGCTCGCAGAACTCTTTCTTCCAACGCCTCACCGGCGCGTCGCGCGGCCATTGGCTGAATGTCGAACTGCCCAGAGTGACGCAGCGCAGAGTCGATCTGCTATTTGAAGTAATACGGACCCTCGAACTAATCTTGGTTGAGTTGCAGAGCTTTAATGATCCATTGCTGCCGCTCCGCATGGCTGAGTATGCTCTGCTCGTCGCCCAGATCTACGAACGCTTCCCCACACTATACGTCTTATATGTAGGCAGCGAGCGCTTGAGCATGCCGTCGGAACTGGTTACCCCATGCCTCACTTGCCGCTTCCACATCGTGGATATTCGCGATTGGGATGCCGAAACTTTGCTCCAAACTAAGTATCCGGCTGACGCGGTTTTGGCCATCCTGGGGCGTCATTCCGATCGGCCTGAAACTATTCGGCGCATCTTGCAGCGCATTGCTAAAATGAAGGTTGAAGACCGGAA
>PMQB01000238.1:0-51159 GCA_003169195.1 Bryobacterales bacterium
AGCGGAGCATGTTGAAGTTGGAGGAACTGCCGCCTTGGGAGCTGTGAGTTATATGCCGCTTTGAATTTTGTTGTCGGGCAGAGTGAAGACGGTCATGTTATCGGCGTTATACATGCTGCCGACGACGACGGGGAGGTCTGGATCGCCCTCGAAGAAACTGACAGCCACTTCGTCACCGACGCGGGGGATACACTGATGGCGAGCCTCGTTACCTGGCTGGGCACGAACGGCACGGTGGAGCCGACAGGGCGATCATCACACCAAAGCATGTCCATTTTAGGGGGGCTCTGAATCGTGCAGTTACCCCCCGTATTTGCTTGGGACATAGGTTTGTTGGACAAACTTTGTTGCCGAAATAGGTTCAAACCCGACTGAACGCCACCAAATCTTTAGGGTAATAGGGCAAATCACGGAATTTTGAATCATCCATACTAAAAGCCGCAACTGTACCTGCCGTCTCAAACGCCCAGTATCCGAAGAATCCACCCTTGGCTTTATGGGCATTGTAAAAGTATGTGGGTTTCATAGCTCCGTACCATTTCTTAAGAAATGTCTTCATCAACTGGTCTCGATCAGCAAAGTTGTCGATGCTGGCATAGAGAGCTTCGTAAACTTCGGGGAAGATTAGGCGAGTTGCTGGTTTGCGGCCCTGAACCCTGGTGCCGACGAGGCGCTCCAGAAGTAGGTCTTTTCCTTCGTTGCCGATACATTTCAGAAGTCGATTAAACAATCCGAGTTCTACCTTAAAAATTATCGCGAGCGACACCAGCCAGAGGGCTACGACATAGTCTTCGAGACGGTCGGTCTCTGTCTCGAAACGCATTCGCTCGCTATACTGAGCCCCGAGGTACTCCTCCCAGGCGGACACGATTGGTGGGAAGCCAGACGCCAAATCGGCAACACTCTCGCCGCGGGAGTACCGAAGGATAACGGCGTGAAGGCGCTTTTTGAAAACGTCGTATAGAAGAGATGTACGGTGCTCTTGGGTTTTCGACGTATCGTGCGCCAGTGATTCAAATCGTTCAATAGATGAACTGAAGTAGGCGACTTTCTCATCGAAATAGTTTTGATCCATTAAAGGTTCGCGCTTTTGTTCCATTTTAGGGTTTCCCTGGTGGCAGAATTCTTTGTGTTACGACTCCCTGATCGTCAACCTGGAGCACCCATCGCTGATATCCCGCCGCCTTAATTTCGTCAGCAGTCTCGTCGCCGACTTCACCCGGCAACCGATCATTGATCCAGGAGGGACTCATTTGCTTCGTTCCATCAGCCAATGTGTTCAGGCCGGCAGAGCCATACTTGGCATCCGTGACCACATATTCAGGGGGTGGGCCAGGCTTCTCCCAGACGCCATCGATCCCAGGACCCTTCGGCGTATCCCCTATCTGTACCAAATCGCCGTTGAGTTTCTTGTAGCCTTTACCATCCATCCAGGCATCCGCCTTAGCCTCACCGAAGACGCCTTTCTTCGCGGTTGACTGGTCCTTAATTGGCTTTTCGGTGGCACCCTCTGCATCCTCCGCTGCGCTGGCGCCAGGTTTGACATCTTCAAGGCCGCGAGCCGCTTTAACGAGTTCGGGGGCTTCTTTGGCGAGGTTGGCGGCGGCGGCTTCGGTGACTTCGGCGGCGCCGATGAGGGCGCGGACTCCGCCTACTACGGCTTCGCCGGTGCGGATGGCGGCCCCGACGCCACTTACGATTGCTAGCACGGTGAGGACAACAGTGGTCAGGACGTCACCGGCGATGACGCCCGCTTTGAATTGGTCAACGGCGCGGCCGGTTTTCACGAGACTTTCGAACTCGTGCCATTTCTTGACGTAGTCGCCGCTGGCGGAGGCCCAAGCTGCGCCAAAGAACCGTTTGGGGTCTTTGAAGATCTTGCCGACCTCCGTGAAGATGGCCTTCACTTGCGTGTCGGCATCCTTCATTTGCTTACCGAGAATTTTGTCGAAGACCCAACCAGCGCTGTGTAACAGAAAGGCTTGGGGCGAAGTGTATGCGAGACCGGGAGGTCCGTGTAACTCCTCGTAGAGGCCGGCGAGGATCAGCATTTTGACAAGCCCGAGCAAGCCGAAGGCTGTTTCGCCGAGATTCTTCACTACCCCACAAGCGACGCCTAAGTTAAACGATTCGGGACCGAGTAACACATTGGCGATGTGGTGGAGCTGGCTCCAGGTTTTGGCGCCTAAGAGCTGTTTGGCCCAGTGATCGGCTTCCTTGTAGTAATATTCAGCCCCGGCTTCAATGCCTGCCCCGATGGCATGCGCTTCTTGTTTGGTGGAGTTCCAACCGCTCTCCACCGCCGCGGTGGCGGAACCCAGCGCGAAGCCTACGGAATTCAAAGCGTCGTCAAAATAGGAGTGCGACTGCCCGGGACCGCTGCCTTGGTCGGGGGCGGATGCATTTGCGCCGTTCTGTTGCTCCGTGGGATATCTGGCCATAATTTAGCTATTGAGCTTGATCAAGCCTGCGGTGTGGGCAGTAGTGCCGGGATTCATATTGATGGTTGAACCGCCGATGGTCAACGTGATACCGGAGGGCGTCATGGTGATGGTGCTGCCACCACAGCTGAGCTTGATCCCGGTCGGGCTGGTGATTTCAATTTGGCCTTGGGCGAATTCGGTAAGAGTGCCTTGGTCGACGGTAAGTGTGACGTTACCGGATTGCGATTCGGTCGTTATGTTTTGCTTGACGGTGATGGCACGATTGCCCTGCTGGACAGCGATGGTATCGTCGCCGGTTTCGACCGTGCGGGTGTCGTTTACGTGAATGGTGCTGGTGCGGTTGTTCTTGACGGTGCGGGTTTCGTTGTTCTTAACGAGAGTGTTGAGATCTTTTTCCGCTTGCTTGTATATCTCTTCGCTACCGATTTTGTCCTCAAAGCGGAGCATGTTGAAGTTGGACGAACCTCCGCCTTTAGTGCTGTGAGTGAGGATGCCGCTTTGGGTTTTATTGTCGGGCAGAGTGAAGACGGGCATGCTGTCGGCGTTATACATGCTGCCTACCACGACGGGGAGGTCTGGATCGCCCTCGAAGAAACTGACAGCGACCTCGTCACCGACGCGGGGGATCCACTGATGGCCCCATTGCTTGCCGGCCCATGGCTGAACCACGCGGAGCCAACAGGCGTATTTGGCTTCGCGGTCCCAATGGAAGCGGACACGAACGCGGCCGTACTTATCAGGCCAAATTTCTTCGGTATTGCCGGAAGGACTTTCGTCGATAACGAAAGCGGATTGAAGGCCTGGAACTATAGCGCGCCCCGTTACTTGGCGAGGCACGAACGGCACGGATGAGTCGATGCCGGTGAAGGTGTTTCCGTAGCCCGGGCGCGCCGTTGGAAAGTTCTGAAAGCTGGGCAGTTGATATACAGTGTGCGAGATCGATGTTAGGAGATAAGAAGTTGGAGAATCGATTCCTTGGATGTTGATTTTGTAGCCGCTGGTAAAGGCGCGGCCTTTGGACGTGCCTTGCGCGATCTTGATGACCGCTTCTTGCTTTTCCATGCGGATACGGATGGATTTATCCGCTTCCGGAGGAAGACCGCCGAATGAGCCGACTTTGTTGAAGAACTTCGAGTCTTCGCCCCAATCGTAGACCTCAAACTTCTTACCTTCGGCGGCGACGGCGGTTGAGGGATCGGTGCGCTCGACGAAGTTTTGGGGCGATTCGTGGTGGAAATCCCGCGAGGTCCACTTGCCGGGTTGCATGCGCTCTTCTACTTGCCAGTTCGAGATGACGTCTTCGGTCGCCTCCATACCCGTGACGACGGCGTTTTTGTACTCGGAGCATTGGGGTTGGTCTTTGTAGCAGGAGGTGGAATCTCCTAAGACCATGACGTGTTTGCCGTTGGAGTGTTCGAAGTAGTAATAGATACCTTCGTCCTCCATGAGGCGGCTGAGAAAGGCGAAATCGGTTTCGCGGTATTGGACGCAGTAGTCGCGATTGGTATAGGACTTGGTAGTTTCGACGCGAAGGTAACTGGCGTAGCCGTAGGCCGAAACAACTTGCTGAATAATGTCAATGACGCTTTTATCCTGAAAGATACGGCAATTGCTGGCGTATTTGAGGAATGAGAACCAAGGGACGACCACAGCACTGAAATAGGCGAAGTTGTCGTCTTGTTTAGCTTTGACGAAGCTTTCGCACATACCGGTCCAATAGCGGAAGCCATAGTCTGTTCCTTCGCCGGGTGTGCTTAGGGCGATGCGTACGGTCATGGAGGTACCGACGAGGTTGTGCGGTATGACTTTGGCGGGGTTGCCGGGGACGACCTCGGACAGCATTTTCAACTCAAAGCGGAAGGGCTGTGAGATGCCCTCCTGACCTGAAAAGCTATCGAGCAAAAGAACGTCTTGCCCGGCGTTGGTGACGACTCCAATGAGGCGGTTATCTTGTGTAAAAGCCATAGTGTTTATTCACCTGTGTGCTTATGAATATTGAAATGCTCCGTCGGGTCCGATGCCAACGGTGACTGACGAGAGCTTGCGGCCTTCGGCGATGCTGGTGAGGAGTTGCCGGGACACGTCGGGCAGCAGAGTGTTGGTCAAAATGTTATCTACATTACGTGCGCCGCTTTCGACTTCGGTGCAGCGTTTGGCTACTTCGGCGACGACGGCGGAGTCGTACTTGAGTTCGATGCGGTGGTTGTCGAGCATGCGGCGTTGGATGCGGCCGAGTTTGAGTTCGATGATTTGTTTGAGGACTTGGTCGCGGATGGGATAGAAGGGGATGACCACCATGCGGCCCAGGAAGGCCGGTTTGAAAATTTTATTGAGCTCGGGTTTGAGGGTGCGCACCAAGGCTTCCGGGCCGGGCATGGTTTCCGGATCAGACGTGAGCTTGGTCAGCTGATCGGTGCAGGCGTTGGTGGTGAGAATGATGATGGTGTTTTTGAAATCGATTTCGCGGCCTTCGCCGTCTTCCATGCGGCCTTTGTCGAACACTTGATAGAAGAGTTCGAGAACGTCAGGGTGGGCTTTTTCGACTTCGTCCAAGAGTACAACAGAATACGGACGCCGGCGGACGGCTTCGGTGAGGACTCCGCCTTCGCCGTAGCCGACGTAACCGGGAGGTGAACCTTTCAAAGTGGAGACTGTGTGCGGTTCCTGAAACTCAGACATATTGATACTGATGAGATTGTGCTCACCGCCGTACAGTAGATCTGACAGGGCGAGAGCGGTTTCAGTTTTTCCCACGCCACTGGGACCGATGAGCATGAAGACGCCGAGTGGTTTACCGGGATCGTCCAGACTGGCGCGGCCTGTTTGGATACGCTGTCCAATGAGCTTCAGAGGATAGTCTTGACCGATGACTCGTTTGGCCAAATGCTTGTCAAGTTCTAGTACAGTACTGATTTCATCTCGGACCATTTTGCCAAGAGGGATACCGGTCCAGCCGGAGATCACTTGACCAACAAGGTGACCATCAACACAGACTTGGAGGAGCGGAGTTTCGCCCTGTAAGCTATCTAACTGATGGTTGAGCTGAGTGAGTTTTTGGCGGAGGGTATCGCCCTCGGCCGAGGGCGCGCCGACTGAGAGCTCTTCTAACTGGGTACGGACTTCGCGAATCTCTCCAACGAGCGTTGAGACTTGCTCCCACTTTGCTTTCAGGTCGGCAAGGGACTGAGTGGCGGTGGCCTTTTGTTCTTCCACTGACTTGAGACGTTCGGAGTGATCGACACCGGTGTTGGCTTCGCGTTGGAGGATAGACTCCTGAACAGCCAAGTCATCTAGCTGGCGCTGGAGGTCTTCGATGGCGGCGGGCGTAGAGTTTTGCCCAAGCGCGAGACGGGCGCAGGCGGTATCGAGAACGCTGACAGCTTTGTCGGGGAGTTGGCGGCCGGCGATGAAACGATGGGAGAGTTTGACGGCGGCGGCGACACCTTCGTCCAGAATGCGGACTTTGTGGTGTTTTTCGAGGAGGCCGGTGATGCCGCGCATCATGACAAGGCACTGCTCTTCACTGGGCTCCTCTACTTTGACAACCTGGAAGCGGCGCGCAAGGGCGGGATCTTTTTCGAAATATTTCTTGTATTCAGACCATGTAGTGGCGGCGATGGTGCGGAGTTCGCCGCGCGCGAGAGCGGGTTTCAGAATGTTGGCTGCATCACTTTGGCCCGCGGGACCACCCGCGCCAATCATGGTGTGGGCTTCGTCAATAAACAGAATGATGGGAATGGGAGATCGTTTCACTTCTTCGACGAGGCTCTTCAGGCGGTTTTCAAATTCGCCTTTGATGCCGGCGCCGGCCTGCAGCAGAGCCATATCGAGAGTGCGCACTTCTACATTGCGGAGAGGGGGTGGGACATCGCCTTGCACAACGCGCATGGCGAAGCCTTCGACGACGGCGGTCTTACCAACACCGGCCTCACCCGTGAGAATGGGGTTGTTTTGGCGGCGGCGCATGAGGATGTCGACAATCTGGCGGATTTCGAAATCGCGGCCGAGGACGGTGTCGATTTTGCCGTTGCGGGCGTTTTCTGTGAGATTGACCGTAAATTGATCGAGGTTGGGCGTTTTGCCGGAAACGGGCGGGAGTGCGTTGGGATCGGCAGACTCGGAGAAGGCGAGGGTTGTGGCTTCGGGAGAGCCCTCGACAATGCGCTTGAATTTGTTCTGGAGTTCGGCGGCTTCGATGAGTTGGAGTTCGGGGCTGAGGTCGACGATGAGGCGTTTGAACTGGTCATCGGTGACGAGTGCTATAAGGCAAAAGCCGGAACGGATTTCGGCGGCTGAGAAATCGAGGGAGGCAATGGTCCAAGCGGAGGTGAGGAGATCGATGAGGCGGGTGCTGAAGTAAGGAGTGCTGGCGTTGCCGCGTTTGTTCTTCTCGATGGCGCGATTGAGTTCGTTGGCCAGACGGGAGAAATCAATACGGAAATATTTGGCGATGTGGTGAAAGTCACTGTCTTGCTGATCGAGGAGTTTATAGAGGAAGTGCTCAATTTCGGTGTTGTATTGAGTGCGGGCCAGACAGACGCCGGCGGCGCCTTCGAGGGCGTTGCGGGTAATGGCGTTGAGTTTGTCGATAAGGGATTTGAGATTGACAGACATTGGGTTTTGCTTTAGCAGAGTTGCAGAATGGCCTGAGAGGGATGAGTCTGCATGTCTTTCGTTTTTGACCAACTCAGCCAGCCGAGTTGGGGAGCGGCGTCTCCTTCCGCGCCGAGTTCGCAGCCGGGCGTTTCTTCGCGGCGCAAGATGAGTTGCATTTCGAAATCGAACTCATCACCGGCGTAGAAGCGCACCAATGTGCGCAGCGGACCGTAGGCAGTGCCAGAGGGCAGAAAATCGAGGTACTGTTTGAGAGATAAAGGCCCGAGGACAATGCGGACGCGAGATTGCGGGTCCCAGATCTCATCGCCGGCTACCGCACCGAAACCGAGTTGTTGTGAGTCGAAGAAAGTGTCATCCAGGTTGCACTGCGAGGTTTCGTCCAGGCTGTACCAAGCACCTAGGAACTGCTCAACCTTGGCAGGAACGCCGAAATAATCTAGCAATATTAGTTCCAAGCTGAGAGCGCTGCGGGGCTGTTGGGCGAAGAGGCCGGCGTAGCAGAGGAAATCGTGATCGTCGATATCCTGGCGATGCTGTAAAGCGGGCATTCCGAGGCCGATGAGGCTGAAGAGGTATTGAGAGAACTGATCACCTTCACCCTGTTCGTAGGCGACTTGAAAACGATGTTTTTGCCAGACGCGGTAGAACAAAGAGATAATCCGGTGGTGAAAAATATCTAGAAAGTCACGAAGGGTGCGGTCTTTGGCACGAAGGCGGTCAATGACCAGCTCGGTGTAATAAATGGGGAGCAGGCCTTGAGGGCCGATGACACCCATAAAGTTCACGCGCATGAGCGGCGGAAGATCATCGGGCCGAGTTTCGAGCGTTTGAATTTCGCTGGCGGGGAAGGCGAGGCTGGGGTGGACGCCGAAACGCACGATCTCAGACCGCGGGGGCTGCTGCAGGCCTACGTTGTTGCGATCGGGGTAGAAACGGCGAAGAAGCCGCACGGCCTGAAAAAATTCAAAGCTGTACGGTTCCGCAAAGAGTCGAGTTTGCAGCCGTTTCAGAGCAAGATTTTCTGACCCGCCCGAGGACGCCATTCGCGGAGAATCTCCTTTCGCTGCCGGCTGCGGACTACCAACTGGCTAAAGCTGTTTAGCGACGTATACAGACCAAGAAAATATTCAAGGATAGAGGCGAACAGATAGACGCCGCTGCCGGCGTATTGCTCTTCATCAAATTCCACTTCAACGCGGACGCCACGAGCGAAGCTGATGCCGTGTTCGGAGACCACCCGCGCAAAGTGGCGACGGCTGTTTAGAGCCGAGATACCAGCGATTTGCTTTTCGACCGCGGGCAGTTCGTTGAAGTTGTAAAGGCGCAGCATGTCTTGGAGTGCGCCGCGGCCTTCTTCTACTAACGAGAGGTAATTGAGCGATAAATGCGAAATCAAACGCCATTGCAAACCTTTACGGGAGGGGATGCGCATGGTTTCGGTTGGCTTGGTGAGAGCCACGATCTTCTTGACGGCTGAGCCGCTTTCGAGATCGAAGTCGCCGCCTTCGCTGCCGGTGTGGAGGCGCGAGGGCAAATCACGATTGGTGCAGGTGCAGCGAACCATCACTGCTTCGGCGATGGACTGCGCGGAGTTACCAGAGCTGTCCACAAGTGACAGGAACATCTCGGTACCGGCATCGTCTTCGCGGGTGGAGGGGCGGCGGCTGGCGTGCCAGAAGGCCTGGTTTTTGGCGGCGCGCCCATGATGGCTGGAGTAGAAAGGTTCGAAGACGGTGACTTCGCGGCGATCGGGGCTGGAGGAAACAACTTCGTCGATAGAGAAAATCTCGACAGCGTGACGGCGGCGAGAATCGGGAATGACTTGATGTTCGAAGCGGGTTTGCTGGACCAGGATTGGCTCGGCTGTTTGCTGAAAGAGATTGATGATGGGTACGCACCCAAGGCGGAATGTTTTTTCGGAGACGTTGAGTTCGAGCGACTGCTGGCGGTCGGACCGTTCGAACGGTTTGACGAGAAAGATGATTTCGGCTTTGTTGGTGAAGAGGTCACTGCTCAGCGCTTCGAGATTCCTCAATTCGAGAAAGAAGAACTTTTTGGGGAAGGCGAAGTACTCCTGCATGATGCGATAGCCGGTGAAGGAGCGACGAGGAAAGGGCAGAACGGCTTCGTCATCGCTGAATCCGACGGGACGGATGGAATCAGGAGGCAACTCTATTGAACGCTGCTGGGGGTCATCCGGATTACGTAAAACCACGCGCAGACAACTATTCAACAGCAATTCGTAGAGAGTGTGAATAAGCGAATCTTCCCCGTTGAGGAAAAAGCGCAAGGAGGGTAAGGCGAGAGGTTTGAAAAAAGCGTCGGGAAAGCAGGTGAGTTCCACGGCGCACGCAGCGGCGGCATCGGGCGCTTTGAGAGCGGGCTTGAGGAGATCGGGCGAGCGCCATTTGGCTTGTGAGACGCGGATGGGGACGACGGTGGTGTCGTAACAAGTGCGGAATTTGCAGGGCACNNTTGCCCTGGGCGGGATCAACGGCGAACTCCACCACAGACATGGAGGGAATGGGCCGGATGTAATGCGGATAGAGGACGCTGAGAAGCGATTCGGTTATTTCCGGGAAATCATCATCTACTTTGAGATGGACACGGGCGGCGAGAAATGCGAACGATTCGACTAAACGCTCAACGTGAGGGTCTTCGCTGATGTTGGGGCCAAGGGCGAGGCGCGCGGCAACTTTTGGATACTTTTCGGCGAACTCGGCGCCCATCTGGCGCAGAAAAGAGAGTTCGCTTTCGTAATACTCCAGCAGCTCATCGCGCACTGGAATCTCCCGGCATCTTGTATTCGCCGCTGGAGAGATCAAGCACAGTGTCAAAGGCGACAGGTTCGGGATTTGGTTCCATGCGGAGAATGCCCTCAATAATAAAGCGTAAAGTCTGTACTCTTTGATCATTGGCGGTGACCAAAACGACGCGCGGGTTCTGAATGCGGGGTTCAAACTTCGCCACAGCGGCTTGAATGGCTTTGGTGAGCATCTGACGATCGCGATGGCTGAGCAGACTGATGGAGCTGATATCGGGAAGGCCGAAAGTGTACAGAGAGCGATCGGACTCTTTTCCGGCGGGAGGCTGGGCGGGCGCGCGGCTGTTGAGAAGCCACTCTAAATCGCGGCGGACCGAATCCTTAAAATGTTGCACCGAACTGGACCGCATGGTGGGGAGCGGGTCATCCGGATCGTCGATGAGGCGATCAAGGATTGAGTAAACGACGGGACCTTCGTGACGACCTCTAGTAGCCATAGCGATCACTTAGCACCCGGTGGGAGGAGACNNAGTTCGGAGCGCAATGCTTTAGCGGCGGCGGTGTAGCCTAGTTCTTCGCAAGCCCTGACAGAATAGCGCTGCAAATCAAGCCAAGCGCGGCCGGTGAGGTTGCTCATAGCGGTCTCGGCAAGATCAAGAACCTGTTTCCAATTGTGGGTGGCGGCGGCACTTCGAAGGGCAACGCGAATTTCGCCGGTGGGAGCAAACAGCTCGGATGGATCGAGTTCGGACAGAGCACGGACTTCGCCCCAACGAAGAGCGCGCAACAACAAATAAGACTGGGGGGTGGCGGGATTGCTGCGACGGAGAAATTGGGCCGCGGCCAAGACGTGCAGCATAGCTTGATCCGGCGTGGTGATAGCGCCTCCGCCGAGCTTGGAAAGATCGATGGTCGCTGCTGAATGCGCCGGCGCCGGCTGTGTTTCGGAAGTGGCGTCGGTCGCTTCGCCGGGAGGGGCTTCCTCCGAAGCGACGGGCTCTACTGGATCGGGGTCAGTTTTGAGCTTGCGAGTAAGGAGAATGTGAACAGCGTTGGCAATTTCTTCAATGGTTTTGCGGAGTGCGCCGAACGATGGAGCATTTCTTCCGAATTTGTCGCGGCAGAATGTGTCGAACTGGGCGAGACACGCGAGCGCCTCTTTATAATCGGCATCCAACTGCTTGTAGAAAGACTTGGGCGTTTCGTCGAACGCGCGATCAAAGATCTCGGCGGCCACTTTGCCTTCAGCAATGAGATCGGCGCGGGCTTTCTTGCGGGTTTCGCTATCTTTGACCTCGGCTTCGTACCCCACCTTGCGCGATTCCTGATAGATGTAGAAATCGAATTTGCCTTTAACGAGAGGCAAACGGCAAATGGCGAGTTTGGGAGATGATCCTTTCGCAGGGTCAAAATAGGAGCCAAACCACTCCAGCGGGGAGGCTCGATCTTCCAAATCGGTGCCATCGATCTTTGGATAAATGTCGGCCCAGAATTTTTCGAGCAGGGCGTGCAGGAATTGAATACCGGAAAGCAGACCAGCCGTGCCCTCGCGATAAATCCAAGCTTCAGCGAGCCACACGGCAAGGCGCAGGTCTTTCGTTTTGCGCGTAAGGGCGTCTTCGGTGAGCTTTACTACTAGCTTGTAGTCGGCAAGCTTAACTTCACGCTCCCACTCACGCATCGGTGCCGTGTCTTCCTGGCGGCGCGCTTCTTTGATTTGATCGAAGTCTACTGCGTAGTAAAGATCAACACCGGCAGGCTGTTCCGGAGAAATTGGCTCCAAAAGGCGTGCAAAATCACCCATAGTTGGCAAGCCTAAGCCGAAGCGGGCTGCGCTTGCGAGGCAGGTTCAATTTCGAGGTGGCGAATTTCAAGGAACGGAACTTCTTCGCCATCGACTACCAGGTTTTTCAAACCGTAAGGAGCCTCTTCGCCGTTTTCGTCGGCACACCATTCGGTGGCCCGGCCCAAGCGAACATCGTCATCGTCATGCAGAAAGGAAAGAGGAGAAATAACGGGCAGCAGAACTTCACCAAGCTCGCGGGAGCGAAGGGCCGGACCAGCAATGACTTTGGCCGGCGCCCACAACAAATCACGCAGCTTTTTGGGAGGTTCGATTTGGATGGAGGCGATATCGGAGTAAGAAATCCACAGATATTCACCGGCAGCGAAGACTTCGAGTTTTGTGCCAATGCGCGGATCGGAATCGGAGAGGGATTGGAAGGGTTTGCCGTTGAGCTTGCCCCGAACGGGGGCAGGAGCGGAGCCGTTGACCGAGAGTTTGGGAAAGGCCTTGGTTTCGAACATTTCCTGGCGCGTGCGTTCGGCCGCCAGCGCGGCGCGATAAAGCAGGGCTCCGAACACGGAGTCTTGGCTGCTTTCTTCCTGAATGATGAGCAACTGCTTTTCGGCCCGGTCGAATTCGCCGGCAAAACAAAGCAGCTCAAACAGGAACGTGCGGCTGCGCACGTCGGACGGGTTATCGCGGAGATGAGCGTTCAAGGCCGGGATAGCTTCGGTAAGCTTCCCGGCCTTGAACAGTTGTTGAGCGTCCATCAGATGAGGTTACTACAACTGCTGAGTTAGTTTAGACAGCGGCGTTGGTCTGGGTATTCCAACCAACAATGACAGGGCCTTGGAGCGAGCCGGTTTGAGTCTGTTCGCTGTAGGCAACCTGAATTTGGTTGAAGGAGAGCGATACGCTTTCCGAAGGCTTACTGCCGCCGCCCGCTGCGGCACCCCAGCTAATGCTATCGACAAAGACTTGCTGAAGGTCATATTGGAAGTAAGTTTGGGTGGTTGTGTCACCAGTGGACTGGCGGACCAGGATGGTGCCTTTGGCAATGTGAGTACCATTCCAGTTATTGAGGGCAAGCTTAGGCGAGGATTTATCGAGCTGCTTAGTGCAACTGATGCTGCTGAATTCCACTTTGCCTGAACCCATACCGGTACCGGCGGCCACAGAGGAATGGTTAGTGGAACCGTTGCTGAAGCTGGAGATTTCGATCCAGCCTTCGACGCCTTTTTTGGTGGACTCACCGGGAATGCCATCTAGATATAGATAAATTTCTTGAGCCATGTTGTTTTCTCCTTATTTTTGGACACACTTGTAGAGCACGGGTTGTGGGACCCGGTTGATGGGTTAATAATTGGTCGGGTATCAGCTTCCCGCTGGTGGCGGAAGATCTGCGACTAGACGAAGAGAGACTGAGAGTTCATCGAGCTGGAAGTGGGGGCGGAGATAGGCAATCGCGCGGTAAGCGCCGGGCTTGCCCTCTACATCCATCACTTCAATGCGCGCGTCGCGCAGCGGACGTTTTGCCTTGACCAACGCGGTGGCATTGTCGTCGGGCGTGACGTACGTTCGAATCCAATCGTTCAAGAAGCGCTCACATTGAGAACGCGACATGAAGGAGCCGATCTTGTCGCGCATCATGGCTTTCAAGAAGTGCGCGAAACGGGAGACGGCGAAGATGTAAGGTAACTGAGCAGAGAGCCGTGCGTTAGCATTGGCTTCATCTTTGTTGTAGAGCTTGGGCTTCTGCGCCGACTGAATGCTGAAGAAGGCCGCGTAATCGGTACCTTTGCAATGAACCAGCGGTATGAAGCCGGCATCGGCGAGTTCTTTTTCGCGCCGATCAGTGATGGCGATTTCGGTGGGGCATTTCAAGGCAACATCACCTTCGTCGGTGCGGAAGTTGTGAGTAGGCAGGTTTTCCACCAAACCGCCGCCTTCTACGCCGCGGATCGCAGCGCACCAGCCATAGAGAGAAAACGCGTTGGTGAGGCGAGTGCCGAGAGCGTAGGCCGCGTTGCCCCACAGATATTTGCTGTGGTCGGTGCCATCCACGCTCTCTTCATAATTGAACCCGTCCACCGTCTTGGAATCCTTGCCGTACGGAAGGCGCATTAGGATGTGCGGCAAGCAGAGTCCGACGTAGCGCGAATCTTCGCTTTCGCGGAAGCCCTTCCATTTGGCGAATTCGGTGTTGTCGAAAATGCGGCCGATATCGCGCGGGCCACCGAGGTTGGCGAAGTTTTCAAGGTTCAACAGCTCGGGTGAAGCGGCGGTGAGGAACGGAGCATGGGCGGCAGCCGCGACGTGGGAAATCTTGTCGAGCAGTTCGATGTCTTCGGGATGGCGGCTGAATTCGAAATCGCCAATGAGAGCACCGAAGGGTTCGCCACCGAACACGCCGTACTCTTCTTCGTAAACTTTGCGGAAGAGGGCGCTTTGGTCAAACTCGGGAGCGCGTTGCAGATCGCGCAAAACTTCTTTCTTGGTAGCGTTCAGCACGCGGACCTTAAGAAGCGGCGTCATCTCACTGTTATCGAGCACGAACTTCAAGCCGCGCCAGGAGGCTTCGAGCTTTTGGAAAGACGGATGATGCAGGACTTCGTTGATCTGCTGGGAGATCAGGTGATCGACCTGCGCGATACGGGCGGTGATCATCTGTTCAGCATCGCGCGAAGGAGTGACTTCGCCCTTGAGAACTTGATCGAGAAATTCGGTGAGCAGATCGCGGCCGCGTTGCTGGGCTGCCGGCTCCTCGCCGAAGCGGGCTTTTGCCACCATTTGGTCAATCAGACCAACCTCTTTGGTAGCCGTAGCAGCAGTGCCTGCGGGGGCGGCGGTAGCGCCTTTTTTGGCTTCGCTCATTTGCCGTCTCCTGTTTCTTTTTGCCCTAATTCGGTGCGAATTTTGGCGAGGGAATCACTATTGCCGACAATTTCACTCAGCGCTTTATCTAACTGTTCGTTGGTTTGCAAAGTGCCGCGCAGATCGCTGAGTTTTTGGCGCAGTTCTAAGAGTTTGCGAGTCGGACCGATTTGCCGGGCGACTTGCTCCGGTTCGAAATCATCCATATTGTGGAAATGTAAATCCACTTTGAGATCGCCGCCTGTGGGATCAAGTTTGTTGGCAACGGCGTATGACAAATGGGGCTTCATGCTCTCGAGAACGCTGTCGAAATTTTCGGGAGTGACATCGACGAAGCGACGCTTCTTGAGTTCTTCCAGAGGTTCCACCGGCTGACCGGAAAAGTCGCCGATCACACCCATAACAAAAGGGAGCTCTTTGAGCTGAATCGCATTTCCCACTTCGACTTCGTAGGAAATTTGTACCCTTGGGGGACGGACACGCGATAGTTTTTTGTGAACACTTTCTCTGCCAGCCATGCTTTTTTCCTCAGTCTCGCGACGGCGTTTTTCCGCCGTTTAGCGCATCATCATGTCTCAAGATCTTATCAGAGTTGCCCTCGGAGACTCGTCGGATTTGCCGGTTTTGCAGGGCGGTCATTACTTTCAACGCGGGGTAAGGTGCACGGGTTAGGCCAAAGAAGGGCAGATGTGTGTGAGCTGGATGATAGTTCCGTTAAGTTATTTGATTTGAACGCGTTAGGGGGATTTTTCGTTTTGGGACACGACCTGAGAAGCGACTCAGGGGAGGTTTGGCATGCCTACAAGGTTAATCGTAGAACAATTCGGATAATTCCGGATAAGTGCGGATTGTTTGCTAGGTATTGGAATGTATAAACCGGTTGGTCATACAAAAAAATGGGCCCCGCGCCATTTCGGTGCTAGGGAGCGAGAATTGAGATGCCACCTCAGGAGTTGGCTCGCGGAGCGATTATTCTCAATGGAATAGACCCATGCGGCGGGTTGTCCCCTGGTTAGGGAGTGGGCGAGTCTTCAGGATCCCAGCGCTTGATGTAGGCGCCGCCGTCAGCGGCAGTGGTGAGGAAGACATAGCGCGTGTGGCCCCAAGCGTGGTCTGTGTGGCCGCCAATCCAGGGGACAAAGGACGGAATGCCTAAGCCGCTTGAAGTCCAGCCATAGGCGTATCCGCCGCTGCCACGGCAGAAGGTGCGGAGGGCGGCTTCCAAGAACCACCAACCAGCCTCACCGTCGGCTACATTGCAGCCATCGAAGTAGAGCTTGGTGGTGGCTCCCGGAAAGAGCCTTTCATAGTGACCAACGTTGAAGTTTTGGTAGAGGTCGTGCGGGGTGAGGGCGTTGCCGCCAAAGTAAATCACGCCGGGACTGCCGTGGGTTGTAAAGAGCGCCTTTTCAAACGTAAAGCCGTCACGCAGCAGTTGATTGAGAGCAGACTTGAGTTGGTCGACGCTCTGGACATCGATGCTATAGGTGTCGCTGCCGTCGCGGTGGCCTTGGCGTCGGCCCACAAAGTCGCTCGTATCGTACACGTTCAATAAGCTGTATTGTCGGCCCATGGCGATTTCCTCACTCTGCTTGGTGGCAGAGGGAGAGCAATCGTTTAGGGTGGGTGACGGAATTACGGTTCGAGTTGGGCGTCGAGGGTGATTTCGGTGTCGTAGAGCTTGGAGACGGGGCAGTTTTCTTTGGCGGCGTTGGTGGCGCGAATGAAGGCTTCTTGCGTTGCGCCCGGAATCTTTGCTCGGAGGGCCAAGTGGCTGTGGGTGATGGCAAAGCCTTCTCCGTCTTTGTTGAGAGAGATGGTGCAGGTGGTGTCGATGCTATCTGCCGTCAAGCCGTCATTCTGCAGGATCAATGACAAAGCCATGGAAAAGCAGCCGGCGTGCGCGGCGGCGAGAAGTTCTTCTGGATTGGTGCCAGTGCCCTGTTCGAAGCGGGTTTTAAATGAGTACGGGGTGCCGTTGAGCACGTTGCTAGCGGTGGAGATTGTGCCTGCGCCGGATTTGAGGTCGCCCTTCCACTGGGCTTTTGCGGTACGGTCCATAGTTGCTTGATGACTCCTGTAGGAATGATACGCGAGACAACTTGATGTTGCGGCTGTTCTCTGAAGAGTTAGTGGAGAATCAGCCTTATTAGCCGAGGCGGCAGATGGCGCTAACCATGCGGCCGGGGTTTTGCGGTTCGCGGCGGTAGGAGAAGAAGTGCTCGGCAAGACAGACAGTGCAGAGGCCCGAATCGAAAATCTGCGCGGTGGGAACGCCCGCGGCCCTGAGATGACGCCGGTTGGCTTCGACCAAATCTAAATGCTGCTTGCCCGCTACGGGTGGCCACTCGGGAAAAAGCGAACTGAACTGCGCGGCGACTTCGGGACCCACTTCGTAACAACATTCGCGGATGCAAGGGCCGATGGCGGCGCGAATGTCGGACGGTTCAGTGCCGAAATCACGCTGCATCTTTTCAATGGCGCGCTGGACGATGGCCCCGACTGTTCCTCGCCACCCCGCGTGGACAGCAGCGACCGCACGCTTGCCAGGGTGGAGCAAAAGAATGGGCACACAATCGGCAGTGCGGACACCGATGCGCCGATTCAGATCGTCGGTCACCAAGGCGTCGCCTTCGCATTGCCGGTCTGTCAATCGGTGCGCATCCAAGACGTCGGCGGAATGGATCTGGCGAAGGGTGACATCCGCTTCGGGATTGGCCATCCGGGTGCCGAAGCCATGGCTTTGCCAGAGAAAATGCTGAAACTCGGCGCAACGGTAAATACCGTCGTCGCCAAGTAAGAATGAGGAACGTTTGCTCACTTCACGCTCACTTCGCGGCGGTGAGTTGATGAGCTCGATACCATTCGAGCGTTAGGCGTAGACCTTGCTCGAAAGTAAAGCGCGGCGCATGGCCAAGTTCGCGTACGGCGGCCACGGTATCGGCCTGCGAATCACGAACGTCCCCGGAACGAGGCGGACCATATTTCGCCGGAATGTTCACGCCTTCGATTTTTTGCAGTTGCTTCCACGTTTCGTTGAGCGTGATCCGTCCGCCATTGCCGGCATTGAAAACGCGGCCGGAAATGCCGGACACTTCCGCGGCTTTCATGAGCAAACCGACGACGTCTTCCACATACGTAAAATCGCGCGACTGTTCGCCATCCCCATAAATGGTAGGGCTGCGTTTTTCGAGCAGGCAGGTCATGAAGACCGACAACACGCCGGAATACGGGCTGGTGGGATCTTGCCGCGGGCCAAACACGTTGAAGAAACGGAGCGCCACGGTCTGCAAATTAAAGCAACTGGAGAACACCGAAGCGTAAAACTCGCCAACCAGCTTTTGCAACGCGTAGGGAGATTTGGGTTGCGGATTCATGGTCTCTACCTTAGGTAACACGGCGGTATCGCCATACGCTGAAGACGAAGCAGCGTAGATCACGCGGCCGACTTTCCCCTCGGACGCGGCGCGAAACACATTGAATGTACCGTCAATATTTACTTCGTGGCTGGGAACGGGTTGATCAATCGATTTCGGCACAGACGGAATCGCGGCTAAATGAAACACGCGATGGGCACTCGCGATGACTGGAGCAATCTGGTTATAGCAACAGATATCGAGCTTGTGAAAAGTGATACGGCTTTCCACTTCCTGCAAATTTTCGAACTTGCCTGACGACAAGTTATCGATGACATGGACGTCACGGCCATCGGCGAGCAGAGCCCGAACAAGAGCGGAACCGATAAAGCCAGCCCCGCCAGTCACAATATAGCGATTCATATGATTTTTATGGGTGTTTTTATTGCTAAACCAGCGGACTGCGCCGCCTTCAAAGTCGTAATACTCAACTGGGCAATGTCGTAGGGTTCACGGGTGAAGTCAAAGGCTTCCACCGAAACCCAGCCATCATAATTCAGTTCGGCTAATTTCCGCAGAAGATGAAAGAAATTATAGTCGCCCCTTCCCGGCTCTCGTCCGTCGAGTTCATTTACATGCACGTGTTTGATGTAGGGATAAAAAGACTCAACCAGATGTTCGTGGCTATCAAACTCGTCGATGGCGTTATGGACGTCGAACATGGATTGCACGGCGGGACTACCTATTTCTTTGACCACCTCAGCGGCCTCAGACAGGCAGCAGATGACATCTGTTTGCTCAGGAGACAACGCCTCCACAAGCAAAGTCACACCGCAGGATTCGGCATGCGGCGCCATTTGGGCCATGCCTTCTTTGAAGTGTTTGACGGCTTCTTGGGGGGTCTGGCCGGCGACACTGCTGCGCTGCTTGGGCGAACCGAATACGATCACGGGGCGACGCCGTGCGCCTGGCGTGGCAAGATCGGCGGATAAGTCAACTAAGCGCCGAACATAATCCCAGCTATGCTCGCGAACGGCTGTATTATTGGTTACAACTTGCAGTCCTTTGGGCGCAGTGAGCAGCCAATGTAAGCCAACAAATTCCAGTCCTTCCCCCGCGATGGTTTGGCGCACGTCGGCGCGTTTCTCGGCGGAAAGGGCTGCCGGATCTTCGCCTAACGTGAAGGGCGCGATTTCAAATCCTTGATAGCCAAGGTCACTCGCGGTGCGGCAGGATTCCGCTAACGGCATCTTCTGAAAGATCTCGTTACAGATAGCGAAGCGGTAAGAGACAGTCACGTCTTTCATTTTAGCGTTTGATCTAAAGTGGTGCTCTGGGATACTCAAAGTTAATATGTGCAGGGATGAAGTCCTGTTGGAATCGAAGTTATCGCTACCTTTGGTGGGCCGCGGCAAGGTACGCGACATGTATGACTTCGGAGATAGCTTACTGTTCGTGGCCACTGACCGCATTTCGGCGTTCGACTGCATATTAGGCAGCGGAATCCCGTGCAAGGGCAGGGTCCTGAACCAGATGTCGCTGTTCTGGTTTGAATTCCTCCGCGATGTGGTCCCTTCGCACGTGGTGACGGCGGATATTAAGCGCTATCCCAAGATGGCGGCGCGACGAAAGACAATGCGCGGGCGGTCAATGCAGGTGAAGAAGGCCGACATGGTGCGCGTGGAGTGCGTGGCGCGCGGGTATTTGGCGGGGTCGGCGTACCGGGAATATTGTTTGCAGGGCAAGGTTTGCGGCATTCCCCTGCCCCCCGGTTTGCGCGATGGCGACCAATTGCCGGAACCGATTTTCACGCCGGCGACGAAGGCGATTACCGGACACGACGTGAATGTGCCGTTCCGCTATATTGCAAACGTGCTGGGGGTGGAACTGGCGGGGCAGTTGCGCGATTTGACGCTGGAAATCTACTACCGGGCGGCGAACTACGCGGTGCAGCGGGGCATTATTGTGGCCGATACCAAGCTGGAATTCGGCTTTGTGGACAGCCAACTGGTTTTGGCGGATGAGGTACTGACACCCGATTCGTCGCGCTTTTGGCCAGCGGACCAATACAATCCGGGCGGCGTGCAGGTTTCCTACGACAAACAGTACGTGCGGGACTATTTGGAGACCCTGCAATGGAACAAGAAAGCCCCGGCGCCGTCTCTTCCTGATGAAGTGATTGAAAAAACCAGCGCCAAGTATATTGAGGCGTATACAAAGTTGACCGGGAAGGAATTTCCGGAATCTGCCGCCTAAAGGACCAGCATGGATACATTGACAAGTCTTAATTGGTTGGATATTGTACTGGCCATTATTATTCTGGGTTCCGCGTTTACTGGCTTGCGGGCAGGGTTTACACGCGTGGTGATTGGCCTGCTGGCGACCATAGTAGGGCTGTTGGCGGGTTTTTGGTGTTACCGAATGGTGGGCGCGCAGTTGGCGCCATGGATTAAGACGCCAACGTTGGCTAACGCGGTGGGATTCTTCCTGATCTTCTTTGGAGTGGCGCTGTTGGGTTCGCTGATTGCGGCGGCGCTGAGCAAGCTGCTGCGTTGGGTGGGCCTTTCGTGGTTCAACTACTTATTGGGCGGTGTGGCCGGTTTTGCGCGCGGCGCGCTGATTGTCGCAGTGCTGGCCAATGTGCTGGTGGCGTTTGCTCCTTCGCCCGTGCCCGATTATTTGCGCAATTCGCGCGTGCTGCCCTATGCCAACGGGGTGGCGTCGGTTTTGGCGGAGTTGGCGCCCCGCCAATTGAAAGATTCGTTCTCCCAGCAAATGGAAAGCCTGAAGCAGTTTTGGGCCTCGCATGAGCGGCGGGCCGGTTAACCCGCCCATGCTGCTGATTTTCGACCTCGACGGCACCCTGATCGATTCGGCGCAGGATTTGGCGATTGCCGTCAATGAGACGCGCACGCATTTCGGCATGACGCCGCTAGACCCCAAGGTGATCCATTCTTATGTGGGTAACGGCGCAGCCACGCTCGTGCGTCGGGCAATGGGACCGGATGTCACCGATGCCCGGGTGGACGAAGCCTTGCTGTTTTTCGTAAAGTTCTACCGGGCACATTCGTTGGCGCATACGCGGCTTTATCCGTGTATTCAAGAGACGGTGAGCGAGCTAAGCGGGCGGGGCCACACGCTGGCGATTTTGACGAATAAGCCAGTGAAGATCAGCACCGATATTGTGGCGGGTCTAGGCCTGGGTGCGCAGTTCCAGCGGGTGTACGGCGGCGACAGTTTCGTCGAGAAAAAACCTGATCCGATCGGCATTGCCACCTTGATGCGGGAAACGGGTGGCGTTCCGGCGAAGACTTGGATGGTCGGCGATAGCGGCGTTGATATTCAGACGGCGCGCAACGCACAGGTGCGTGCCTGCGGCGTAACGTGGGGATTTCAGCCGGAAAGCTTTACCAACTTTCCACCGGATGTGTTGGTGGAAAAACCGGGTGATTTGTTGCAGGCGCTGCGGGAAAGCGATTAGGTTCCGGACAGCGGAATGAAATCTTCCTCGATGTCGGCAGGCGCGTCATCGGGGTGCACCGGCAGACCGGCATGCTGGCGTAGGTCGGCAATCAGCTTTTGCGTAAGGCGAGGATCGGGCTCGGGCTCTCCGCGTTCAGCGTCCAAAAGGTTCGCCACATGATCGGCAGAGCGCAAGATTAGATCGATAAATTTGGAGGAAATGGGGATTGTGCCTTTTTCGACTGGATCGAGCAAGTTCTCCACGTGATGGCAGAAATCAACGATCGCGGTTAAGGCTAAGGTCCCGGCGGAACCTTTAATGCTATGGAACGCACGAAATAGTTCTTTAACCTTGTCCTGACTAGGCCCTTCGGCTTCCAGCGAGAGGGCCGCTTGGTCAATTTCCGTGAGATATTCTTCGGCGTCAACAAGGAACGCCTCCATGTAAACACGCGCTGGCATGGTTTGCCTTTCGTTCAATACGCGACTGACAGGGCATGGAATACCGCCGCTCCAAACTTGGCGCAACGAACTCTCCCCACTGGCCTAATCGGGAATATGCACGAAGACTTTAGAGGCAACGTTAGTTTTCTTCCACTAGCCAGGAACTCGCCGCCCAAAATCCAATCACAAGCCGCCCACCTTTTTTTCAGCCCACTAACCAACTGAAATCAAAGCGCTTTCTCCTTTACTTCGCTCCCTTCCCAAACGAGCCACGCGCTAAGTTCGTCACAGGTTCAGGAAAGCGGCACCGCTTCCCTGTCCCGAAATAGTTCGGGGTTTTGTGTCAGCACTTCTTCGCCGCAAGGTGTTCGAAGCGTTGGCCGACGGTTGCTTGAAAACTTCATATTCGCAGGAGCTTCGCCTCACCCGTAGTGTGTCCTGGGCCGCCCTTGTTTTCAGCCGCAGGGATGGCCCAGCGGGCCAAAGAGGTTGAAAGCTTAATATTCGCAGGACCTTCGCCACGTCCGCAGCGCTCCCGCTCCGCCATTGGGTTCGTTTCTACAGCCTGCCCAATGGCCTGCGGTTGGCTTCGTTTTTTCACATCGGCGTAGCGGGAAAGGTTCCCCCCAACTCACCCCAAAAACCGTGAATATTTCCCACTCCCAGATACTTATCTTTATTAGGTGGGAAAAATTATCCCCGTTTTCGCCCTCTCTTCACCCGATTTTTCCCTTTCTACCGCGCTGCCCGCCTCCGCTTTTGGGTTCGTTTTTCACGCCTCCCAATGGGCGCATAGGTTGGGTCTGTTTTTTCAAGTTCTCCACCCCAAGCAAATTGGCTTCGTTCCGTAAAACGGCGGCCCCAATCGTCGCTCCGTAAAAAGCGCTATCTCTTCGCCTTTTCGAATGACAGTTGGGTTCGTTTTTTCAAATCTGTCCGTTGGCGGCATGGTTGGCTTCGTAGCGCAAAACTATCCCGCTTGGCGCGCTCGTTCACAGAAGCGCGGGAACTTCCCGGCTTAGCGCAATTGATGATCCGTTTCGTGATTCCCCCCAAGACGGCCGATCGCGTCTTTTGTGTAATCGGCCATTCTGCCATTGAAATGCTTAGCGATGAGCATCTGATCGAGTGCTTTAAATTCCACCAGGGCCTTGGCCCGATCTCCCGAGATCTCGGCTAGACTCGCCTGGATGAAATCTCGCAGCACCGGAGGCTCTTTATCGTCGGGTCTCACCGGATTGAGCCAAACGAATGTCTTCCAAGCGTCATCCGGCGGCACGGCGGTTAGGGTCTCGCGCAGTTCATTGGCGTCGGAAACGGTTGGGCTATAGAGGTAGGAAACGCGCGCGCGCAAATTTGGATCGAGTGGTTCGTTATTGACGCGCACTTCATTCAGCGCCCGCACAAATTCAGCCCGCATGCCGGGCGCATCATTTTCGTACAGTCCGCCGAGTTGCATTGTCCGCACAAAATCGCGATGCGTCTTGGTGGCGAGGGCGCTTTCAAAATGTTTGATGGCCTGAGCAGAATCGCCGTTCGTTTGCAGCAGCCAGTTGCCGAAAAACGCATGGGCATAGACATTGGATGAATCAATGGCGAGCGCCTGCACGAAGTAGCGCTGGGCATTGCCGAATTCCTTGAAAGCGATTTTTTCATTCATCCAATGCAGCCAGCCCATGTGAGCCACAATATCGGCTGCGCGTTTATCCTTGCCATTACTGCGCGCCAGTCCTGCTTCAAGAACCGTCTTCATTTGGGCGAGCCAAGGCGCGGCAATGTCTTCCGATTTCTGCCCCTCCGGTGTAGGAACGTGAAAGTTTTGGAGCCAGAGCATGGCGGAATCCACTTGCCCATCGAGCGCAGTTTGATTAGTGGGATCAACGGCGAGCGTTTGCTGATATGACTGGAAGGCGGACGGATATTCGGATTCACTCAATTGCGTGCTGGCGGTTTTCAAGAGTTGGGTAATCTGTAGCTTTCGTTCGTGGGAGGCGCGCCAAGGACCGAGGCCGAGGTTGGCAGCCACGAAGGCGAGGATGGCCAGCAGCGCTGCGACGGCGGCCAGTACAACGAGCGGCTTCTTTGAGACTCTCGATTTCAGTTGGAGCTTTTGCGCCAGCCGGTTGCAATCGTCGCTGAAGCTGGAATCGTGCAACTCAATGGCTTGATGAAATGGCAGGTCAGCCAGCATAGTGGGCAAAGCTGTGAGCGCCGCTGCCCTGGCGCCCCCTACGAAAACTGGGACCACATTCTTTTTCTTTGTGAGGGCGGTAGCGATCTCATGAACGACATAGTCTTCGTCCTGCTGCTTGGCGCGCGTTTCCAGAATGTCGTGCCAGCGCGGGCCGATGACAACCAACACGTGCGAACAGCCGGTGAGAGTCTGCTCAATGGCTTGTGCGAAATTTTGACCGGGTTGAATGTCTTCGACATCCATAAACACGCGGTGCGCGCCGACGATCGAAGCAATGTGGTCGCAGATTCGGCCGGCATAGGCAGAGGAGTCATCGCGGCGGTAGCTGATGAAGAGGTTTTCCATGCGCGAGAACCTATGAGGCGGCTGCGAGATTGCGGACGGCGGCAGCGATTAACATTTTGGTGTTTTCATAGGGATCGCCCTGGCCCTCCGACTCCATAGAGAAATAGCCTCGGTAATGAGCTTTCTTAGCGATGGCAAAGATGCGGTCCATATCGACGCGGTAGGCTTTTCCATCGGAGAACTCAACATCTTTGACGTGACTGATATTGTCGGCATGCTGGAACAAGACGGCCAGGGCGCCGGCGTTGTAATCCTGGTCATTGTGAATCAGCATGGAGTTGCAGAAGTCGGGCAGCGCGCGCAAGTAAGGAGTGTCGACGGCTTCAATTACTTTCACGATGCGCGCCGGATCTTCTGAGCCAGGCTCGTCGTTCTCCAGATTGATGACAATTCTTTTCGATTTGCCATAGTCCGCGAGCGTTTTGAGTCCTTCCACGGCGCAGGAGAGATCAGCAGGATCAGGCCCCGCAGGACAATGCACTCGAATGCTGGGTGAACCGAGAGTGACAGCGGCATCGACCCACTGATGGTAGGTCGTCAGTGCTTTATCGCGCTGTTCGGTAGTGCCGCACAACTTCACTGACACATCACAGGGAATGTTTACGACCTTGAGGCCCGCTTTGTGAAACGAGTCGGCAAGTTGGTTCAGGTATGCAGGTTCGAGAGACTCGAAGTGCCGGCTCCAGGGTTCAATCCCGTAAACATCAAACTTCTCTCGAATGGTAGCCGCAAATTCGTCTAGCTTTAGCTTCCCCGCCCCGGCCGCCGTGCCAGGAGAGACGATTTCATCTCTGAACGGATAGGTGGAGACCGAGAGCCGGTGGCGTGGGTCAGTGGGAAATTTAATGGCGGGTACAAGAGAAGCAGCTGCGGCGAGAAACTGACGGCGATTGAGCAGAGTTGTCACAACAACAGAGTATTACGGCGGGAACTCGCGCGTGTTTGTTGGTGTCTTCAGTAGTGAACGGAGGACATGATGTTTGAACAGACATTCATCGAAGTGCAGGCAGGTGGTAAGAAGCCATACACCGTGCTCTTTTCTTTGCTGATCCAAGTTGCGGCGCTTGCTGTGTTGATCATAGTGCCTTTAATCTACACGCAGGTTTTGCCACAGGCTAAGTTGCGGAGTGTTTTCGCTGCACCCACTCCACCTCCGCCTGCTATACCGAAAGCTCCCAACACCACGGTGCGAACAACTGCGGCGCGCCCATCGTTCCCACCTTTCTTTGTGAAAAATTTGATAGTCAGAAGCACGCCGCCACAACGCGAGGTTGCGGTGGGTGCTGCTCCGAACTTGGGGGAAGGAGTTATGGGTGGAGATAGCTACGCAACAGTCCCTGTGGATGCAATTCAAGTGAGATCACCCGAGCCGCCGGCCACCCCTGTGGCACGAGAACCGATAGTGAAACGAGTTCGGAGGGGCACTATGGAAGCCTCGCAGTTGATTCACAAAGTGCAACCGGAGTATCCTCCGATGGCCAAGCAAATCCATGTGCAGGGGGCCGTCGAGTTCACGGCTGTGATCAGCAAAGAGGGCACTATTGAAAATCTACAACTCGTGCGCGGTCACCCGATTCTAGTAGCAGCCGCAAGAGATGCAATTCTGCAGTGGAGATACAAGCCGACGATCTTAAACGGGGAGCCAGTGGAGGTGATCACAAACATCACCGTGAATTTCATCCTGAACGGGCAGTAACTAATCGGCGTAGGCGATGAATAGGGTGCAGCCGTTAGCAGAATGAATTGGGTCGTGCTCGGTACCGCTGGACATCACTACAAAATCGCCGGCGCGCAGCGTCAAGCCATCAGAGTCAGTGATGCTTCCCTCAATCACGTAGCACTGCTCGGCATGCGGGTGGTCGTGCTTCGGAAACACGGCCCCCGGCTGCATGCGAACCATAAACGTTTTGTCGCCGATGAGCGGACGCATCTCAACACCGGAAATGGGCAGTTTGATCCAAGGTTGATCTTTACCGCGAACTACTTTACGTCGCTCAGTTGTTTCTGCGGGAACGGCGTGCAACTGCAAGCGATCAAGCACTCTTTGTCGCAAGGCTGGTGGCGGATTGACGGGAGCTACGGACAGAGATAAATGCTCGGCCACAGCCGCATATTGCGCGGCTTGCGCCAGACAAAACGGGCAGCCGCTATGCAAGCGCTGTTCCACAGCTTGAGCCTTATCGGCCGGCAGCGCGCCCAAACAATAGAGCGCGACATCCACCGTGCAGTCGTCGCATTCTCTTAGAAATGGATTACCTTGATTCATTGCCTTGATTCGGCCGCAGGAGCCGCAGCTAACCCCTCGCGAGAAAGAGAAATCCGAAGTTTGTCCATCGCGGCGCGGATGCGTGTTTTTATGGTTCCTAAGGGGACGCCGAGTTCCGAGGCAATCTCGACATGAGTCAGGCCGGAGAAATAGGCTAACTCCACGGCTTGGCGTTGTTCCCCTGGAAGCAAACGAAGGGCGCTTTGGATCAAGATACGTTCCTGGTTAAAAATAGTGGCAGTGTCAGGCAATGGTTCTCTACTCACCAATTCCCAATCCTCAACGACGGTCAACTGCGTCCGGTCGCGTTTGGAAGAGGCCGTTCGTAAACGATCTAACGCGCGGCTTCGGACTAAAACGGTGAGCCAGCGCCAAACGCTCCCGCGAGTGGGGTCAAAGCTGTGCGCTGTTCGCCACACTTGCTCGAACACATCGAGCATGATCTCTTCCGCATCTGCTTGATTCTTCATGATTCGTAGCGCCAACCCCAACAAAGACGGCGCCGACTCATCATAGAGAAGCGAAAGCGATTCGGCCTTTCCCAAGGCAATGCCGCCCAGATAGCACTGCCAGCGCTTTTCTCGATCCGACGAAACAGCTTGGCCGAGTCCCTCCGACCTAAACGCAGACATTGTTTGCCCTTTGGGTCGAAGATACCACGTCGCCTAATTTTGAATTCTCGCGGAGGTTCCAAGTAGTAGTACGCACGGTCGATACCGTTTGGATTGGTGAAAATGAAAATAATTTACATCCACTACGGCCGGGGCTACGATGGTATGCTTTCATGGTCTCTCTAAGGGAGAAGACACTGAACGAGGAGGATGTTATTCATGCAATTGAGCAGTAAATGTTTGCTGATAGTAAGTTTTCTGACGATTTCCGCAGGTGCGGCGTGGGCCGACGATGACAGGACGACCAACGGGTGTGCAGCACTGCCAACGCAAGCACAGTTGAAGGCGGCACTGACAATGGCGACGGCGACGGAAACAAGTGGTTTGAATAATCAAATGTGGGGCACGATTGTAGATCGCGATGGTATTGTGTGCGCGGTCGCGTTCAGCGGCGTGAACCGTGGCGCACAATGGCCCGGAAGCCGTGTGATTTCCGCGCAAAAGGCGAATACGGCGAACGCGTTCAGCTTGGATATTACGTCCAACACTGCCGGCTCTGGACAACCGACGGGTCTCGCGCTTTCAACTGCAAACCTTTATTCCGCGGTACAGCCCGGCGGCAGCTTATTCGGTTTGCAAGCCAGCAATCCGGTGGACACAGAGGTAGCGTACGCCGGACCTTCGGCCGCCTACGGAACTTCAGCCGACCCGATGGTTGGACATAAGATCGGTGGTGTGAACGTGTTTGGCGGAGGATTGGCGCTTTATGACAAGAACCACAATGTTGTCGGTGCCGTGGGGGTGAGCGGTGATACATCTTGCGCGGATCACTTCATTGCGTGGCGGGTTCGTCATGCTCTGGCGTTTGACCACCTTCTCGGCGTGGGAGGTGTTTCGGGCGACGCAGCACGGCCTGACAATATCATTTTTGACATTACCGCAAATCCGAATGGAGGCACTGGCATTAGCGCGGGAGGTTTCGGACATCCGAGTTGCATCAAAACAGGCGACCAAACGGGGCTGCCTTCCGTTATCAAGTAAGGTGGATTTGGCAACGGCAAAGGCCTGCTTCGTGGAGCAGGCCCTTTCCATTTTTATATGATGAACCCCATGAGTAAATTCGCAGCATCTCTGTTGGCCGCCACCCTGCTGTGTGGCGCTGCCGAGCTTTCCACGAAGAAAGCGCTGAATCTTGCCATTGTGAAAGCGATGGTGGCTACTGCCGAAGCCGAAGAACAAAAACGCAATGTACAGGTTTCGATTTGCATTGTAGACGAAAGTGGAAATCTGCTTTTCTTCGAGAAGGCCGACGGAGCCGGTTTGAACACCGTGATGTTTGCGCAGAGGAAGGCTCGCCACGCTGCTTTCTTCAGAAGCCCGTCTAAAACAAGCGCCGACAACTTAAAGGGTGGCAACCTCTCGCAATTGGCGATAGCCGAGGCGTTCCCCATACAAGGCGGTTTGCCCATTAAAGTAGACGGACAAACCATAGGCGCGATTGGCGTAAGCGGGGCTGCGTCGGAAGTGGACGAGGCGATCGGCCAAGCGGCTATTGATGCCGTTATTGGGAAATAAACCGTGCTGACCGATCAACAACGCCACGAACTGGACACTGCAGGCTATGTAGTGCTTGAGCGTTTCTTGTCACCAGAAATGCTATGTGAAGTGCGAACTCGAGTGGAAGAGCTCTACGCGCTGGAGGGTGAGAATGCGGGCTCCGAGTTTCGCAAAGAAGCAGGTGCGCGGCGTTTAGCGAATCTGGTGGATAAAGGCGCGATTTTTGAAAAGCTGGTGGCTATGCCTGAAGTTTTGGAGTTAGTGGGGCATGTGTTGGGGGACAATTTTAAGCTCAGCAGTTTTAACGCGCGTTCGACAGATCCGTTCTGCAAAGATGCGCAACCGCTGCATTGCGATGCGGGCGCGCTGCCCGATGCGCGTGGCTATTCCGTGTGCAATACCATTTGGCTGCTGGACGATTTTACAGCAGAAAATGGCGCCACCCGCGTGATTCCGGGTTCGCAGAAATGGGATCAACTGCCGCAGCAAGTCCTGGCGGATCCAGCCGCTCATCATGCCGAAGAGATTCTGTTGCTGGCTCCGGCGGGCAGTGTTGTGGTGATGAATACGCACGCCTGGCATGGCGGCACCGCCAACCTCACCAATGGCCACCGGCGCGCGTTGCACATTTTCTTTTGCCGCGACGACATGCCACAACAGCAGTATCAGAGAAAGCTGTTGCGCCCTGAAACGCAAGCTCATTTGACTCCGCAGTTGCGGCGTTTGCTCGCCTTAGACGATCCGCTCAATGACCAACTCAGCTCCGTGGGATCGGGCGCCAGCGGCTTCCTGAAGTAAGTTGAGTTATGCAATATAGAACACTTGGCAGAACTGCGTTCAGCGTCTCCGACGTCAGTTTTGGGGCTTGGGCGATTGGCGGATCATGGGGTGAGGTGCAGGATAAAGACTCGCTCGCTGCCTTGCACAAAGCGGTGGATTGCGGAGTCAATTTCATTGACACGGCCGATGTCTACGGCATGGGACGCAGTGAACGTCTCATTGCACAACTGCGGCGGGAACGCAAAGAGCCGATTGTGGTTGCAACCAAAGCCGGACGCCGCCTTCCGAACCAAACAGTAGAAGGCTATACGCGTGAGAATCTCACGAGCTGGGTTGAGGACAGCCTCGAGAACTTGTCTACCGATTGCCTTGATCTATTGCAGCTGCATTGTCCTCCTACGGCACTTTACTATCAACCGGAGGTTTTCGGCTATTTGGATGACTTAGTGACAGCCGGCAAGATCCGCCACTATGGAGTGAGCGTAGAGCGCGTTGAGGAGGCGCTGAAAGCGATTGAGTTTCCCAACGTGAAGACAGTGCAAATCATTTTCAACTGTTTTCGTTTGCGCCCAGCAGATTTGTTTTTTGAAGTAGCCAAGAAGAAACGGATAGGCATTTTGGCACGCGTTCCGCTGGCGAGCGGCTTGCTCACCGGGAAATTTAACAAAGCTTCCCAGTTCGCCAAAGATGACCATCGCCAGTTCAATCGGCACGGCGAAGCGTTTGATATGGGTGAAACATTTTCCGGAGTCGATTACAATGTGGCGCTGGCGGCGGTGGAAGAAATACGCAAGTTAGTTCCGACGGGCGCGAGCATGGCCCAGTTCGCGCTGCGGTGGATTCTTATGTTCGATGCTGTAACTTGTGCGATTCCTGGAGGAAAGACAACCGAACAGATTGTGGATAACTGCCGGGCCTCCGATTTGTCCCCGATAAGTTACGCGGCCATGAAACAAGTGGCCGAAATCTATGCGGAGAAGATTGCGCCCTTAGTACATCAGCGCTGGTAAAGACGGGAGTTACATGATTCAGATTCGAAAAGATCTCACGCCGCCGGCGCTTGAGAAGAAGATCAAGGCTCTGTTCGAGAGTTCGGCGCGCAAAATCAAATCGTTGGATGCCGATTGGAAGCCCGAGCGCGGCGCGCCCGTGTTTACAATCAACGGCAAATACACCAGCCGCGGCTGGACCGAGTGGACACAGGGCTTTCAGTTTGGTGCTGAGATTCTGCAGTTCGATGCTACCGGCGAGAAGGAGTTCCTCGAAGCAGGCAAAGCGCATACCGTGGCCTATATGGCCTCGCATGTATCCCACATTGGAGTGCACGATCATGGCTTCAATAATGTCAGCACCTACGGTAATTTGCTACGGCTGATGAACGAGGAGCGTATCGCAGAGGATCGGGGTGAGCGCAACTTTTACGAACTGGCGCTGAAGCTTTCCGGCGCAGTCCAGGCGGCACGCTGGACGAAGATTCGAGACGGTGGCGGCTATATTTATTCGTTCAACGGGCCGCACTCGTTGTTCGTAGATACCATTCGTTCATTGCGGGCGCTCGCAGTCAGCCATCAACTTGGCCACGCATTGATGGGTGAAAACGATATACCCGTATCGCTGCTTGATCGACTGATAAAACACGCGGAAGCAACTGCGCATTTCTCTGTGTACTACGGAGAAGGCCGTGATTATTATGATGTCCGAGGGCGCACAGCTCATGAGAGCATCTTTAATGTGAATGACGGCAACTATCGCTGC
The DNA here is from genome assembly GCA_003169195.1 of Bryobacterales bacterium. Classification (GTDB taxonomy): domain Bacteria; phylum Acidobacteriota; class Terriglobia; order Bryobacterales; family Bryobacteraceae; genus Bog-105. The sequence continues at coordinate 31,256 of PMQB01000238.1, forward strand.
CCCAACTCGCAGCAAGGCTATTCTCCGTTCAGCACGTGGACGCGCGGCCTGGCGTGGGCCATGTGTGGGTTTGCCGAGCAACTGGAGTTTCTTGCCGCACTAGGAGACACTTCATTGGAACCGGTGTTGAGAAAAGCCGCGGAAGCGACCTGTGACTTCTATATCCAAAACAGTCCGACAGATGGCATTCCCTATTGGGACACGGGCGCGCCCAATCTGTACCGTTTGGGAGACTGGGCCGGGAAACCAGCCGATCCTTTCAACGCCTTTGAGCCTGTGGATAGTTCGGCAGCAGCCATTGGGGCGCAAGGTTTGCTGCGGTTAGGCAAGTACTTGAAGAACGACGAATACGTGCAAGCCGGTCTCACCGTTTGCGATACGCTCTTCGGAGAGCCGTATCTCAGTAGCAACCCAGCTCACCAAGGGCTCATCTTGCACGCGGTTTATCACCGGCCGAACGGTTGGGATCACGCGCCCGGTGCTGACGGTGTTCCTCGCGGCGAAGCATGCATGTGGGGGGATTATCATGCGCGCGAAGTCGCGTTATATTTACTTCGTGAGATTGAGCAGAAGCCGTATCTCACTTTTTGGAGTAAGCGGAAATGATCATCGCAGATTTGGCGGAGATTGCCGGACGCACCTATCCAGCACGGCGAAAAACACAGAACCTGGTGGGAGGAGCGAGTCCCATACAGGCAACGAACTTCTCTCTGGGCCATGTCACGTTGGAGCCCAACGGCGGTCAGGTGCCATGGCATAACCAGGAGCAGGAAGAAATCTACTTCATCGTAGAAGGCAGCGGCGAGATGTGTCTTGGGGAAGAGCGGCGCGCCGTAAAGGCGGGGCAAGCGGTCTACATCCCGCATCAAGTCTTCCATCAACTCACCAACACCGGAGACACGCCTATGCGGATGATCTACTGCTACGGGCCTGCCGGCGATGTGGCTCACTGGCGTCAGGAACTAGACGGCACACTGCCGCGGGCTGGTCAAGAAGCACCCCAACTGCCTGAAGGCGCAGCCCCACAACATACGGAGAAACCTTGAGTACCACTACACAAACCCACTCAGTGGGCATCATCATGAACGGCGTCACGGGACGCATGGGACTGAACCAGCATCTGCGCCGGTCTATCTACGCGATCATCCAGCAGGGCGGCGTGAAGCTGAGTGATACCGAGATTATCATGCCCCGGCCTTTGCTCATTGGCCGCAACGCTGCTAAGTTGGAGGCCATCTCCAAAGAGTGCGGCGGCCTCCCATTCAGCACAGATCTCGATCAGGCTCTGAATGATAAGAGCTACTCCATCTACTTCGATGCTCAAACGACCGACAGACGCGCCGAGGCAGTGAAGAAGGCCATTGCCGCGGGCAAACATATCTATTGCGAGAAGCCGGTTGCCGAAACTGTGAGCACTGCTCTGGAACTCTACCGGCTTGCGAAAGCAGCTGGTGTGAAACACGGCGTGGTGCAGGACAAGCTGTGGCTGCCGGGCATCATGAAAGTTAAGACACTGCGCGATTTGGGGTTTTTCGGCAAGATCCTTTCCGTGCGCGGTGAATTTGGATATTGGGTGTTCGAGGGCGATGTCGTGCCGGCGCAGCGTCCGTCGTGGAACTATCGGCAGGAAGATGGCGGCGGCATTATCATCGACATGCTGTGCCACTGGCGCTACGTGTTAGACGAGGTATTCGGTGCGGTGAAGGCGGTCTCCTGTTTGGGCGCCACACACATCCCCGAACGTCGCGACGAAAGCGGCAAACCATACGCGTGCACGGCGGACGATTCGGCCTACGCCACATTCGAATTGGAGAACGGAATCATAGCGCACTTCAACTCGTCGTGGTGCGTGCGGGTGAGACGAGATGACTTACTGACGCTGCAAGTGGATGGGACGAAGGGGTCGGCCGTGGCTGGTCTCCGGGATTGCTGGGTACAACATTACGGCGGGACGCCGAGGCCAACGTGGAACCCGGATATTCCCAATCCATTGAATTTCTATGATGGCTGGCAGAAAGTGCCGGAGCAAGACACATTCGATAATGCTTTCAAGCGTGAGTGGGAGATTTTCCTCCGGCACGTTGTCAAAGACGAGCCATTTCGTTGGGACCTCCTCCAAGCGGCCAAAGGAGTTCAGTTAGCCGAAGCGGGCCTCGAGTCCTGGAAGAAACGCGCATGGGTACAAGTGCCGCCGCTCAATTAGTTGGCCCAAGCTGCTCTGACAATTGCCAGGCCGGCAGTGGCTGCGGTTTCAGCCCGCAGAACAGTGCTGCCTAACGAACAACTCTTCCAGGCTGCGGCCAAGGCACTCTCGCGCTCTTCCGGTGTCCAGCCACCTTCGGGACCAAGCAGAAGAGCTACCCGATCCGTTACGTCTCGAACTTCCGGCAAAGACTTCAAGATTGGCGTTTCATTGTCTTCATCGAGGAACAATTTAACGCTCGCGTCATGCCTGATCGCCTGAGCAAACGATTCAGCCTGGGCGATGATAGGCAGCTTCGCACGCCGCGATTGTTGGCTCGCTTCGTGGGCGATCTTCTCCCAACGCTGGCTTCGTTTCGCGGCTGCCTGCATCAGTCCTCGTTCAGTGCGAGTCGCTTCGAATGGACGGATCTCGGCAACTCCCAACTCAGTCGCTTTCTCAACCATCCACTCAAAGCGGTCGAACTTAATCAGCGCTGCCACTAAGACAATCTCGGCCTCGGCGGCAGGCAGCGGGAGATCCTCCAGAACCTTGAAGGTTACCTGCGACTTGCGAGCAATCTCAACTTCAGCCAAATACAGGTTCTTGTTATCGGAGATTTCATAAACTTGCCCTACCTCCGCGCGCAGCACACGCACCAAATGTTCAGCGTCCTCGCCGCTCAATTCGGCCACACCTCGCCTTACTTGGGGCACAAAGAATCTACGCCGCGCCATTTGTTAGATCCAATTTGAGGTAAATGGCACCGGGAGTGGGGTTGTCGGAATACGGCCCCACCTGCTTGAAACCTAACTGCTCATAGAGTCCCGCGGCCACTTGCATGGTAGGTAAAGTATCTCCGTACATCACCGAATAGCCAATTTGGCGAGCGCCGGCAATGGCTTCCATCAAAAGCTTTCGACCCAAACCCTGCCCACGAAAGCGCGCTGGCACGTAGAGCCTTTTCGCTTCACAGGCATCTTCTCTAAACGGCCTTACCGCTACTGTCCCGGCCGCTCCCGAGGCCAGCAGAAGTACTCCGCTCGGAGCCGCAAATTCGCCGGGCAACCTCTGGAGCTGTTCGCCGAAGCCCTGAAAGTCGAGCGGTAATCCGAGCGTTTCCCAGTACTCCGTCCACAAGGCTCGCACCTGGGTTATATCTTCGTCTGACTCAGCGCGCTTTATGTGGATCACGGCTGAAGAAGCCCAAGTCCTTTCCGGTAATCTGTTTTGTCGCGAAGATGATTTGTCCGGCATGCAACATCAGGTGACCGACTACCTGATAGATGGCTTCCAGAACTGCCACGTCTCGATTCTGCGGTTTCGTTCTTTCCGTGAGTCGCTGCGCAGGCATCTGCCGCAAAATCAGGATTGCCTCTGTGACTGTGGCATCAAACAGACTCAGCACCTCCACGGTCGACCGTCCTCCTCGCGTTGCAAACTCTTTATCGCGGTCGCGTACATCTTCCAAACCTCCCACGCCATGACCAATCCACTGTCTGATGTTGCCGGAGAGATGCAGCAGCAGATTGCCTATGGAATTTGCATTTTCGCTACTGCGCTGCCAGATCTGCTCTTCGCTTAAAGCTTGAACACATTCGTGGATCTGTTTGGACATTTGCTCCATCTTTTCGATTGAGTAGCCGACAAACAGTTGACTCGCTAATTCATTCGCCATCGCTATCTCCCCTGACAATGCTTGGCCACGCGCAGAATCGCGTCCAAGCTCCATTCCACATCTTCTTCATCCGTCAACCACGAAGAGACGCTTATGCGCATAGCCTTCTGCCCGTGCCAAACGGTTGCGCCACACCAGCAGGTGCCGTCGCGCTGCACGGCCTCTATGACAGCCTGCGTTGTGGCGTCATCGCCGAACCGCACCAGAACTTGATTAATTACAACGTCGTTCAGCACCGTGTGGCCTGCGGCGTGCAACCCTTCCGCGAAGCGCTGGGCATGTTTGCAAGTACGCTCCACCATTTCCGCCAATCCAGTGCGGCCTAACGATTTTATCGCGGCCCAAACTTCTACGCCGCGCGCCCGGCGAGAACTCTCGGGGGTCCATTGCATAGGGTCGCGCAGCGCGCCCGGCGTGAGATACGCCGCTTGCAAATTCAATGCATCATAAAGCGCGGCCCGATTGCGCACGAACGCCACGCCGCAATCATAGGGAACGTTCAGCCATTTGTGCGCGTCGGTCGCCCAGGAATCGGCGTCGCCATAACCTTGCATCAGATGCGCCCGTTCCGGCGCACAGGCAGCCCACAGGCCAAACGCGCCATCCACATGCACCCAACTGCCACTTTCCCGCGCTGCGGCGCAAATCTCGCGCGCTGGATCAAACGCTCCTGTATTCACGTTGCCCGCTTGAATACAAATCAATGCAGGTGCAGTGAGGTTGGGAAACGAGTCACTCTGCATGCGCCCCTGTGAGTCAGTCGGCACGGTTGTAACTCGATCACGCCCTAGCCCGGCCATTGCCATCGCTTTGCGTAAAGAGGCGTGCACTTCTTCTCCCACAATCACCTGAAACGCGGGTGCTCCAAACAAGCCTTGCGCTTCCACATCCCACCCACTTCTTGCCAACAACGCATGCCGTGCCGCAACCAGGCAAGTCATGTTCGCCATAGTGGCGCCGGTTACGAATGAGCCGGCAGATTCGGCCGGTAATCCCAGCAGATCCCGAATCCATCCCAGCGCCACATCTTCCAAAGTCGCAGCCACGGGAGACATGACGCGCAACGCGGCGTTTTGATCCCAAGCGGCTGCTAGCACGTTCGCGGCCAACGCTGCCGGAACACTGCCGCCGTTTACGAAGCCGAAGAACCGGCCTCCCGCATTCGCCACAGTGCCAGGCGACCCCACTTCGTCTAACTGTTTGAGCACCTCGGCAGCGTCGGAGGGGCCTTCCGGCAGTACCTCCGAAAAGCGCTGCAAGCCCGCGACAGCAGCATCACTAGGCGCCACACTCCTTTGTCGAATCCGGCGCAGATAACTCGCGGCTCTTTCGGCCGCGTTGGTCAACAATTCATCGCGGTCCATGAGCAATTAATGCAGCGACGGCAACAACGGCCGAGCGCACTCCTCTTCTCCTATGGGTTGCCCCGGCGGCGCTTCCGCCAATGCGGCACTCTGGAATTTCTCCGGTGCTCTCTCAAAATCTTGCAAGCGGCGAGCCAGATACACGGGCAAGCGAGGGCGCAACGATGTGAGGGTAGCTACCACTTTTGCCCGCACGAGAGGTGACGCATGGCTGTCGTTCGCCAACATGAGCGCTTGCTCAAACAACACGAGATCCACCGCCGCCTTTACTTCACCTGGAAGACCTGCAGGCTGTGGCGCCAGCCAGGTGGCGGCCGCTACTTGTCGAATCACATCTTCCAGCGCTGGATTGGCGGCATTCCGGGCGTGGTGTTCAATCAGCCGTGCTGCCCGTTCCGGTTGAAAGAGGAGACTGCCCGTAAGTCCGGCCGCTGCCTGCGCAGCGGCGAGTGGATCAAATGTCAAACCGGTTTGTTCTGGAAAACTTTCGCGTGTTCTCTCAAACCCGGGCGGGTGCGGCGCGACCAGTTTGACAACTCGTTCCGACAGCGTCAAGGTTGTGGGACTGACAGTCAAGAGAAGTGTTTGCAGCGCCCGCTTCTGCTCGGCTGCAGGTACAATCTCGGTCACTATCTGTCCATCGCCGCGCAGCGCATAGGTGTAATCCACACCTCCCAAGACTTTCGCGGTGGCTTCGGTTTGATAGCGGTGCAGGAAATACAACGGCACTAGAGTCTCATCCAACTTTGACCAAGGCGTGCCATCAGGAATACTGTTTTCACCAAAACGCGCCAGCGCCGCGGCGCGCACTTTCAAGAGCCGCGCCAATTCGTCCACGGCGTTCGGCCCGTTATCCCACAAGTGCGCTCGTGGATGCGCGCTCCCTAATGGCCGGCTATCGGCATCGGAAATGAAAATGTTTCCTTCGTGCGCTGCATCCAGAATGATTTGGTCCAAAGCCTTCTTCTCATCCGTACCACGCGGGAACTCGGTATAGCCGTAGCGAATGGCAACTTTGTCCCATGTGCCGATTCCGGTGGAGTACGCATGCGACAGATCGAGCGTCCCGTCGCTCTTGAGCTCAACACGCGGATGCGGATAATCCATCACCGACGCATTGTCATGCGTGCTGGCCACATAGTTATGAGCTAGACCTAGAGTGTGCCCAATCTCATGCGCTGCCAGTTGGCGAAGACGCGCATACACCGCGCCCTTGGCCTCCGAAAGCAAACCGCCGCCATCGGTTCCGAAGGGAGACAGCAAGCTACTGAAGATGAGAAAATCCTGCCGGTATCGCAACGATCCGAGCGTTACTTGTCCCTTCAGAATCTCGCCGGTACGCGGATCGGCAATCGCGTTTCCGTAGGACCACCCGCGCGTGTAGCGGTGCACCCACTGCACCAGGTTGTAGCGCACATCCATCGGGTCTGCATCGGGAGGCAGCACCTTTACCTGGAACGCATTATGGAAGCCCGCCGCTTCGAACGCTTGATTCCACCAACTCGCACCTTCCATCAATGCCTGCCGAACATCATCGGGCGCGCCACCGTCGACATAGTAAACAATCGGCTTCACCGGCTCACCATTGGTGGACCCAGGTACGATCTTCAATCGGTGCCGCACAATCAAACGCTGGTCAATATCGTCTCCCAAAGGCGCAGAGTAATCACGGTACCGCATGTCGAAATACCCGGCACGGGGATCATAGGCGCGCGGCTGGAAATCACCATCGGGTAACTCGATCAGCGAGTGATGTTCCCGCAACGTGATGGCCTGCGGATTGGGCGCAACCTCGCGCACATAGCGCCCCGGCTCTTCTCCGGCGAAGGTGAGAGTTACCTCTACCTCCGAATTCTTCGGGAAGTTTTTTGTCCTCTCGATGAAGAATGCGCTCCGATCCGGATCCACACGGTAGACGCCTTGCTTCGTCTGCTGAAGGGCGCGTCCCACGCCCACCATGTCTCGCTGAAAAAACTTCGAGGCATCCACCAGTGCAGTTGTTCCCTCTGTAGCCGCTACGTCGAAGCCCCATAAAACGGAGGATGCAAACGAATCGGCTACGGCGCGCTTCTCCATCGGATTCTCACTCGATGCACGAAACCGATAGTTCTTCTCAATCAACAACACTCTCGGCCCGACTCTCTCAAAGGCCACCACACGTGGCTCCGACAACAATCCGCGGTCTAAGCCAATATCGTTTGAGCCCAAGCCCGCCGGCAGCGATGCAATATACAGGAGCTCACGATTCCAGTTCGAAATTTGCAGGAAGACCTTGCCTTCGGCCTTATCCCAATACATCGGCACAAAGCCATCCAGCTTTTCGAAATCCTTGGTTGCGTCTGCGATGGTTCGGGCCGCGGCGGCCGGAGCGCCTGCGTTGAGCCGCGCCGCCAGCAGGCAGGCCAGTGCAAAGACAAGCCGAGTGCTCAAATTTTTCGCCATAGCGGAGAGTCCCCCTCTTTCACGTATTCATCCAGCATTTCATAAGGCCGAAAGAGGTATTTGTAATTCATCGATCCACAGTCTCTAATCCAGTAGCCCAGATAGGCATGGGGCCAGCCGTTCGTGCGCGCGTAGTCAATTTGAGTGACCACCGAAAACACCCCGGGCGATTGCGCGCGCCATTCGGGATCATGAAAGAAGTACACCAGTGACACGGCGTGCCTAGGCACTTCATCCATCATGGCCACGCCGATGAGCCGGTCTCCGTCAAAGTAAAGCCATTGCCTGCCAAGTTCCGACGGGCCCGACAGAAACATGTCGTGATAACTCGCGGCCGAGGCCTGTTGCAATTGCCAGCCACGGTGTTCGTGCATGAAGCGTTGGTACCGGTTATAGAGATCCACGGTCTCGCGGACTACGAACAAGGGATGCAATTGCGCGCGGACGCCTTCGTTTTTGCGCATCACGCGTCTCTGCCCGGTACTGGCTTGAAACTGTTGCGCCAGAACACGAATGCTGCGGCATTCCCGGCAATGGGGGCACGCGGGCCGAAAAAACTGCCATCCAAAGCGACGCCAACCTCGCGACAGCATCTCTCCGTATTCGGCCGGACTCACTTCCTTCACCGCGCGCACTTCGAGCGATGCCGTTTGCGCAGGTAAGTACGAGCAGGTGCGTGGCTGCTCAACCAGCCGAAACAATTCAGTCATAGCGCTAGCCCCTAGCTTATGGGGTCTCTCGATTTGAGTCTGAAAAAACGAGCTCAGATGGCGAGATGGGAAGCGCGGCGGGGGGCGGTTTTGAAGGGCGCGGCGGGAGGTAAAAATTGGGCGAAGAGAGGACGAAATCGAGGATAATTTTTGGAGTCTATTAATAATAACAGCGAGCGATGTCAAATATTCATGGTTTTTGGGCTCAGTTGGGGTGAATTTTTGCCTCTCGCCCGATGTGAAAAAACGAAGCCAAAAGTGGGTTTGGGGGGAGGGCGAAGAAATGGCGTTTTTTTGCGAAACGAATTTGACTTGCGAGTGGGTATTACGGAACGAAGCCGATCTTGATGGCCGCTGCCGATTGTCGCGGCGCCACCGTTGATTTATTTGCTTCATGGAACGACCATAGCGCGCCGGCGGTTTGGACGAGGTGTCGCGTGTGGAGAGAGATGTATTGTTTACAATGACTTAGGAGGAAAAAATAAATCAGCATCGATTGTGACCCGCTTTTGATGGGAGGGGAAGGCGACGACCGCTATACGGTCAGTGTTCTGTTTCGGGATTTGGGACCAAAGGGCTCCGGCGGCGCGGGTTGGGGAAGTTCTCCCGTGTTTGGGAAGAGACCCCTCCCTTTGGTCAGGGTTCTGTTTCGGCGTTTGGGATGTTGGAGTCAGCTGTTCGTTAGCCTTAGCTCATGGCGTTCATTGATTTGAGTCACACGGTGGAAGAAGGCATGGTCACATACCAAGGCCTGCCCGCGCCCATCATTTGCGATTTCCTGAGCCGTGAAGCTTCAAAACAGCATTACGCCGAAGGGACCACTTTTCAAATCGGCAAGATTGAAATGGTCTCGAACACGGGCACCTATCTCGACACGCCGTTTCACCGCTACGCGGATGGCAAAGATCTTTCGCAGGTTGATTTGCCTGCCCTAGCCGATCTCGATGCAGTTTTGATTCGCATCCCAGCTACGACGCAGCGCGCCATAGATCGAGCGCCTTTCGAAGGCGTCCCGCTACGCGGAAGGGCGGTACTTGTGCATACGGGTTGGTCGCGCCACTGGCGCACCGACCAATACTTCAATGGCCACCCTTTCCTAACTGCCGCCGCTGCGAGTCATCTCAAGGATCAAGGCGCCACTCTGGTGGGAATTGACTCGCTCAATATTGATGACATCGCCGATGGCACTCGGCCCGTCCACACTACGCTACTGGGTGCGGGGATTCTTATCGTTGAGCATTTGTGCAACCTGGATCAGCTCCCCATCAGTGGGTTCCAATTTACAGCGGTTCCGGTGAAAGTGAAAGGCATGGGCACGTTTCCGGTGCGGGCATTTGCGAAGTTATAAAACAGCGGCTGACGATCGAAGGGCGATGGTTGCGGAAGACGCGAACTCCTGCGCTCGTGGATAGCGCGACCTGGAAAGGTCGCGCGCTGGCAGGAATGCCCGCCCTACGNNGATGGCGGGTTCGTGGAGAGGACGGGATCTCATTCAAGATTGAAGATTATGGCTACCGACTAACTAGGATATGCACTTCCGAAGAAAGCGGGCAAGCTTGCAGCCACTTGAGCCATCCCCGGAGAACATAATTATTCGCGGGCCTCGTAAAGTAGAATCATGCGTCGGACAATTGATAAACGTAACACTGGGACCAGGCTGCCCGCTAGCTCCTAATCACTCACATGATTGCCCACCTGCGCGGCACTATCCTCGAAAAACACCCGAACCAAATCATTCTGGAAGCCGGCGGCGTTGGCTACGATATCCAAATTCCCATTTCCACCTTCACTGCGCTGCCTGATCAAGGCGCCACTGCCGCGCTGCGCATCTACACGCATGTTCGCGAAGACGCACTGCTGCTGTTTGGCTTCGCCACTCCGGAAGAAAAGGCGGTCTTCGAGCGCCTCATTTCTGTCTCCGGCATAGGCCCGAAACTCGCCATCACGGTGCTCTCGGGCTTGCCTACTCCCGAACTTATCGCCGCCATTCGGAGCAGCGATCTGGGGCGGCTGGTGCGCATTCCCGGCGTTGGCAAAAAGACGGCCGAACGCATTGTGCTGGAACTCAAAGACAAGCTGATGTCCGTTGATGCGGCCGGCAAACCAACGCCTGCTATGGAAACAGGCCCGGCATATTCTATGCTTGAACGCGACGTTCTCTCGGCTCTGCAAAATCTAGGGTGCTCGCGGCCTGCGGCTGAAGAAGCTTTGCGCAAGGTGCAGGAAAAGGGCACACCTGCCGAGTTTGAGCCGCTCTTTCGCGCTGCACTCGCCGCCGTGCGCTAAGGTGAAGTTTGCATGGCCACCAACCGCACCGTGTCACCGGCTTCCGTGGAAGAAGAACGCCAGTTTGAAACGGCGCTTCGCCCGACGTCGCTAGCCGATTTCGCCGGTCAGCCCAGCGTGCGTGAGCAGCTTGCGATTGCTATCGAAGCCGCTAAACGGCGCGGCGAAGCGATGGACCATGTGCTGCTGTGCGGGCCGCCTGGCTTAGGCAAAACTACGCTCGCCGGCATTATCGCGCACGAACTGGCTGTGCCGGTGGATCAAACGGCCGGCCCGATTCTGCAGAAGAAACTTGATCTCACTGGGATTTTGAGCAACGTGCGCGCGCGGCAGGTTTTCTTCATCGACGAAATCCACCGGCTGCAGCCCGATATTGAGGAGATCCTCTACGCCGCTCTCGAAGATTTCCGCCTCGATATTTTGATTGGTGCCGGACCGGGGGCGCGTACGCATTCCATCACGCTGCCGCACTTCACGGCGGTGGGCGCTACCACGCGACAAGGCCTGCTCAGCGCGCCGTTGCGTGGCCGCTTTGGCATCGTGCTGCGGCTTGATCCGTACGACGAAGCCACGCTCGGCAAGATTGTGGAACGCTCGGCGGGTCTGCTTGAGATTGACACCACCGCCGACGCCGCACGCGAAATTGCTCGTCGTGGCCGCGGAACGCCGCGCATTGCGAACCGCCTGCTGCGCCGCGTGCGCGACTATGCGCAAGTGCGAGCAGACGGCCATATCGATCTCGGTGTTGCTCAAGCGGCGCTTGATTTGTTGAAGGTGGACCGCTACGGCCTCGATGAGATCGACCACAAAATCATGCTCACCATCATGGAGAAATTCAACGGCGGGCCTGTCGGGCTTAGCACCATTGCCGCGTCGATTGATGAGCAAACCGACACGATTGAAGAAGTCTACGAACCCTACCTGATGCAGCTTGGTTTTCTGGACCGAACGCCGCGGGGCCGGATGGCTACTGACCACGCTTTCGATTACTTCAAGATCGCGCGCCACCCGCAGCACCGCCAGAACACGTTGTTCTAAATGAACGAAAAAACAGTTTATCTCTCGCTGGGCTCAAACATGGGAGAACGCGAAGACCGGCTGGGGCAAGCGCTTTATGCGTTGGAGCGCGACGAAGTGGCCATTGTGACGCGTTCTTCTGTTTATGAAACTGAGCCGCAAGACGTTGCCAATCAACCTTGGTTTCTCAACATGGCGGTGGAATGCCGCACGCGCGCCCTGCCCTTGCAACTGTTGAACACTTTGCTGCGCATTGAAAGNNACCGTTCCGCATCCGCGTATGTTGCAGCGGCGCTTCGTGCTGGAGCCTCTTCTTGAAATAGCTCCAGACTTGCGCCACCCCGTCACGCGCGAAGCATTGCGGACTTATCTGCCCGCAACGCTCAGCCAACAAGTGCGCCTTACGCGTTAACCTTTTCCCCCACTTGCGTATGCGCCCAAGATTCCAGCTTCCGCGCATCGGCGTAGAACTTGCGAATGCCTTCGGCGAGTTTGTCGGTCGCCATGGCGTCTTCGTTGTGCATCCAGCGGAACGTCTTCTCGTCTAAGTGGATCTGTTCGTCTTTGCTGGCCTTCGCCGTTTCGGCAGTCAAGGTCGGTTTCAACTCGCCTTCCGTAGACTGCATCTTCTCCAACAGATCGGGGCTGATCGTTAACAAGTCACTCCCAGCCAGCAGCGTAATCTGTTCCACTTTGCGGAAGCTCGCGCCCATGACAACGGTTTTGTAGCCGTACTTCTTGTAGTAGTTGTAAATACGCGTCACGCTGGCAACGCCGGGGTCTTGATCGACCGGAATTTCTTTGCCGCCGTTCTGCGCTTTGTACCAATCGTAGATGCGGCCCACAAACGGCGAGATTAACGTCACCTTTGCTTCCGCGCACGCCACGGCTTGCGCAAAGCTAAACAGCAGGGTTAGGTTGCAGTGAATGCCTTCCTTCTCCAATTGCTCGGCTGCGCGAATGCCTTCCCATGTGCTGGCAATCTTGATCAGAATCCGGTTGCGGTCGGTGCCGCCGTCTTCGTAAATTTTGATCAGTTGGCGCGCCTTGGCCAGCGTCGCTTCTGTATCAAAGCTTAAGCCCGCGTCCACTTCTGTCGAAACGCGGCCCGGAATGACTTTCAAAATTTCGGTGCCGAAAGCGACGAACAGCTTGTCCATGAACGCTTCGGTTTGCGCCTTGGTGTCCCCGCCTTTTTTGTCGGCGTAGTTCAGCGCGTCAATTACGAGTTGCTTGTATTCGGGGCGTTGCGCCGCGCTCAGCAGCAGCGACGGATTGGTTGTTGCGTCCTGCGGCTTCAGCCGTGCAATGGCCTGAATATCACCGGTATCCGCCACTACTACGCTGTATTTCTTAAGAGAATCGAGGACTGTCATCAATAAAACTCCTCCCTTTAGAATAGCCAAGAGAAACGGAGCGCGTTACTTTTTGGCCAGATGGCTTGAAACGATGCTGGTGAATCGCAGCAACTCCGCCTCATCCGGAAAAGATCGCTTAGGAATCACAAAGAAGCAGGTCTTGTTCGTCAGAATCAAGATTGCTCGCGCCGTGTTGCGAAATCCAAAAAGAGAACTCCACGTAAACTCAACAGCGGTTTCTTTGGTTGTGCGTCTTAACCGCTCATCATCAACCTGGTAATGAGCAGCGGCCAGCGCACCTGGACCTTGCCTTGATTTTCTCGTTTGCAGCACGGGTATGAGGAACGGCCAAAGAATCCAAATCAGACCCACGCCGAGCGGTACGGCCAAAACTTTCGCGTGCACAACCGACTCAGCCACGCTTGAAAACAGCAACAGCGTGCCAATCACCAAAAACAGCCAAGTCATGGGCCTGCGGAATTGCCAGGCGGTGGCGGCGTGGCGCAGATCGGCCTTCGTTAACTGAACATCAAACTCAACGGCTGTTCCAACTTCAGACATAAGCGCCTATTCAGTCAAATTAATCGTGCCCCTGCACTTCGGCGTGCCGCACTTGCACTCCACACGCTCCACCTTCTTATCGAAGCGGTAATCCACCGTCAGCTCTTCGCCCGGCTTGATATCGCGCATGCTCATGTAGATGATGTGGCCTTTGACAATGCGCGTAACCAGGTTCGGCTCGCACGAGTGATTAATGTACTCAGCACCGGACCCGCCCACTGATCCATCCAGGCACCAGTAGTTATCCAGCGTGAACAGATAGATCATCTCACTGGCATCAGCGCGCCGCTTCGTTTCACGGCGGCTGATTCGTTCGCCTGTGTACTCCATGATCTTCCGGCCTGCCGGAATCAATTCTTCGGCATAGACACCCCAACGGTGAATCTTAGACTTCGCTAACTTGACCTTGAAACAGGTGTAATCGGGATTGATCCGCGGGACGCCGTTGGCGTGGCCATTGCCGTTGGACTCGCCATTCTGGTCGGCTGACACTGCTAACGCAGCTTTAGAACTTGCCATTCTTCGTCAGATTAGCGGATCTTGACGACGAACGCTAGCTTTTTATGATGTTTTCTGCTGAAGCACGGTGACCAGTTCCTGCACGGCATCGGCACTCTTCTTCAATGCAGCTTTTTCGGAATCATCCAACTTGATCTCGTAGATCTTCTCAACACCGTCTTTGCCCAACTTCACAGGCACTCCTACGAACAAGCCCTTGATGCCATACTCGCCGTCTAAACTCACTGCGCACGGCAGAACCTTCTTCTTATCTTTCAGAATCGATTCCACCATCTCTACTGTCGAAGCTGCCGGCGCGTAGTAAGCGCTGCCCGTCTTCAGGTACTTGACAATCTCCGCCCCGCCATCGCGCGTGCGCTGCACCATACGGTCAATGGTGGCTTGGTCGGTCAACTCTGAAAGCGGAATGCCGCTCACGTTGGTAAAGCGCACTAATGGAACCATCGTGTCGCCGTGTCCGCCCAGCACCATGGCGGTGACGTTTTCAAACGATACGTTCAGTTCTTCTGCAATGAACGTCCGGAAGCGCGCGGTATCGAGCACGCCCGCCATGCCGATGACCTTTTCGCGTTTGAAGCCGGATACCTTCATCGCGGTCCAACACATCGCATCGAGCGGATTGGTCACCAGAATCAAAATCGCGTTCGGCGATTTCTTGGCGGCCTGCTCCGTCGCGCTCTTCACCACTTCATAATTCGCCAGCAGCAAATCGTCGCGGCTCATGCCGGGCTTACGCGGGAAGCCCGCCGTAATCACCACAATGTCCGAATCCGCCGTCTCATCGTAGCCGTTCGTTCCAACGATCCGAACGTCATAGCCTTCGACCGGCGCCGACTCCAACATGTCGAGCCCTTTACCCTGTGGCACGCCGTCCACTACGTCTACCAGCACCACGTCAGCCAGTTCTTTGGCTGCAATCTTCTGGGCGGTGTTCGCACCCACATTTCCTGCGCCTACTACTGTTACTTTTCTTCGCATGACTTTCCTTTTCCCAAATGAAATCGCAGTATACCAACGCTACGTGAAATGCACGGTGAGTCCGGTCACAGTTGGTTCGAAGAGCAGCCGTGGGCAGAGGAGCGCGCCCTACTTTTGAAAGATCTGCGCATATCGCTTGGCAGCTTTGCGCAGTTTTGTGTTGGGCTTAGTGGGTGTCTTCAACAAGGTTTCGACAAATGCGACTCGTTGGCGATAGGAAAGGTCGGCAAAGTCTTTTTCTCGAACCGTTCGCTTGGCAGCAACAATCGACATACTTTCAAGTGTACGGCGTTCATGCATCCAGACGCAAAAAAGGCGCCGGCATCTCTGCCAGCGCCCTTTCGCTTAAACCAACTTCTGTGCGTGCTTTAGAACTCGACCCGAAGGCCGGCCTGCATGCGCCGTGCGTTCGTGCCATCGGGAAACGCCTGGGCCGCGTTGCCGATTCCAAAGGAGGAGACGGGTTTCAACACGAGGCCGGTAGCGCTATAGGCTTGGGTGTTGATGCCGGTGGCGTAAGTGGTGTTGAAGACGTTGAAGGCTTCAAACAAGAGCGAAGCCTTGACGCGTTCTTTGATCGGGAACGCGCGGCTGATCCGAGCGTTCACGAACTCTTCGCCATCAATGCGCTGGCTGTTGACCGGCAGGAAAGGCACTCTGGACCAACCGCCCGAACCATTGAGCGAACCGGTATAGAGCAGGCCCTCACCCGACGGCCCGGGAACGGTACCGGTAGCGTAGAGCGGCGAAGCCAACGTGGTTGACGAAGAAAGCTGCCAACCGTTGACAAGGCGACGAGCGAACGTGTTGGCGCTGCTGTCGAGGACCGGGCTCCAAAGCCAATTCACGACAAAGCGCTGGCGTTGATCGGTGCCGGAGTTGCCTTTATCCAGAGCGAAGTTACCGTTGTAGGTGTTCGATTGGCTGTAGGTGATGGTGGTGCTGGCACCGGCTTGTTGCGCATCGTCAATTGCGTGCGAATAGGTGTAGGCAACTTGCGCCGTGAACCCATGCGACAGGCGCTTGCGGAGTTGCAAGCTCAAACCGCTGTACCAAGACTGGCCACCATTGGACACATCGTAGACGTGGCCGAAAGCGCTATTGATCTTGCTGGCGGCGGTCCAGATGGGCGTTGTAAAGCTGCTGACCGGCGAACCAGCCGCATTGTCAATGGTATAGGTCAATTGGCTGGTCGGGCCGCCGAGGTTGACGTCGGTAGAAGTGATCAAACCAATGCCCCGTGTGTAGGCATAAGACGCCGTAAAATCGGTGTCCCAACCCAGCTTACGCTCAATCGCGAAAGTGGCTTGGCTCGAATAGGGATTGTGGAAGTTCTTGTCGGCGAAGGTGATGGTGGCGGTGCCGGGAGGAATGGTGCCGGCGGTGACCACATTCGGGAACAACGGAGCACCCGCCTGTGTGGGATTGACCGAGATGCTTTGTTGATAAATGCCGTTGCCGAGGAAGAGGGTATCGATGCCGTCGGTGATGTAGGGAGCGTAGAAGAGGCCGTACCCAGCGCGAATGACAGTTTTATCGTTGATGCCGTAAGACAGACTGGCGCGCGGAGCGATGTCGCGATTGGTTTGGGGGATGACGCCGGTTTGCGGGAACACCGAGTTAGTGGCCGTGGGCTGCGGCAGGAAGGTTTTTTCCCAACGGATGCCGTAGTTCAAGGTCAACTTTGAATTAATTTTCCAGGAATCGAGGGCATAGAGATTCAGCATGGAGGTGTGCAGATCCTGAACGGGATTGCCGAACTCCTGGGCGAAGCTGGAATAGCAACCAACGGTCACGCCCTTGTTCGTACAACCGGGGCCAGCGCTAAAGTCTTTGGCGAAAGTAGAGAAGCTCGACCAGGTATAAGCGCCGTCCTGGTTGAAAAGCTGCTTCAAATAGTCTTCGGTGCGGTCGAAATCGACGCCAAACTTGAGCGAGTGCGAACCGGCGGTCCAGCTGACAGAATCGGCAAACTGGAAGCGCTGTTCGCTGGGGTAGATGCGGGGATACGCTTCGGCAGCGCCGACAGTGGCGCCGGCCACGGACAGGTAGAGTCCGCCGGTGGAGGGCCATAACTGAGTGGCGGCCGGATCGGCCAGGCGATCTTTGAACCAACCGAAGCGGAAGTCGTTCAATGCTTTCGGGTTGATGATGAAGGTCCAATCGGCGTTACCGTAGCGAGTTTCCACGGTTGAATTACCGTTGTTGCCCAACATGTTGCCGTTGGTGAGAACGCTCTGCGTTTGGATGCCATCGGGGGAGCGCCAGTGCATGGCATTCATATCGAAGGTAAGGGAATTGCGCTCGCCGGGACGGTAATCCAGTTTGGCGAAGCCCATGTCGGAACTGACGGTCCGCGGCACTTGCACGTTCATTTGCGCTTGAATGAAGGCGGTGGCGGCGGCGCACTGCGATTTGGTGGGACCAGTCGTGTTGTTCACAACGCAGTTGGCCTGGTTGACATAAGTGCCGGTGGCATCGGCGATGGCGCTGGTGGTTATCCGGTTCAGGCCCGGGAAATCACGCTTGATTAATTCGTAATTGGCAAAGAAGAAGAGNNAAGGTGGCGTAGCGATCGGTTGCGTTGAAAATGCGGTTGCGGTAGAAGTCATAAATGGTGCCGTGGTAATCGTTGGTGCCGCTGCGGGTAACGGTATTGATAATGCCGCCCATCGCTCGGCCGAATTCAGCAGAGTAACCGTTGCTCACCACTTGGAATTCCTGCACCGCATCTTCGGAAATCTGCGTCGAAATGCGCGTGCGGCCGGCATTCTCGCTATAGAAACTGTTGGTCGTGTAGTTGCCGTCGGTCAGAAACGCGTTCCCGGCTGAAATGCCATGGAAGCTCACCAGACCGAACGTTCCGTCTCTCACCACGCCCGGCGTCAGCAGCACAAAGGTGTCAGCGCGACGTCCGTTAATTGGCAAGTTATCAATCTGTTGCTGGTCGATTAAATCGGCAATACCGCTCTTCGAGTCTTCAACAATCGGCGCCGCCGCTTCCACACTCACGCTGGTGGTGGCCGTTGCCAGATCAAGTTGAATGTCGAGGTTTACCGTGCCGCCGACTTCGACCGTGATATTTTTCGCCTGATACTTCGAAAAACCCGGCTTAATGATGTCGACGGAATAACCCGAGGCGGGCACCAAAGAACCCGCATTAAAAACGCCCGCGCCCGTTGTTTGCACCGTGCGCCGGATACCTTTTGACTCATTGTTAATGACAACTGTGGCTTCTGGAATAGTGCTTCCTGAAGGATCGCGCACCACACCCGCGATTCCTCCAATTCCCGCTTGCGCAAAGAGACTGAGCGCGCACACGGGGATGAATAAACATATTTGTAACAATCGTTTCGTGAACATTAAAACCCCTATCGTCTAGAATACTAGTCCGAAGTCAATTTTGCTAGCAAAAGCCCGATACCCTTAGGGAAAAAGCGGTGGTAAAAGGACTGATTGCTGATAGGTCCGGTATATTCGGTCCTGGACGACACCTTGAACCGACTGCTGTCAATCGCCGACTTTGAAGCTGCCGCCGAAACCCGAATGCCGCCCGGTGTCTGGGCGCGCATCCAAGGTGGGGCAGCCGATGAGACAACGCTCCGCTGGAACCGCGACGCCTGGCAACAAATGCGCTTGCGCCCTCGCGTTTTGGTGGATGTTTCCGAACTCGATACGCGCGTTACTTTGTTCGGTCAGCAAATGCCCTTTCCCATTCTGCTCGCGCCCACGGGTGCACAAGGGTTGATCCATCCGAACGGCGATTTGGAAACGGCTGCCGGTGCGGCGGCGGCCGAAGCCACGCTGGTCATCAGCAGCAGCGCCTCTCTCCGCATCGAACAAATCGCTCGCCACACTGCGGCGCCTGTCTGGTTCCAACTTTATGTGCAGCGCGACCGTGCTTTTACCAAGGATCTTGTCCAATGCGCCGAGTCTTCCGGTTGCCGCGTGCTTTGTGTCACGGTCGATTCACCTACCCACGGCACGCGCGACCGCGAACACCGTTTCCAAGGCGATCTCCCCACTCGCGAGTTACCTAACTTCGCAGGCAAAGATTACCTAGACCCGACGCTCACCTGGAAAGATATCGACTGGCTCCTTTCGTTCGCCAAGACGCCCGTCGTATTGAAAGGGATTCTCGATGGGGACGATGCCGAAACAAGTAGCAAAGCGGGTGTGGCGGGGATTGTGGTCTCTAACCATGGTGGCCGCAATCTGGACACCGCGCCTTCGACAGCCGACGCGCTCATTGAAATCGCCAATCGCGTTCAAGGCCGACTGCCGCTGATCGTTGATGGCGGCATTCGTCGCGGCACCGACATCGTGAAAGCGTTGGCTTTGGGAGCGAGCGCTGTGCAAATCGGCCGGCCTTATTTGTGTGGCTTGGCAGTTAGTGGGGCGGATGGTGTGGCGCAGGTGGTCCGCATCTTGCGTAAAGAATTGGAACTGGCGATGATGCTCTGCGGCAGGCCCACACTGGCATCGCTCAACCCGACGGTCTTCTGGTAGCTGCCTGTTTGTCTTCCACCTTTCGCGTCGTGCGCCAGTGATTCCAGTCCATCTCAGTGGTTCATCGTACCAGCGGACTTTCGGTCTTTCCCCACCAGAAAATCGCCTATCTTACATCGCAATGGACCAAGGTTATCCCGCCATCGACGTAGCTGACTTGAGGCGTCAGCCCCATTCAAATCAGTAGTCCCGCGAAGGGTAAGTTTCGGGACCGGACCTCGAACTCGACTTTCTGGCGGCTTCGGTGGAGGTCACATCATGGATCAATGCGGGATTCGATTCGCGCTCGGGCGGTCTCAA
>PMQB01000238.1:51262-53236 GCA_003169195.1 Bryobacterales bacterium
CCCTGCTTTAGCTCCACGACAATTAGGCGTTTGAGTTTGCGGTTGTAGAACAACAGGTCGATATAGAAGTCTTCGCCGTCCAGCTGAATGCGCTTCTGCCTTGCAACGAACGAGAACCCGGCGCCTAGCTCCAACAAGAACGTTTCCAACTCGCGGAGAATGGCGTCCTCGAGGTCGCGCTCCAGAAAACGATCTTGCAGCTCCAGAAAATCAAGCACGTACGGATCTTTGAACAGCAGGGCCGGTGTTAAATCGCCTTTGCTGCGCAGAGTGGCGAGTTCCTGCCGGATGAGTGAATCCGGTTGCTTCGAAAGCGCTGTTCGTTCGTACAGCATGGAGTCAATGCGCTCGCGCAGAATACGCACACTCCACCCTTCGATACGCGCCATCTCCGCATAGAATTCACGCTGGAGCGGCCGGCTTAGAGGCAAAAGTGCGCTAAAGTGAGACCAGCTCAATTGTCGTGACAGCGCCGCGACAATCTCCTCTTCCGGAAACGACTCAGCAAACTGAACCATCCGACGCAGGTTCTTTTCTGAATAACCGCGCCCATACTGCGCTACCAATTGTCGTGACAGCGTCACGACAATTTGTTCGCCGTAGGCGGCGCGCTCACTGCCCAGCACTTCTAGATGGATGCGCTTGCCCACACGCCAATAGAGAAGGGTAAGCCCTACGTTCACGGCGACCGCCGTTTGGCGGCGTGCTTCGGCGATCAGCCTTCGAATGTCCCCCAATAGTTGCGCTGGCGGAGAGTGTGTCGGTTCGAGCTCTCTCATGAACCAGAGCATAGCGCTTGTGGTGAAACGCTACACCGAAGCCGCCAGGCGTTGGATTGAAGCTATTGCCGGGCATGGCTACGCGATGGATTCATCCCGAGAAGGTTAAGTTTCGGGACAGGTCAGAAAAGTACACTTCCCCCAATTGTAGGGTCTCGGCTCTGCTAAGCTACTTTAGAGACCGCAAAACCCTGAGGTCTTCAGTTGACTCCTCCAATGTCGCAGTTCGAGAACAATGGCTCACTCCCAGATTGCTACTTGTGTACCCAGAATGCGCATAAATGAGATAAGTCCGGCCAGTTGAGAACGCAAATCCGCAAGCAGGACCGCCGGACGGAGTTTCGATTTGTATATCCGACCCGTTCTTGATAGCGCCCTTGAACTTTTCGATGACATGCACGTGGACCTCGACGAAGTCACCACCTCGCGTGCTTAGACTTGTCACTGTTCCTGTAAAAACGGCCCGAGCTGTCTTTGCTTCGGAAATAGTGTCCCCTGGTTCATTACACTGGCAACCGAAGATGGACGGAGTGAACATATATCCAGATACTACAGCCAATAGCAGGGTTCGAATCAACATGTTGCTCATGACCTTAATTCCACCATACAAAGTCGCAAGGCACCGACGGAACTTCGCTGGGGCGAATCGGCGCAAACGCAGTGCCTGCGCTAGCAAGCACCATACGTCTCACAAAGGGTAGGTTTCGGGACAAAAGCTCCAACCACTGAAATCAGCGCTCGCAGCGTCCCGTATGTCTGGCTCAAAATAGAACCGTGAAATGCGGTTATGCGCGGGTGTCAACCGAGCAGTGATTCCTGCAGCATAACCGTTTACCGCTTCAGATCAGACAGCATAGCGTTGCGCAGAATTTCATTGACGCGGTGACCGCCAAACCTCCGCCTCTAGAACGGCTCCTCTGCAAGCGGCGGCAGCACCGGCGTCAACTGCCCCCAGCCTTGTTCCTTCGCCAGTTTCATATCCTTCATGAGCTGCTCAGGCAGAGTCTTATTCAAAACCGGCCGACCCTCCTGGTTCCCAAGCGTCCACGCCACCGCTGAAATCGTCTTCGACACAATGAGCATCTCGTGGTAATCGAGCTTCTCCGGCGAGTCACTGACTCGGTGATAGTCAGGGTGAACACCCGTGGTGAAAAACGCAATGGGAATACCCACCTTGGCGAAGTTGTAGTGGTCG
>PMQB01000133.1 GCA_003169195.1 Bryobacterales bacterium
CGCCATACGCGGTGACGTACAAATCATCAAAGCCATCGTTATCAAAATCGCCGACCGCGACACCCATTCCATACCCGATGCCCGCCAGCCCCGCTTTTTCCGTTGTGTCTTCGAACGTGCCGTCAGCCTTCTGATGAAAAAGCCGGTTCCAATGTGCGGGCGATGTCTTCTGCGGAATCGCGCCCTTTGCAGTTGGATCGCTCAGCGTAGTTCCGTTCACCAGGAAAATGTCAAGCCGCCCGTCGTTGTCATAATCAAACAGCGCCACGCCCGACCCCATGCTTTCGAGCAAATACTTTTTCGAAGTGTGTGATGCCGCGTGTTGAAAGTGGACGCCGCTGGACGCTGTGATGTCCACGAAATCGTCGGCCGCGGCATACGCGCAACTCGCAAGCAGAAGAATGCCAATCCGCATCGTTTATCGTCCCGTCTCTTCAATCACCCGATACGCATTCACCGGAACATCGGTGACAACTTGCGTTCCGCCGCGCGGCCACTTCACCGTTACCCGGTCAATCTTCTTGCAGGCGCCGAGTCCAAAATGCAATCGCGGATCGTTGCGTGACAAGTAGCTGCCGCCGTTGCGAACCGTGTCGAACTGGGTGACACTGCACGCTGAAATCTGCACGCTTGCTCCGATGGCGTCGCGGTTGCTTTTTGTTCCGCGCAGTTGCAGACCGACCCACGAATTCGTGTTCACCGTCTCGTTGTGCAGCAACAATGGATTGCCTGCTATGGGTATCACCGCCACATCAATGCGGCCGTCATTATCAAAATCGCCCGCGCATCCACCGCGATACGAATTATTCGGCGTACTCGGATACTGCAGGACCGACTTGAATTGCCCACCTTGATTTCGCAACACAGTAAAGGGCTGATTGAAATTCTTGGAAAGTGGATAGACATGGCCGTTCGCCAACCAGAGATCTTTCTGTCCATCGTTATCAAAATCCGCAAAGCCGCACGCCCAACCCAAATAGTCTTTCGTCGCTGACGCCACACCCGAAGACGCTGCTACCTCATCATAGAAACCGCCAGCGTCTTGCTGGAACAACGGAAAATAATCGTGGAAAAACGTGGTCGTGAGCACGCCGATGCGCCCGCGATGGTCAAAATCTCCAATTGCCACACCCATGTTCGATTGTGCGCGCCCATCCGCATTCATCGCCACGCCTCGTTCCAAGCCCACTTCTTTGAACGTGCCATCGCCCTGGTTGATGAACAAGAAATTTGGATCGGAATCGTTCGCGACGAAGAGATCGATCTTTCCATCGTGATTGAAATCATCAAACACCGGCGTAAAACTGTGAGCTGTTCGAACATCTCCCAATCCCACCTTTTTCGTCACGTCGGTAAACGTGCCATTGCCGTTATTGCGATACAGCACTCCGCGCCCGCCCTTCAAACCGATCGGCCCGCAGAAGGCATCAAAGCCCATGTAGGGACAAACCGGGGCCGGCTCTTTCAAGGAGAGCGCCCGCAAATCCATATAGCTGGCGATGTATAGATCCAAAAAACCGTCTCCATCAAAATCGCCGAAGGCGCTCCCGGTATGCCATTCCACGTTGCGACTCAGCCCAGCCGCCGCTGAAACGTCAGTGAATGTCCCATCGCCATTGTTCTTATAGAGCAAATCCACGCCGATATTGGTGATCAAGATATCAGTGAAGCCATCGTTGTTATAATCCACCGCATTCGCGCCCGTGCCCCAATAGGGGTTAGTCAGTCCCGCACGCTGAGTCACGTCTTCGAACTTGCCATGCCCCAGATTGTGAAAAAGATAAACGCCCGTGCGCGAAGGTTCAGGCACGCCGCCCGCCACCACTTTGCGCAATTGATCCATGCTCGACCCGTTCACGATCAACAGATCCATCAGCCCATCGTTATCGTAATCAAGCCAAGCCGCCCCGCTGCCATTCGCCTCGGTAATCCACTTTTTCTCCGGTCCACCGCAGCGCATCTCCGCACGAATACCCGCGCTCGTGGCCACATCGGTGAATTGAATGAGATCGGGCGTAGCGGTAGCCGCGAAAAGTGCCAACAAGAGATATCTCATTCGATACCGTTTCAGTGTAATGCAAGATAATAGTAGGGTGATTCTTCGCCTCTTTCTGCTGTTTTTGCTATGCGTTCCGTTCGCCGTAGCACAATCTGTTGAAGATCTCTATGCAGAAGCAAAAGCGGCACAAGCACGCAATGATCTCAATAGCGCAATCGCAAAATATCAACAGATCTTGCGCGTTGCCCCGAGGCTCGCCCCCGCCTATAACAACTTGGGCATGCTCTATTTCCGCCAGCGCGAATTCGGTAAGGCGGCGGAAATTTTGGAACAAGGTCTGAAAGTTGATCCTTCCATGCAGTCCGCCTCCGCGCTGCTTGGCCTCGCGCTGTACGAATCGGGCGACTATGTGAAGGCCCGGCCGCGCCTGGAAGCCGCTGTGCGCGCCAACCCGAACGACAACAACGCGCGTTTGTTTCTAGTGAAAGATCTCACCCAACTCGGTGATGCCGACGCCGCTGCTAACGAACTGCAGCAACTCGCCAAACGCCAGCCCGACAATCAGGAAGTCTGGTACATGCTCTCCAAGGTCTACATGAAGCTTTCTGAAAACGCCATGGCGAAGATTAACGCGATTGACCCCAACTCCGTTCTCGCTCTCCAACTTTCCGGCGAAATGATGGAAGCCATGAACAACTACGAAGGCGCGGTGGTGCAACTCAAGAAAGCGGTGGACATGGCTCCGCAGAAACCGGGCTCGCACTACAAACTCGGCGAAGCGTATTGGGGCCTCTCGCAATGGGATTCCGCCGCTACCGAATATCAATCTGAACTCGCGGTCGATTCCGGAAATTGCCGCGCGCATTGGCGGCTCGGCAGCGTGCTGAATCAAAAAGGCGGCGACCCGCAGCAAGCCTTGCATGAACTCGATCAATCGCTCACCCTCTGCCCAAATCTCGCCGAAGCACATGCCGACCGCGCCCGTTCCCTTGTTACGCTTGGCCGCAACGCCGACGCCGTGCCCGATCTTCAAGCTGCCATCAAAGCCGACCCCGTTGAGCCTCGCAATCACTTTCTTCTCGCCAAGGCCTACCGCGCTATCGGCCGCGCCAACGATGCGCAAACAGAAATGCAAACCTTCGCCAAGCTCGAGGAAGCGGCCCGTGCCGCTACTGCCGAACGCGCGCAAGAAGTGATCAAGAACAAGGAGACTGCACACTAATCATGCAGACCGAAGCCACGCCTGAAATCGAATCGCGCAGCAACGCAGCCGTCAGTTCCGGCAGCCGGCTCATTTCGCTCGATGCCTTCCGCGGCATCACCGTTGCCGCCATGCTGCTTGTCAATAATCCCGGCAGCGAACCCGCGTACTCGCAACTGGACCACGCCGCCTGGAATGGCTGGACCTTCACAGACACCATCTTTCCTTTCTTCCTCTGGATTGTCGGCGTGGCCATGACGCTCTCTTTCGCCAAACGTATCGAACGCGGTGATGATCGCGGCAAGTTGCTTATCCACGTCATACGCCGTTCGGCTATTATCTACTTGCTTGGTCTCCTGCTTGCGGGCTTTCCCTATTTCCACTTAGACCGCATCCGCGTGGTCGGCGTGCTGCCTCGCATTGCCGTCTGTTATCTGATTGCATCCGTCATTTTTCTCTTCAGCAAATGGCGCGTGCAACTAGCGACGATCATCGGTCTATTCTCTGCATACTGGCTGCTCATGGCGCTCTACCCAGTTCCCGGACTCGGCGCGGGACACATGGAGAAGGGCAGTAACTTTGCGGCCTATATTGACCAGATGTTCCTGCACGGCCACATGTGGGGCCAAACGAAGACATGGGACCCAGAAGGAATCGTCAGCACGCTGCCCGCCATCGGCACAACGCTGCTGGGCGCGATGGTCGGCCAAATGCTGCGCCTGAAGAATGAGCGCATCAAGTGGCTCGCCATTTCCGGTGTCTCATTGATCGCCTTGGGTGAACTGCTCAGCATTTGGATGCCGTTCAACAAAAGCCTCTGGACTGTGCCCTACGCTCTCCTGATGGCCGGACTTGCCACGGCGGAGTTTCTGCTGCTTTATTGGATTGTCGACGTCAAGCTGTGGCGCAAATGGTCCACGCCTTTCTTGATCTTCGGCAGCAACGCCATCGTGGTCTTCGTGCTCTCCGGCTTGTTCGGACGTTTGCTCGGCCTCATCAAAGTGCTCAACGCCTCTGGCAAACCGCAAAGTTTGGGCTCGTTCTTGTATGCCCGCTTCTTCGCGCCGCTGGCCAGTCAGCCGAACGCATCGCTACTCTATGCTCTGGCATTCGTCACGCTACTTTTCCTCATCGCTTGGTTCCTGCATTGGCGTCGCTGGTTCCTGCGCGTCTGAAAAACTGCATTCACTTCTCCGGTGCCGACCCAGCACCAGTAAGCTTCGTATAAGTTTCACTCTCGGTCTTCGCCTTTTCAGCCAAGCCTAATTTTCGATACACCTGCGCCAGCATAAAATGCACCGGCGCATCGCCCGGCGCGAGGGCCACTGCTTTCTCCAATTCCGCGCGCGCTTTCGCCTGCTGATTCAAATGGGCATACGCCTTCCCCAAGGCCCGATGCATCCGAAAATCACCAGGCGTAAGTTTCGTTGCCTCCAGCAAATTCGGTAACCCCTCTTCGGCTTGCCCATTGTCTACCAACAAACTGCCCAGATTCAAATACGGCCCTGCCTCTTTTACCGCAGCATCCTTTTGCCACGCGATCGCCGTGCGATAAGCCGCCAGCGCCTCTTCCGTCTGATTCAATCCTTCATAAGACAATCCAAGATTATCCTCTGCCTTCACATCTTTCGCATTCAACGCAAGGCACTTCTTAAAAACACTCACCGCTTCATCAAACCGATTCTCGTTGTATTTCGTTCGCCCCAGGTAATACCAACCCAGCGCATCCCGCGGATTCCATTCCACCGCCAGCGTGTACCATTTATCCGCGTCCGGATAATCCTTTAACAACACATAATCGCTGGCCACCACTTCCAAATCGGCGGCATTCGGCTTTCGATATTTCGCTCCTTCTGTATATTCAGCCAGCGACGCGACTGCGCTTTGTTCTTTGAACAAAACGTAGCCCAGCAGAAAATGTCCTTCACCTGATTGCGCATGATCTTTGAGATACTCGCGCACAGCTTTCTCCGCGTCCGGCAACTTGCCCAGATCGAGCAAAGATCTCGCTTCTGTCAGCGGAGTCTCCGGAGCCGAATGCGTTCCTGTGAGCGCCGCATAACGCGCCGTCTCCGCCTCCGCCTTTGCCTTCATGCCGCGCTTCCGATAAACCTGCGCCAGCAAAAAATGAATGGGGGCGGTATTAGGTGCCAATGCCTCAGCCTTCTCCACCTCACCCTGCGCCAGTTCCAAACGGTTCAACGCCAGATACGCTTTCCCCAACTCACGATGCGCCTCCGCATCACCGGGCGCAACTTCCACCGCGCGCATCAAGGGCGACACAGCCTCCTCTGCCCGGCCACTCTCCGCCAACAACGTTCCCAGATCCAGATGCCCCGCACCCAGCGTAACCGCCTTCCGATAAGCCGCCAGCGCCTCCTCCGTTTTGCCCAAATGCTCGTAGGAAAGACCAAGATAGTCTTCCGCCTTCGCATTCGAAGCTTCTAGCTCCAAACAACGTGAGAGCGCACTGGCCGCCTCTTCAAAATGCTTCTCGTTATATTTCGTGCGCCCCAGCTGATACCAGACATTCGCATCCGCGCCATCTTTTTCCGTCGCCTTTGTGAACCATTGATCCGCCGCTGCGTAATCTTCAAGTAGGAAGGCATCGCTACCCATAACCGCCAGATCAAGCGCCTGCGGTTCCCGGTACTTTGCTCCTTCCCGATATTCAGAAAGCGAGTCTTGTGGCTTCGCAAGCCGAAAAAGGATATAGCCCAAAAGAAAATGACCGTCGGCTGAAATCGGTTCGCCAGCCACAAAAGCGCGCGCGCCGACTTCGGCCTCGGGCAGTTGATTGCGATCAATAAGGGATTGGATTTCGAGAAGCTTGGCAGGAACAACGGGGGACTGAAGAAATAGAGCGGAGGCAAAAAAAAGCAACAACATGAAATATCAAGTTTAACTTCGCGAGACAGCGGCATACCGCCATCTCGCGAAGTCTTAACAGGTTCGTTAGAACCGTATGGTGAAGTGCGCTTGTCCTTCGCGTCGCGTATTCGCCTGGCTATTGATGACCAAGCCAAAATTTGCGTCGCCTAGACTAGTATCCGGGCCTCCGAAAATTAAGCGATTAAATACGTTGAAGTATTCAATTTCGAATTTCGCCTTCACATGTTCGCCGATCGGGAAGCTCTTGGCCAGCGCCATGTTCTCGTTCAAACCGGCCGGACTGCGCAGGCTGGCGAGATTGCGAGGCGTGTTGCCGGGAGTGAAGACGCCCGGATTGCT
Source organism: Bryobacterales bacterium (assembly GCA_003169195.1). Classification (GTDB taxonomy): domain Bacteria; phylum Acidobacteriota; class Terriglobia; order Bryobacterales; family Bryobacteraceae; genus Bog-105. The sequence continues at coordinate 6,432 of PMQB01000133.1, forward strand.
GAAAGCCCCGATGTTGAAGACGGGCAGTCCTTTGTAGACGTTGTTGTAGTTCACGTCCATCTGGGCTCCCGTCGTCATGTTCGGACGGTTGAAGCCGTTTCCGAGCGCATTGCCGTTGTCAACGGAGAGGCTCTGCGGATTGCCGCTGGCATAGGTGAGAAGCGGACTGAACTGCCAGCCGCCCAACATCTTGTTCACCAGCGTAGGTTTGTTCAGGAACTTTCTTCCCGGCCCGATGGGCAGTTCGTAAGTTCCAGCAATGTTGAGCGCTTGCGGCGAGTCACTGCCGTCCACCGTCCATTCCGCCTTCTGATTGTTCTTATCGAGCGACGGATTTGAGAACGATGTAAAGCCCGAAGCAGTGTTTGATAAAGCGTGGGAAAGCGTATACGAAACGAGGAAGCTCAATCCGTTGGTGTAACGCTTTTCCAACTGCACTTGCGCCGCGTTGTACAGCGACGAAGCACTGTCGTCGAAGTTGTTAAAGATGCCGGCGTATTGCGGATACGGCCGCAGAGCCTGCAAAACAGTGGCGCCGCTACCGAAATCGTTTACAAAATTCGGGTAGGGACTCTTGATGCCGGCAGCAATGGCCGCTGGGCTGGTAACTAAGGAACCCAATAACGTTGCTCCTAACGACAAGTATTGATTCGGGAGTTGGTTGATGGGGTTCAATTGACCAGGCAGGAAATTTGCGCGGTTGCCTGTGTAGGTAACGTTCAGCAACATGTTGTAAGGAAGCTCTCGTTGAAGGTTGATGCTCCACACCATGTCATACGGTGCAATGCCATCCTTCTTCGAAAACGCATCAATCTGTCCGCCTACGCCTAAACCTTGGCTGAACGGAATCGGCGCCGGTGCAGGCAAAATGTTGCTATCCCAAGATCCAAATGCCGCCTGGGTGGTACCTGTGGAGTTGCGTTGGAAGGAACCGTCTAGCAAGTTTGCGTAGTTCACGGCAACTTTCGCGGTGCCATATTCATAAGCGCCGCCATCCAGGTAGTTCCATGAGAATCCACCCTGAATCACGGTCTTATTGTTCGGCGAATACGACATGCCGATTCTGGGGCTGAAGTGGTTGTACTTTGTATCGGCTCGTGTGAAGCCGGCGCAGCCTGTGCAATTACCGAATTTCAACGCCGCACCAGGAAGCCCACCGGCTGCAGGGTTCGCTGTCAGAGAATCGAAGAACACAATCAGGTTGTTCATTTCGGTAAACGGCTGCATAATATCCCACCGCACACCCAAGTTAACCGTCAAGTTCGGTCGAAGCTTGATGTCGTCCTGAATGTACGGAGACACATCGAAGTTACGCAGACGCAATTCGTATGTTCCGTAACGGTTCGCGCTGTCCGCCGTTCCCAATAAAAAGCTGGCGAAGGCATTGCCAGTAGTAGAAAGGTCGGAGAGATTCGGGTTGGCGGTTTGGTTGTTGCTGAAGTTGAAGTTGCCGGCGCAGCGCTGGCATTCGTTGTCGTCCTGATAAGTTCGACGCGCTTCAATGCCGATGTTGAAGGTGTGCTTACCTTTAATCCAAAGATAATTGTTCTCAAGCACCCAACCCAGTTTGCGGTTTACAGATTCAATCCAAGCCGATCCGTAGCCCGTGGGAGCATTGGGGCCGCTGAAGTTGATACCCGGAAGTTGCTGTGCGCCCGGTGCGGCAGCGAAGCTTACATTCTTGGTCAAGCTGATCTGATCATTCAACTCCCCCAACCAACTGGCGCCAGCGGTAGCCACCAAGTGCGGCGAGATGTTGTTCACATAGTTCAGAATGAACACGGTGCCCAAATCGGGCGTGGAACTGAAGCTGGAAAGAGGATTGCCGAGTTTCTCGGTTCCACTACCTTCACGTCCGAACGACGTTTGCTTGTCGCGCCACTCGCTCCAATGGATGCTTTGCTTTTCGTTAATCGTGTGATCAATATTGAAGCCCCACGGATTCTGCCGCTGCGGAAGAACTCCCAAAGGCGACGGGTAGTTGTTTACTAATCCAGCTCCTGTCGGGGTGGGAATGGAAGGAAGCAGCGTATTCGTTAAAGCACTAAACCGGCTTAGCGGAATCGTGTCGTTCGGAAACAATACGCCAGGTGTCAACGGATCGTAAATTTGATTAACGCCGTTGAAATTCCCAGCCTTTTCGGCAGCCGTTGGCACCGATGTCAGCGTGGTGTCCGTTTGGTTGAGCCGATACCACTCCATTGTCAAGAAGAAGAAGGTCTTGTTCTTGCCGTTGTAGAGATGCGGAATCAATACCGGTCCGCCAATCGCGAAGCCGTAATTGTTCTCTTTGTCCACTGGCTTCGTTGCGTTATAAGCTCCGCGCGCATCAAACGCTTCGTTACGCAGAATTTCAAACCCATCGCCATGGAACAGATTCGTTCCAGACTTGGTTTGATACGTGATCACGCCTTGCGCCAAACCATACTGCGCCGAAAACGATGACCGCAGCACGTTGAACTCGCTCACCTGCTCGAACGGAGGATTCCAAATGGTTTGGAAGCCTTGCGTTTCCGATTGCGCCATCGGAATTCCGTTGAAGACCACTTCGTTTTGGAAATCCGTTCCACCGTTAATTCTCTTGCTGAACGTTCCACCGGTGACACCAGGCGCTAGAAAGACGAATGCGTCAATTTGGCGTCCACGGCCGCCGCTGATGATGTTCGGCAATTCTTCCACCACTTTGTTTTCAATGGTGGTGCCTAATTCCGGCTGCGTTGTGTTGAGCGTGATCGCGCTTTCCTGCACTTCCACGCTTGTTGAAACGTTTCCTGTGGCCAGCGCTACGTCTACCGTTGAATTACGTCCCACTTCCAACAACACACCGTTGTGAATCGATGTTTGAAATCCCGGCGATTCCACTTGTACTGTATACGTGCCCGGCAGAAGGTCGGGCACGTTGTAAGTGCCGGCGGAATTCGATTCCGAGTGATTCACCACTTGCGTGGCGTTATTCGTGATGGTCACCTTTGCATTGGGAACAACCGCGCCCGACGCATCTGTGACGGTGCCCGTGATTCCTGTTGATGCTTGGGCGTGCAATTTCACTGCTGAAGTTAGAAAAACTGCCAACATCAACGCCAGAATCGCGGCCTGCTCTAAACTTTTATGCAGACGTGTGCATAACGCGTTCACTTGGAGGTATTTCCTCATCTACTTTGCTACTCCTTTAAATAGCGAAACCTTGAAATAGTCACTAGCGTGGCGTAAGATACCTCACGCAACGACTAGTGCATTGTTGTCATATCATACAACATAAGTATTATTCCTTCGAAAGAGAGTGGAGCAATGACTGTCCGGTCCGGTATGTCTGGTGATGCCGTCTGCAAGATTGAGCAATTCCTGGCAAATTTGAAACTGTATCGAGGGCCGATTGATGGCTCATTTGGCGGCGGTGTCGAAGCCGCCGTGAAGACCTATCAGAATCAACAGGGCCTGGCGCCTTCGGGAACTGTCGATCCGCCCACTTGGGCGCGTATGTTTCCCAGTGACCCGCCGCCGGTTTCCGCTGTAGCGTGTTGCACGCTCGCGGAACGCTGCTTGGCGCTGACCGGCTCGTTTGAGACTGGCAAGTATCCACCTGATTGCTTCTGCGGCTTGACAGGAGATTTTGATCAGATGGGGCTCAGCTTCGGCGCCTTGCAATGGAACGTAGGGCAGGGAACTCTGCAGCCGCTGCTGATGCAGATGTTCGACCAACATGCCGATGTCGCGCGCAACATTTTCCACGAACATTTTGATACCGTCACTGCGTTGCGTACTGCTCCGCTGCCGGATCAACTCGCCTTCACGCGCTCGGTCCAAACGCGCGGGCTCCTGCAGGAACCGTGGCAAGGCATGTTGATTGCGCTAGGCCGCACTGCCGAGTTCCAGGCCATCCAATGCGATCACGCAGGAAAGATCTTTCAGCAAGCCGTGCAAATGTGTGGCGACTACGGCCTGGTGTCTGAACGCGCAGCGGCCTTGATGTTCGACATTGCTACGCAAGGCGGTTCCATTCCTAACATCATTCGTGCGCAGATTATGGCCGATTTCGCCCAACTGCCCGCCGCCTGTGCGAACGACGAAGTGGCCAAAATGTGCATTGTGGCCAACCGGCGCGCTGCTGCCTCAAACCCGAAGTTTGTAGATGATGTGCGTATTCGCAAACTGGCCGTCGCGCATGGCATAGGCACCGTGCATGGCATCTTCTATGATTTGGAAGACATGTTCGGCCTTACGCTGAATCCCTTTGCCAAAGCTCTCGCGGCTTCTCAATAGCCGCGCTGCTTGTCGACGACGCCCACCAGTGGCAGACCTTCCGTGTAGCGGCGCACGTTGTCGGCAAATAAGTCAATCAAGCGGATCTGCCGGTCGGGGCTCCAGCCTGAGGTATGGGCTGTCATCACCACGTTCCTGCAATCGAAAATCGGGTGGTCCGCGGGTGGCGGTTCAATCGGAAACACATCCAGTCCTGCGCCTTTGATCCAGCCTTGCTTGAGCGCTTTCACCAGCGCCATGTCGTCGTACAGCATGCCGCGTGAAAGCGCTAGGAAGTAGGCGTTGGGTTTCATGCTGCGAAAAATCTCTTCATTGAACATGCGCTCCGTAATCGGCGTGTGTGGCGCTGCCGCCACCAGCACATCTACTTTGGCCGCCATTTCGGGAAAAAAGCTGGGGTCATGCAACTCGGCAACGTACTCGGGCTTCGGTACTGGCTTCGCATCCGTAGCAATAATCTTCATATCGAAGCCGTAATGCGCTCTCTTGGCCAGCAGCGTACCAATGCCGCCCATACCCACAATGCCCATCGTGCGCCCCACTAACTCCGTATGGTCGGCCGATTTTGGTGTGCCTACCGGTATCATCTGCCGCTTGGCGAATTGCGGCATGTAAAGAGTGGTTATGCCGCGCGTCAGGCACAGTAGCATGCCCATACCTGTTTCGGTAATGCCGTGCGCGAACGTTCGTTGGTAGTTAGTCACAACCACCGCGCTGTCTTTCAGCGCCTGATCCATTCCCTCCATACCCGCGCCGCCCGACATTAACCACCTCAACTTCGGCGCTTTTGCCAAACCATCTGCGCGAATGTCACCGTATACCACTTCCGCGTCCGGCAACGCGCTCAGGAACTCTTCGCGCGATTTGCAAATCACCATCTCCACTTGCGCCCGCGGTGCCACTGCTTTAATCTTTTCTACCTCGAACGGTTCGAACGGATACCGCGTGACGATTCGCAAAGGTGCGGTCTCCGCTTTTACACCGCTCACCAGAACCGGCGGCTGCACCACCGCATTTCGCATAACGGCTGCGGCTGCAGGTGATGTGCTGGCGGCTGTGAGGAAGGTCCGGCGCGAGGCTATCTTTTCTGACATGGCCGACAGCTTATCACCAATTCCCGCACGCGGATGATAACTTGCTGGATGTGTCTTCTTCCGAATACGCCTGCCTCCGCACTTCGCCCATCTTGATTGATGGCGATTTGACTAAAGAACCATGGACCCGCGCCACTTGGTCGCCACGTTTTGGCGACATGGTCACCGGCGACCCCGGCTATTTCGACACCCGCGCTGCAGCTCTTTGGGATGATCAGAATTTCTATGTCGCCTTTTCGATCGAAGAGCCTTTTGTCGAGGCAGCTTTCACCAAGCGCGACTCGCTCATCTTTAACGAGAACGACGTGGAACTCTTTATTGATGGCGGCGATGGTTATTACGAATTCGAGATCAACGCGCTAGGCACTGTCTATGAAGTGTTCTTTGCCTGGCAGGACGCCATGGCGCATAACCCGCTATTCCAATCTCCTGAGTTCGATGTTCGCGCGCGCCAAGCCCTTACCTTTGGCGGCGACTACGATCGTCAGGCAAAAACGTTCTGGCGTGGTACCCATCCGCGCGGTCTGCGTTGGGCCTTTCTCGATTGGGATTTTCCGGGCATGCGCTCGGCCGTCCGTGTCGATGGCAAGATCAACGATCGTTCTTCGGTGGATAAAGGCTGGACCGTTGAGCTTGCCTTTCCCTGGTCAGGCATGAAGGCCTTAGCGAACGGCCGCTCGCTGCCTCCCAAAGAAGACGATGTTTGGAAAATGTTCTTTGGCCGTTTTGAAAAGTTGATGGTGAACGGCGCCGAGGTGATTCCTCATCCTGCCTGGGTCTGGACCAAGCATGGAGTCTATGATACTCACCAGCCTGAACACTGGACGCCCATCCGCTTCTCAAATCTCAAGGTGTAATTTTCAGTGGCGCCGCTCTCGATGATTCATCAATCCTCGCGGTGATGGTGGCGCTTTGCTCCACCTTGACGCCCCTGCCGGTTATGGGAAAAGTTGCCTGTCTCGCGCCCACAGGTATTTTCACTTCATCCGGAACAACTGCACTTGGCTGACTGCTGCTCAACTTTACTGTAATGCCAGGTTCTCTGGCCGGAATCACGATGGTCACTGTCCCGGTAACAGTTCCATCGTTCTTGACAGTAGGTTTGCTCAGCGTCAGATCCCCCAGAATCGGAATTAGGTTCAACGTGTTCGAAACCATTTCAGTACCAACCGTCACCGAAATGTTAAGGCTTACCGGCAGCCCCGGCGATTTCACCGCAATTTGAAACTGCGCGCCGGTGGCCGTGGGCGGAATCATAGCCGACACCGGAAGCGTGATAAGTTCCGGATAGGTACTCTTGAACACCACCGGCAGAGTCTTGTCCCGTTTCTCCATCATCTGGAATTGAGCGTGAACAATACCGCCGCCCACAATAACCTGTGGCGAAATACCAAACCAGTCTTCTTGATGAGTGGGCGAGTTATAGGGACTCACGCCACTCGGAAATGGTTTGTAGAGAGGATCTCCGATATTGATGATCATCCACTTCAGCCAGCGCGTGGCGTGTACCACGGCGTCTCCCACGTTCGCTCCTTGAAACAGGTAATAGAAAATTTGATCCGGATGAACGAGCCCTTCTAAGAACGGTTCCGTGACTGCGCCGCTCGTTACCGTTATTCCCGTACGCAACGCGCCCGCGGCCCAACTCGGAGGCCTGCGCGGATTGATCGCCGACAAGCTATCCAGATGAAAGCCGATCGCACCTGGTGCCCAACTGAATGCATCGTTATAACTCAGCGAATACCAGCCCGCATATAATGCGGTGTTCTCACACCGGAGCTGCGATGGCGCCGTTCCAAACTCGCTCGGTTTATCATCAAGCGTCACATCAAACCCGGCCACCTTCGTCATCTGGCTCGCTCGATAAATGTCCCACTCGCCTGCGCCGTAGCTGTTGTCTACAGAGTCTTGTATCGGTCCTCGGATATCGAAATACGTTTTCCCTTTTAGACCATGGCTCTCCGCGTACAGCGCTTTATCCACCAAACCTTTCGCTACGTCGGCATTCGTTCCATCCATTCGCCAAACGCAATAAATTGTCTTCGCGCCAGGTTGTTCGCGGTACTTGGCAAACGGTACGAACGGCTCATAAACATTGCCTTGGCTTTCCGCGTGGCCGAAGTATGGTTGATCTCCCATTTCTCTGCCCACCGCGCGTGCTCCCGCGTACTCATCCCAGATGTCAGCCACGATTTGATCTATCGATTGCAAGTGTCCATCAAAGCTCACGGCGTACGGCGATTGATAAGCGAAAACGATGTAAAGAATCTGTTGCTTCCCGATTTTCTCCAGACACGCACGAATCGGCTTCTTGATTTGGGGCTCAAAATGGCTGCCGTCTTCCATCACGTCTTGGTCTGTATCAATCCTGCAGATATTCTCTCTGGGAATGTTCCGCTTTTCCATGTAGTACTTAGCTACGTTGTGCGAATCGTCACCCGCAGCGTTGTAAACCACCATGACTCGTTCGTTCAAAGGCTTGCCCGAAGGAGATTGTCCTTGGGTCTGCGCCTGAGCGAAAAGCGTTCCGGCCGCTAATGCGAATAGGAAAAGCAAGTACTTCATCTTCCTCTATTGCACCACTGCCGTTTTAGTTCTTCGCTTTGGCCATCGCGATACGGTATTTCTCAGCGTCCCAATTCATGAGTCGCGCCACTTGATCCGCAGGCAAATACGTAACCGGTTCATTCGTCGGAATCCGTTCAATCACTCGCTTCAAGCAAAGAAGCAATTCATAAGCCGCTCTATTCATTTCACGCTTTGTCACAACTCCCGCGCCGGCAACCAGCAGGAAAAGGGGTGCAAAGTTGTAGCGCGCCTGGTAGCGCTGCGCAGCTTCCGCAAGCGTTTCGTATGCCTCCACTACGGCGGCGGCAGGCCCTAGATAAACGCATTGGTCCGGAAAAATGGTGCCGCCCTGGGCGATCGCACAGGAAACAATGTCGGTCGCCAAGTCGTGAGCCTCGGCTGCGTGTGCAATCTCCCATTCGCTCCCATCCACCAATCGTCGAAGGCGTTCAGTGTCCGGCGTCGAAGCCGAACGCGACGAACCAGTGAGACGCCGCTCTACTTCTCCCAGCAATGTTTCGGCCGCCGCGCAATCGTCACCTGCCACCACTAAACCATGATTCTGCAGAATCAATACGTCCGGGCGTTTTTGCGCTTCCTCTTGAATTCGGATCGCCAACGGAATGCCAGGGTGCGTGTAAGGAATCCAACTCCACTTCAATCCAGCCAACAACGGAGTGAGTCCCTCCTTACCGTTTGCCTGCGCCGCCCATGCAATGGTGCGCACCGAGTGCACATGAATTATCACTCTCTGCGGCAGAACGGCATGAACCGCTGTTTCCACCGAAGGCCGCAGCGCCACTCCCTCGCGCGTTCGATAGTCAGGAAACTTTTCGTCTTCCGCCTTCAACTGCCGATCGATGTCCGCCGTCGGCACCGGCAGAAACATGTCTTCCTGGGCCGCACGCGCAAGCCACTTGCCGGATGCTTTCACCCACAGTGTGTCGGCTTCTTTGATGGACGTATTGCCACCACCCGCCTGCACTAAATCCAAGTTGGAACCGATGCGCGCTGAAAGTTCTGTTAATTCCCTTAGCGATTCATTTGCCATTTCGCAATGGCTTCATCATAAGCCAAATCTTCACAGAAGCCGGAAGCTCACTTCCACTACCGCTTCTACTGGCACGGGCCGCCCATCTTTTAGGCCGGGCTTGAAGCGCCAGTGCCTCACTGCGTCAACAGCACTTTCGTCTAAACCAAACCCTAGCGGCTGCATCACCAAAATGCTGCTAGGCAAGCCCTTCGCATCTACTACAATCTTCAGCGTCACCGTGCCGCTGCGCTTCACCCGCCGCGCTTCGTCTGAATACTCAGGCTCCGTTTTCAGAACCAGAATCGGCATTGTCACTCCATGCATGCCCGCGCGAAACACGTTGTGCCCGCCGCCGTTGCCTAAACCGCCCGTACCATAGCGACCCATGCCGTCCGGTCCTCCCGGGCCTAACGAAAATGCTCCTGGGTCAGCATTCGGATCTCCATACTGCCCGCTGTCTAGCACCGGCGCATCCATAGCTGGCATCGATACCTGCATTTTTAACTGAGCTTGCGGATTGGTCACCGGCAAAATGAACACTTTCATCGCGCGTGGCGGCGCCACATCTCCGCGCGAAACCGGCAGCTTGCTCTCGTCTCCGCCGCCAGTCTCTTCAGCGCGAACTGCGATCTTCGGCACTACCAGTTGTGGCAAATCAATCATCATGCCCGGCATCCGCGGCTTCGGCTGAATGTCTCCGCGACCCATAAGCCACAGCAACCACAGCGCCGCCAGCGCACCCATGTGCAACGTCAGCGACACCGATCCCATGGCGATCCCGCGCAGCTTCGGTGTGCGCGCGTCGCCGGCTAGCTGTTGTTCAAACATTCACAACGCCCTCAACTCGAATCAGTGACGCGTGTCCCGCTTTCCAGGTTCCATCGCTGAAATAGATTTTCCGATAGAATAACGGGAATTGTGTCTGCATTACTGAAACACTCCGAGAAACTCCGCGCCTGGTGGTGGCATCGCCAAGGCCTTGATTCCGCCACTACGTTTTCCTCCGCAGCAGCTGTCTTTCAGAAAACTGGTTGGGCGCGGTCCGTAGGTGGCTGCGGGCCCTATCTCACTTTGTATTCGCGGGCAGGTATCTCAAGGGAAGCGGCCGATCAAGCTGTTGCGAATCTCGAAATTCATGAACTCCCTAGCGCCCGGGCATGCACCTACGTCGTCCCGGCTGCAGACTACGCCCTCGCCCTGTGTCTCGCGCAAAATGCCGGCAACGCCGAAATGCGCGTCGCTGAAAAGCTAGGCGTCACTCGAAAGGAAATAGATAAGTTGTGCCAAGCCGTCCTTACTTCTCTCGAAAAGGGCCCGCTCGATCCCGACGATATTCGACAAGCAACCGGAAAAGCTTGGCGCAGCTTAGGTCCGGAAGGTCAGAAGAAGGGTCTATCCTCCACGCTGCCCCTTGCGTTGGGCGAGTTGCAACGTGCCGGTGATATTCGCCGCATCCCAGTCAACGGACGCCTTGATCAGCAGCGTTATCAATACTCGCTTTGGCGCCCGAATCCTGTGAAGTTATCTGAATTCACCGCCGAATCATCCATTGCCGAACTAGCCCGTCGCTACTTCACCTGGATTGCGCCTTCGTCTCTCTCCGATTTTCAGGTATTCGCCGGAGTCAGCACGAAGGCTGCGAAGGCCGCGGTAGAGCATCTCAAACTTGAACGACTCTCCGGTGACGACGATCTTCTCACGTTGCCCAGCCTGCGTGAGGAATTCGAGTCATACAAACCTCCCAAAGATCCGAGTTACCAATTCCTAACTGGCCTCGACTCACTATTCCTTCTCCGAAGCGACATAACTTCACTTGTCGATGCCACTGATTTGCTAAATCCTCTGTTATCGCTAAAGAGCGGTCGGCTCACCGGACTCTCCAGTCCAGCCATCGTGGACCGTGGCCGCATTATCGGGCTCTGGGAGTATGATCCTGCGAGCGAGTCCATCGCCTATGGTGTGTTCGTCCAAAAAAACGCACGCTGCTGAAGAAAGCGATTGTCTCAACGGAAGAATATGTGCGCACGCAGCTTGGGGATGTGCGTACGTTCAGTCTTGATAGTCCGAAGAGCCGCGTGCCGCGCATTAAAGAGCTGAGAAATGCAAAATAGCGTAAATCATTTCGTTTTACCGCGCACGTTCAATATGACCCGCCGATAAGAAGTAAGTTGCGGCGAGCCATCATCCGTTACCTCCAGGACGATGTGCGCCGTTCCCGTTGCCGGCATGGCCCTGTAATGGGAAGCCACTGCGGACGGCACGTCGCTGTGGCCGTGACGGTTGCTTTCGCTGTATCGGCCCCGCTCAGAGTGACCTCTGCCAGGGCCGTTCCCGTACCACCGGCTTCCGCGTAATGAAACCAATGATAGTGAAGCATCTGCCCATCAGGATCATGCGAGCCACTAGCATCAAGAGTTAACGGCTGGCCGACCTCCGTCTCTAAGAAGATAGGTGCCGTTCCCTTCATGCCATTCACCTCCACAATCGGATTGTGATTCGCATGCGCGTAATCGCTGATCGTCCAAGTCATCCGCGCCGCGAAGTCGTTCTGAAACGCATCACGCCACCGCCAGATGGTTGATTGATCTGAGACATAGATCTTACCGTCCGCTCCACGCACACTGTCTTGCGAGGTGACTCGCGAAAACAGATCCCCACCCTGCGTCCAGATAGGATGCGTTTCTCCATAAGGCTGCCGAAAGACATAGCGGCCTCCCCACCCTCCCCAATCCGGTCTCCTATATGCGTTTAGCCCGTTATCGATCAGACTTAAATACGAAGGCGTGTCGCCTTCCATAATGAAAGCGAACCGCGGATACAATTTCCCCAACGGTCCCTTGCTCCGAATATTGGTATCCAACCACTCATTCGTCACACTATCGAAGTTTGCTCCTGCTGCGTTGCGGTAATATTTGTCTCCACTGATCCCTGTCCACGTCGCGTAATAATATTCACCTCCTGTAGCAGTCGATGGTTCAACAATGTAGAACAAGTTCGGAAACTCGCGTCGAATCCAAGGGCCCGCATCATCCTGATCCGAAATCGAATACACGCGGAGTTTCTCAATGAATGCGTCCACCTCTGCCCGACTCCGTGTTTCCCGCACATGCATCAGTGCCTGAGCTAGCGTATTGACGCCGCCCCAAACGCTGACCCACAGAGGCCGTTCGTCTTTACGATCAGCCGCGCGAATGATGGCGGCCGCTCCTTCCGACATATGCTCACGCCCGGTCGCTGCCATACCGTAGGCCGTCTGTCCGGTGAAAACTTTCGCGTCTAGATCCGCCGACGTCGGCCAACCTTGCGCATGCAGCAGCAGATGGCCGCGTACCTGTCCGTACGCTTGAATCAAAGCGCGCATCGTCTCCGGATGTACCGCCGTCTTCTGCCACGTTGATGTAGAAGCAACCAGGCCTTCAATGTCAATCTCATTCGAATACAGCAGCAGACGCACCAGCGACATCTGATCGTCAGGCTCATTACCGATGTCACTGACGACAACCATCCGCGGTTTACCTGAGAAGTTATCAGCGTGCTCTGCTGGAATCGCCGCCGCCGCGAGCATCAAAAAACACACAACTGGTTGCACCATCACGTCCACTCTATGACATGGCCGCCGTATGATCGAGAATATGGCAGCCATCCACGATTTCATTGAGCGCCAGGGCTTCGTCATTCTGGATGGGGGACTAGCCACCGAATTGGAAGCTCACGGCGAATCTCTCAATCACCCGCTCTGGTCCGCCAAAATTCTGTTATCGGCTCCCGAAAAAATCGCCGCCGTCCACTACTCCTACTTTCTCGCCGGCGCCGATGTCGCCATCACCTCCAGCTATCAAGCAACGTTTCCGGGGTTGACCGCCCTAGGCCTCAGCCTGAAGGAAGCCGAACAGGTAATCCGCCACAGTGTACAAGTTGCGGTCGAGGCCCGAGATCGCTTCTGGGACAATCCACGAAACCGCGTAGGTCGTCTTCGCCCGTTGATCGCAGCGTCGGTCGGACCCTATGGCGCATTCCTCCATGATGGTTCCGAGTATCGTGGCGACTATGGTGTTTCCCGCGACGTCCTGGAAGACTTTCACCGCGAACGCCTAACGGTCCTCTCTGACAGCGGCGCAGATCTGCTCGCTTGCGAATCGATTCCGTCAATCCTCGAAGCCGAAGCATTGTGTGGCCTATTGACAGACTTTCCCGCGTGGATCAGTTTTACCTGCAAAGACAACGCCCACATCTCCGATGGCGTCAAGTTTGACGATGCCGTTTCTATCGTCAGTCAAGCAGAGTCGGTGGTGGCGATTGGCTTGAATTGCACCGCTCCGAGTCATGTCGACAAACTTCTTGAGCGCGCCAGAAGCGTCACAGACAAGCCTCTCGTCGGCTATCCCAATAGCGGCGAACTGTACGACATTACAACCTGCGGTTGGCGATCCACCGCCGAAGTTGGAATGATTGAGCAAGCCGCTGTCGGCTGGCATCGTCGCGGCGCGCGTCTCATCGGCGGTTGTTGCCGCACCACGCCTGAAACAATTCGTAGCATTCGCGCCGCGCTTACCGGCGCACTTGTGAATACCGAAAGCAACTAACGGTATGGTCATTCACCATCCCTGTTGCTTGCATGAAGGCGTAGCAAATTGTGGAACCCACAAACGTGAAGCCGCGCTTCTTCATGTCTTTGCTCATCGTGTCTGAAACGCTGCTGCTGGCGGGCAGTTTCGCTTGTGGGCTCCATGAATTCTGAATCGTCTTTCCCCCTGTGAACTTCCAGATATATTCCCCAAAGCTGCCAAATTCCTTTGTAACCGTGAGGCAAGCTTGGGCATTCTTCACGGCTCCGTAAATCTTGAGCCGGTTCCGCACAATGCCAGGATTGGCCAGCAGCTTCTCCAATTTGGCCTCGCGATAGCGTGCGATTTTTCCTGCGTCAAAATCATCAAAGGCCGATCGGTACGCCTCGCGCTTCTTTAGAATCGTGTACCAACTCAATCCCGCCTGCGCGCCCTCCAGAATCAAAAACTCAAAAAGCCCGCGATCGTCGTGCAGCGGAACGCCCCATTCGGTATCGTGGTAGGCGGTTGATAACGGATCGGAACTGGACCATGCGCAGCGAACAAGTGGAGCCACCTTCCCGTTGTACGCTAGAAGATCAAAGGAAAGCAACTGCACGCAGACTATGTCAGAACCAAGCTACGATGAATTAAAAGCTGAACTGGAAAAGATGAAGGCCGCCAAGGTGCGCACGGGCGAGCTCACGTTTAAAGTAAGCGAAAAAGGCGCGGTTAGCGTTTACGGCCTCGGACGATTTCCCGTCACGCTCTATCAGGAACAATGGATGCGGCTCCTCGGCGTGTCCGAAGACATCAAGACTTTCATCAAGGAAAACTCAGCCAAACTCAAAGTCAAGGAATAAAGCCCTCGCTGGGGCAGACGCTTTCGTCTGCCTCTGGACTTTACGCATATCATCTCTACGTGACCCGTCTTCGCCTCCGTTCCCTTTTCGCGCTGCTCGCCACTGCGTGCCTTTGGCCTCCGTTCACCCATGCCCAAGCACCCGCGTTCATTGACAAAATTACCGACGAAATCTTGCAGCGCGTACGGCCTGCCGAAAAGCCAACGCTCGGCGAACTCCTCTCCTCGGGGCGGCTCACCGAGGTGTCACTCGCGTTGAACAAGCTTTCTCTCGCTGAGCCAGACGCACAATCCGCCGCCCGCCTCCGCGAATTGTCCATCTTTCTAATGCACGAGGATCCCCGCCGCTGGACCCACTTCCGAGTCGACGCGCCTGTCCCTCTCTCTGATACGGAGCGCGGCTCATTTCATGTCGTCGTCGGTCAGTCTCGCCGCTTATTAGGTGTGACGGTCGTTTCCGCGCGAGTCAAGGAGTTTCTAGTTGCCTACGGTTGGGGCTTTCGGAATTTCGAACAGGTTCTTGACTCGGCCGACGCTCGTATGCAGGTGCGCATTCAACCAGCCCGCCAACTCTCGCGCGACCGCTTGGTCACCATCATCAGTTCCGGCAAAGACCGCGAACTCGTCCGCCGCCGCGCCGCTGAACTCGAAGCCGAAGGCAACGTCGTGTTCTCGTATCTTTTCTGCGAAACGCCAACGGGCGGATTCTGTTCCGACGAAACAATCGGCGCTTTCGCCGCCATCTCCGGCCACGTCGAAGAACTGAATACAGCGAATAGTCAGAAGAGCAGTTTTGTCTTCGAAGAAGCCGACGCCGTGCGCCGCCTCACGGCTGGCCAGGACTTAGTCACGGTCGTGTCCTACGATGATCTCGCCGCCGCCGCCAAACAATTTGCGGCTTACTCCAAAGGTCTCGCCATCGAGTTGGCCAGCGTCAACGCCTGCCGCTACGTCGTTTCGTCTGAAAACTGATTGATGTTGGTGGAGGCGGCGGGAGTTGAACTGCTCGCCGATTTCTCCAACCTATTAAATCGCCGTAACTTACTGATTTATCAGCATAACGCACGAACAGCTTTAGGCGTAAGAAGGGCGATAACTCGGGGTCGACCGTACGCAGAACCGTACACGGATCACCCTTGCGTTACTCGCCGCCGACCGTTGTCGCTTACGGCAAAACTGCGCGACCTCCCTCATTCTTTCCGTAGCTTTCCCATTCGGCGATCGCCCCTTTGTAGAGCTCTAGTCCCACTGACACTTCACCCCCCGCCCTAAAACCAGTGAACTCATGAGACTCGTCTGGGCGTCTGACGCGGACAGTAGTCTCGAACCCTTCCAGTTTTCAACACATTTTCAACCGCCCTCTGGCGGCTGGTGGAGCATTGCCCAAAACCAACTTTGAGGAGTCTTGATATGAAGAAACACGCCCAGCTTTTTTCCCCGGCCGTTCAGTCCATCGTGCTGATCGGCCTAACCGCAACCCTTTGCTTTGCTCAGGCGAGCCCGTTTGGACAAGTGGCGCAAGGCGTTTCGGTGGAAGTCGTCGCCATTGTCAAATGGGTCGGCATTATCATCGCCGTGGTTGTCGGACTCAGTCTCGCCGGCGGCGGTTCGCACGGCTCACACATGGGCGGAAAAATCACGGGGCTTCTCATCGGCCTGACGCTCGCCCTGTTCGCCGGTCCCATCGTCAATTGGGTGCAAAGTCTTTAAGGCCATGAAGACGACCCGGCCCACGGCGAAAGCCCTGAACAAACCTCTACTGTTTGCCGGCGTGGACATGCGCCTAGCTGGCCTTGCGCTCGTCATTGCCACGGTCGCTGGCGCTGTCAACGACGCTCTGGTCTACAAGGGGATCGCCGCCGCTCTTTTCTTTGCGGTCTGTGCTTGCGCGCGGATCGCCACGCGTCGCGACCCGAACTTACTAGTTGTCTGGAACCTGGCGCGCCGCCATCGCTGGCTATACGATCCGGCAAAGCGCGCCGCTTTCCGGGTTGTCTTTGTTCGATCCCACGAAACGGAGCAATAATGCTGCCGCTGCCTAAATTCATCAAGCCCTGGAAAGATGCCGGTGAGGCGAATGCGCTGTTCGCGCCATGCGCGTTTATCGACGAGCACGTTTTTCTCACGAAAACAGGAGCCCTCGGCATCGTGTTCGAACTCGCGGGCATTGATCCCGAATGCTTGACGGACGCCACGATGGAAGCGAACACCAAGCGCCTGGCGGCAGCTTGGCGCCTCTTCCACGAAGACATCCGGCTCTATCAGTACG
>PMQB01000116.1 GCA_003169195.1 Bryobacterales bacterium
ATGACGTGCTTGACCATCTGACAGGTGCGACGGGTAATTACGGAAACCTTTCCTACTCGTACAGCCCCATCGGCAACCGGCTGACCCAGACCAGCGGCGGAGTGCTCTCAAGTTACACCTATGCTCCGCATAGCAATCAACTGTCGGTAATCACGACAGGCGCGGCGACACAAACCTTGACCACCACGGCGGCCGGCAATGTGAGCGCATTTTCTGCGCCGTTTGGACCCCTGACGAGCCTGACCTACAATCAGGCCAACCGGCTGGCAACGGCGAGTTCAGGAGCCGGGCTGCTTGCACAATACACCTATGACGCTTTCGGGCACCGGGCCGTAAAGGTCGGATCGATTACGGCGACTACGCTTTATCAGTATGATCCCGCTGGTCACCTGCTTGAAGAGAACGACGGCGCGGGCACAAGCCGCGTAGATTACATATACCTCGACGATCAGCCGGTTGCCACTATTCAGCCGACAACGGGGAAGGTATATTTCCTGCATGATGATCGGCTAGGAACGCCACAACTGGCAACGGACAGCACGAAGACAGTTGTTTGGTCTGCCAGCTATCAGCCGTTTGGTTACACGAGTACAGGTATCGGGGCCATAGTTCAAAACCTGCGCTTGCCGGGACAGGAATTTGATATAGAGACCGGGCTTTACCATAACGGGTTTAGGGATTATGTCCCGACGTTAGGCCGGTACCTGGAGAGTGATCTGAGTGGGTTGCAAGGTGGAACGAATACTTACCAGTATGTTCTTGGTAATCCACTAGCTCGCATCGACAGAAGTGGGCTTTGTCCATCAGGACAATCCTGTCCAGATGAACAACAACCCGGGTATGTCGCAAGTGGCTCTTACTGCTTCCCGAACTTTCTATGCTTCGGTGTTGCTGCAAACTCAGCAGGTTACGTTTACTTAGACTTTGGTCTCGGAATTCCCAAAGGCACCTCAGCATCTATCGTCGGAACCACCAACATGCAAGACTATTGCACAGGGTTTACGGGACAAGTAGGATTGGCGGGTAGAGCTGTTGGTGGAAACGACAGTTCGGTGGGCGTGGGGCCTCAGTGGCCTAACGGAGGCGCACTTCTCTATGGTATCCCTTGGCAGGATGTGCTCCAAGGTTTCTATAGCTTCCTTGATATGGGGTTTAATGATGAAGGACCGCTTTAGTCAATTCTCTAAAAGGAGCGCTGCGGATCTAATTTGCGATTTGCTTTTTTCTATCGGCCATTAGCAAATGGATCCATTTCATAATGACGCATTAACGGCTGCCGAACAAGCTAGATATCGGAAGGCATGGCGATATCTCCGAATTTGGCGTGTTATTGGAATTGTTATTCTCGACTGTACGATTTTATGGGCGGTTGTTTCTTATATCACGTCTACAGGTACCTACCATCTCAGTGTGTGGCACATAGTACCGTTTGTATTGATAGCGGTATGTATTGGCATGCAATATAGGTTTCATTGCCCACGTTGTGGCAACGAATTTTTCTATCGCGGGCTCAGAAGAAGCTTTACAGAACAGAAATGCATGAACTGCGGGTTGCCACGAAATTACCTGTGATTCGGCTAAAGAGGAGTCGGTACCGTACTTATTGAGTGGAAATCTGATTAGCGGAGAATGACTCTAGAGCAAATTGCCAACGCTAAGCGTCCCCGATTGGAAGCACGGGTACCCAAAAGCGAGATTAGCGATATCATGAGACCCATGAATAATAACAATTTTGAAGCAGGTTCCGGCACGCTCGTCACAGTTCCACCGACGAGCGACACATTATCGAGCGAATAAAAATCCAAATCCTGCCTGCCCAGAAATTCCAGCTCCGACATTGCGGATGTCGCGGTGACTGTGCCGGTGTACTCGGCGTAAGCGCCAGACGTATTCACGTTCACAAAATCCACCACAGTCGAAAGGCCGGGCGCGTTTGGGTCTCCCCACAGAACGAGCAACTCACTCGCCGTGGCCGCAAGCTGGCCGGAGTTGTAAAAGAACGTCAATGTGTACTTCGTGCCGATTGTCGTCGCCACGTCCTGATAGAGATAAGCGGAATTCGGATCCCCGACCGTTGTGCAAGACGCTCCCCCGCAACCGGTCGCGGCGGCGTAAACGCCAGAGTTGGGATTTGTCGTATCGATCAGCCAGCCGCTCTGGGTCCAGCCGGTGAAGTCGCCGGTTTCAAAACCGCCATTCACGATCAGGTCGGCATGAGCAACGGGAATAAAGAAGACGAGCAACAGCAAACCGCAGAACGATTTCGCCATGAAGCGGATGGTAACACGTTTCAAAGACTTTTTTCCTACCGGCGCTGCTCTACATCTTGTGTTCGTCGCACAAGGGCACCACCCGCATAACCTCCATTATGTCTACGAAATCAATGTATTGGGAAAGTCCAAAAACAAGACGGACGGTAGGAAGAGAAGTTTTACTTCAATCCGCCAGTATTCAACATTGCTTTTCCTGCTGCGAATACTTGCCGAACTTCCCCCGCCACGATGGTCCGAGACACAAGATGTTGATTTGAGGGTGGAGCATTTCGGGGTAAAATCGCGACTGTGAAACTCTCGCGGCTCGGCGGACTGTTGAACGCGATAAACACGAAGTTGTGTGATTACTGCTCACCGTGGCCGAAGCAGAGAGGATCAGGTTTTGGAGCGCGATTTAAGATTAGTTGATTTGCTTCTTCGAAACTACGAAGGAGGCTATTACGCCAATTCGGTCAAACCGATCACTCAACGTCAAACGAAAGATGTCGAAGTCATTGCGACGAGTGCAACCGGGGAACGTCTGGCAGTAGAGCATACGCTGCTTGAAAACTTCCCTCAAGTGTGGGCGAAAGAAGAACGCATCCAGAAGGCTACCGCGCAGTTGCGTAAGGACTCCAGCCTTCGCATCCCTGAACGCAGCATTTGGATATTTCTACCAGCCGAGGCATTTGATACTTCTCAACCGTGGACTTGGCATGATCTAGACGAAGCCCTTGCGGACTGGGCGCGCAGTTCACTCGCAAGCGTTCCCGTGGGTTATAGCATTCACCAAATTAACGTTCCGACCCAGTCAGGCATATCGAAATCGCTGGAAATCAAGACTGCTGTTAGCAAATCACCCGGAAGTCCGGGTGCGGTTTTGGTACATGGTCTATTCCCCGAAGATGGACAGGCAGCGTGTTACCTGCTCGCAGAGTTAGAACGGGCGGTTAAGAACAAATTGCCCAAGCTTCTGAAGACAGTGTCCGACAAACGAGCCGACAAGGCAGTTTTGCTTCTCGAACTACATGGAGCGCTGATTCAGAGAGATTGGGTTGCGGATCAGCTTCGAGGGAATTTAGAGTTTGAGAAGTTAGATGCCGTGATTTTTGTTTATACGTCGGGGATCATACTGAAAGGCGACGTTATTTTCTGGGTCTGGCACCCACGCTCAAACGGATGGGATGGCCCGTGGAAGGCGTCTCTGGTCACTCAGGATCAGTCAGTTTAGGCGATGATTCCTGAACTACATTTCACGCTCCCGAAGTTGAGAGAATTGGAATCTGTATGCCCTCGGATATCCCCCAAAATAATCAGTCATTAACCATAGACCACTATGTTTCTGTGATTTTCTAACCTGATCTTAAGACTGTGCATGGTAGTTAAGTGGTGGTGAAATGGCGGGCCGGGGGGAACAGGATGAACTTTAGAATTGAGAAAGTTGGGGTGGTGAACAAGAAGCGCGTTTTAGGCTCTGTCGCCCTATTGTCGGCTGTTCTCGTCACTCATTCCAGCAACGTTCTGGCTGATCCATCCTCAATTGGATCAAATGAATGTCGCCTTACGGCAGACCTTTCGCCAGAAGCCGTTTGCAACGACGCAGTGAATGTACCGGGCTGGCCACAATCCAGTTTGCCCACAGCGGTAACTAAGCAGAATCGGGGGGCAGTACGAAGCGACCATCAGAACGGTAATCTTTCGCCTTTGCCGATTGATGCGTGGGGCTACTGTCGTTATATCGACAACAATACACATCAATCGATTTTTGTGCCGTTTAATACCGAAGAAGAGTGGACTTCATTCTTAAATAATCCCGCTCCGAGTGGGGTGACGTTTACATCATGTGCGGGGCCACAAACCTTTACCATTCCGAGTGACTTTTCAACATATCCCGATGGCACGGCTAACCCCTATTACGACGCGAGCCATGCCTGCGATACAGCGCAACAGGCGACCGCTTATGTACCATACGGTCGGCTTCACGGGGCAGCGGTAGCACAGACTTTCAGGTTTACCTGCGGCTCAAATAATCCATGGACACAGGTTGCTACAGCAGTTTTTTCTCCATCAATTGGAACAACGGACAATCCCGGTTCAGAAAACATCTCAACCGGCGGTTGGACCATGCAAGCGGTAACGTACAGCACATCGAGTTGCCGTAACATAACCTATTTTGTGTCGGCATCGTTCAGCGGTCCCGATGCCGTGGGAGTGGGTCTCGGAAATTATCTCAAGAAAAATGGGGTCGCTCTGAGGTATGGGAATAACTGGAATGCTGGGGTAGCTTTCTACTCAACTCCACCACATGAAAACGATGTGCAAGCTCCAACGAATGCAGGCTTGGGGTCTTTACAATCGACCGCAGACTCCCTTGGTTCCGCAGGTGGAGATTTCACAGGGAATTCGCTCACACTAACAGTGACGCAAACTAGTCCTCTGCCGGGAGGCTCTTTTTCTTTCACAGCACCGATTTCAGGCACTGCGGATGCGTCGAGTTCCTCAGCGGCTGCTAACTTTCCGGTGCAAACATACACAATCAACAACGGTGACGGTTCGTCGGTTCTATATGATTTCTATTCGTCGTCATGGCGGACATGGTTACCACCTTCAACGAACCCATCAACTCTAGTCGAAGATGATTGGTATAACGGAATGTGGGTCTACACTCAAAATTGCGATCCTGCTTCTGATAACGCTCCCATGCCTTAACGGGTGTCAGTTTTATGTCCCCTGAAGTTGAGGATGTCGAGAGCGAGAAGCAAGATTATTGCTTTGCGGCCCGCTCTATCAGTCGCTGAAATCCTCCTCCGCCTCGTCGCTACCTTGGGGCCGCTTCGGGTCTAGTGATGGCGGTGGTGGTGTTTCTCCGACGGGCAACAATACCGTGTTAACGGAATCTCCGCGCACCGTGCTGTGATAGCGCGTATAGGATTTGGGCTTGCCGTCTTTGATGACAATATAGCCCTTGCCGACAGCGATCCACTCAACGAATTTCCCGGCGTAGAAATTCTTTTGCCACGCTATGCAATCAAAGCGAACGGGTTTCGAGGTTTCAGACATAGGGACGCTATAGCACCTTCAAAGGTGCAAAGAAAGATGCTCCGCTTCTCCATGAAAAGCGCCATTGTCGTAATGCTGGTTAAAGTCCTCCTGTGCGGACATTTCGAGAAGGCGCAAATACTCGGCGTGTTCGTCATGATCGGGCGGGAGCCAGAAAGCGTGATCATCAAAGATCGACCGCACAATCTTCGGGGTGATTTTCCGGGCAAACATCCTGAACCCTTTCCGCGTTTCATCCTGCCTTTTGCGGCGGGCTGCCGGCGAAGGAGCAATCGTCTGTATGACGGCTTTCGCAACCTCGCGGAATAGCTGTTTGATCGCGCCGGGAAGAAAATGACGGCGCTTGGGCGCGTCGGCTGACGGATCGTTTCCGGTTTTGCTGGTTGGCTCTGGCCGGTGGCTCACTCCTCCACCGGCAATTATCGGTCCCTTCCGCGTTCCTCTTCACGGGGGCGCTGCCGCGCGGCCTCCCGTTCGTTCTCCTGCTGCTGGCGTTGCTGGGCGGCCTCGGCGGTCACTCGCGAAAAGTCGATGGTGAAATCCGCCTCCGCTTCGCGGCTATCCTTCGCCTTCTCTGCGTCATGGATTTGCTGCGGCGTAAGGGTCGGCGATAAGAGGCTGTCAACGGCGTTGCCGATAACATCAAACACTTTGCCAAGTGAACCCGCGACACTTGCGGCCTTGCCTAACGCTGCTACCGACGTATGGATGGCGTCCTTCGTCTTGGCGGCACCAGTGCGGATAGCCTTTTCGGTGGCGATTTCGCGGTTACGATGTTGCCTGCTGTCGGCATACACATCGCGGATCGCTTCCCAATTGGCCGCGCGTTGCTGCGCTCGCTGGTCGGATGCTTTCAAGGTGGCGTCGATACCCTGCAACTCGCTGCGGGTGCCAAGGTGCTTTACAAACTTCTCGGCAAGGGACTGGTCGAGCTTATGCACACGGGCCGGTTCGACCATTTGACCATCACGCCGGTATTCGGGGCGCTGCTCGGTGACTATAACGATTTCACCTTCCTTGAAACGCGGTGCGTAATTGCCTACGGCTTTCGCAAATTCGGCCTCTCTGTGGCTGCGGTCCGCCTCCTCTTTGCTGACGGCGGCAAACAAAATTCCGCTCTGATAGAGCGATGCCGCGAAAGCTTCTTTCGTCGGCACAGCAAACGAAACGGTCTTACCGGCAAGCGCGGCGGCGATAACCTTGTCGCTGTCGGTCTGGCACCATGCCGCCCATACTTGCGCGGCGGGGCCTCGTAAGTCCCGCGTCCGTTCATCGCTGGTTGCTGCATTCGCGGCTCTCTCGAAATCCGACCCGGATTGACCCTGCGGCGGGCGAGTGGGCGCATGTTCTTCATTGATGGCGCGTTGCCATTCGTCCCGTTTCTGCTGGCGTTCTTGCCGCCATTCCTCTTGCTGGTGCTGCCGGTACTTCTTCATCACGTTTTCGGCGGCGGTCACGCTGAGAAGCGGCGCAAGGTCGATATCTTCAAGGCGCTCGGCGCGGGCCGCAACATCGTGACCGGTATTGCCCAAGGTGAGTTGGAAAATATTGCCGTAGGAGTTGACCACCACAAGCTCACCGGCATGGTACTTATCGGGCGGGGTGCGCTCGGCAGTTTGAGCCTTGCCGGGTTTCTCCGGCGTGGGGGCCTTCCATTCTTCCCTGAGGCGTTGCCGTTCCCACCTGTTCAGTCTCTCCGCATCGGTCCCGGTCATGCGGGCGAGAATATGTCCTCGATCTTCCAGCGCGTTTGCAAATTCCTGCCCGGTGCTGGTGAGGCTATAGGCAAGGCGGATTTCTCCGTCGGTCTTTCCAAGCGGATGCCGCGCGGACCATTCCTCGCGGCGCTGGTAAAACCATTCGTCGCGGCGTTGGTCCCGTACGTCCTGCATCACGGCTTGCGCCTCTGTGACACTCAGAAACGGGGCGCGGTCGAGGCTTTTCAGGTATTGCGGGAGCTCATCGCGGTCTAGGCCGGTGTTTTGCGGCGTTAGCGTGTAAACGCTGCCAAACGGGGTAACAACGGCAAGCCCGCCTGCCGCGCGTTCCAGTTGGGATTTTGGCCCTTGGCTCCATTTCTTCTGAACAAACTCAACATAATCCTCAAGCTTGTATTCGCTCTCCTGTTCTTTGCCCTGCCGGTTTTCCTTCGCGGCGTTTTGCTTGTCGAGCTCCTTTTTCCTGTCGCTTTCCTTTTTCCATTGATCGAAACTACGGCGGGCGCTCTCCTGAAATTCCGGCGTTAACTTGGCAAAACCGCCCTCGTGTTCCATCCACGTCTGAGGATTGCGGCGACGTTCTTCCCATTCCGTCCGAAGCCGCTCGATGTCCCTCTTAATATCATCGGAAGTGATGCCAGCAAGAATATAACCTCGATCTTCCAGCGCGTTTGCAAAACTCTGCGGGCCGGATGAAAGGCTGCGGGCAAGCCGGATTTCGGCTTGGGTTTTTCCAAGCTCCGGGGCCGGGGGCCGCTGCTGCTCTTTTTCCTGCTGCCCATGCCGTGTTTCTTTCGTCCGCGCCTTCGGCTCGACAAATTGCCGCTCTTTTTCTTCCTTCGCTATCGCGGCTTTTTCTAACGTTTCCTGCCACTGGATTTCATCGCGGACTGAGGCGTGGTCGGCTTCAAGCGCGTCGATCTTGCGTTGCTGATAAGTTTCCTTCGCCTGTTCAAGGGTCGGCAAGGTCGTGCGGTTCAGGTCACGCATAAAGGTGTTAATCTCTGCGGTATTCACGCCTTCGATACGTTTGGCAAGGCTATGCTCTTTACCGGCGCTGTCGAGAATGAGAAGGCCGCGTCTGCCGGTCACGAGTTCATAGCCGTGCAATTTGAGCGCGGCATTAAGCTCCTGCCCGTTCTGGCTCTGCTTATAAAGCGCTGTCACTTCCGCCGTGATATCGCGCGGGTCGATGCCGGTTTTCATAGCCCGGTACATTTCCCACGCTTCCGGGGCGCGTGGCGGTCGAGGTGTTCCCGGTTCCCGGTCAAGCGGGCCAATGGTCTTCTGTAGACCTAACTCTTTCTCGATCTCCCGCGCGGCTGTGTGCGCCACTTTCCAGTCAAGCCCGTCAGGAAATGCCCGCATGGTTTCAGGATTAAGTCTCGCCCAAATGACATGCCGGTGTATGCGGCCTTCCTTTTCATGCTCATAAACAACGCGCGGGGTTCCTTCAGGAATGCCGCGTTGTTTCTCGAATATCTCAAACGCGCGTTCCCAATCTTCTTCCACAAAACGTTCATTGGGGCGCGGGTTGAAATCCGCGTGATACATGAAGTTTTTGAGGCGGGGCCGGACTGCGGCCTCGCGCTGCATTTCAAGAAGCGCGTCTTCCAAACTATCGGCCTTGAGGCCGCGTATCTGCTTTAATTCCGCGCGTTCGTTTTCCTCCATGCTTTGAAGGTGGTCGGTCCAAAACGCAACATTGCAACGGGAACCGGCGTTATTGATAATCACGGCCTTGTTTTAAAGTCCGAAGGCTTGGCGCAATTCTGCAAGCAAAGCCTCGGCCTCCTTTGCTGCGGTATACAATTCGTCAACGCGAACGAGTTTTCCGACGTTCATGGCCCGGACAAGCTGATAGATATTTCCCTCAAGCCTGCCCAAGCGGGCGTCATAGCGTTGGAGACGCTCCATATCCGGCGTCGGGCGGGTACGCACGACGCGGGTGCGCGGTGCATCAAGCGCAAGGCTGCGGATAAATGAGCCGACCGATAGGCCAGCAGCGGCGGCGCTGGCCTTGATCGCGGCGCGTTCGTCCGCTTTGCCGCGAAACTTGATGATGCAATCGCGTTCGCGCGTCTCGCTGCCGCTGCGCTTCTTTTTGAGCGGCTGGCTTTGCCTGTCGCTCATGGCGCGGCCTCCGCGACACATAGGGGGAGTATCCAACAGAGGGGGCCGGTCCCCTCTTTGGTCGGGTGCACGGGCGGAAAGCCCTGCCAAGCGTGTTGGGGACATCGTGCATCCCTTGGGATGCGCGGTGGCCACAACACACAGCTTGTCCAGTGCTCCATATGGGGGCCGGTGGTCATAATCGGAGGGAATCGAAGAATCACGGCTGCCGCAAGACATTTAACGTTGCGTCGGCGGAATGTTTCGCTGACGCGATGTTGAAGCGAGGCTGTGAAACGAGAGGCGTTGCTTCTCGTTTCAGGCGGCTGAAAATTTTTTGCCGAAAGGGGGCGGTAGGAAAGGAAAGATCGAAGGGAGCACGACGGGCGCTGTATGGAATTATATTTTTTTGGGTAGACCACAGGTCGGGGCGCAAGCCGCGTCATTTCCGACGCGGTAGGGCTAACCGCTGGCGGAGTTTNNGGTTGGCAAATGGCCCTTGCGCCTGCGCCCGGCGTCTCAGCCCGACGCTGACTTTCCGCTCTTACGGCGGTCAGTTTTACAAAGGGGAAACAAGTAGCAAGGCGCTGGCAAGAGCGCCTTGCTACGCTGCGGGTTATTCGGTGGCTTCGGTCGCATCTTTCGGTTCGGTGCAGACGAT
The DNA here is from genome assembly GCA_003169195.1 of Bryobacterales bacterium. GTDB lineage: Bacteria > Acidobacteriota > Terriglobia > Bryobacterales > Bryobacteraceae > Bog-105. Next base: position 9,804 of record PMQB01000116.1, read on the forward strand.
GCGGCCATGCACGCTTATCCCTTCGTGAATGACAACATCGAAGCCGCTGCCGGTCTTGTGAGGCCAAACAGACCCGACCTCGTGCCAGAAGCCTTTCTCGCCGGGTCTTCTCGGGGTGCTGACAACGTGGGCGCGGTGAGATGGTTTGCTGCTCATAACGATTTCCTTTCGCTTCATGCTGAAGCACGATTGCCTCAGTACGTACGCGCAGAAGATCAATCTTTCGGACTGGCACAAGAAAAGAATTTTCCGCGTAGCCCGCAGGGTCAAAAAAAATTGCGCCTATCAGCGATTTTTTTTGAGGGGTTGTCGGCATGTAGCGTGAGCGGAGGGCCGTCAACCCCCGGAGCGGAAAATTGTTTTCTTGAGGCTGGACCTCCCCTATCGCGGTCCAGCCGGTGGCAGGCCGAAAGATTGATATTCTGCGCTTGAAATCTTTTTGTGCCCACTTCCACAAGGGCAATTGGAAGAATGTTGGAGCATCAACCGGGCAATAGAAAATGAAAAGCCGCACCGAAAGGGCGGTCCGAGGGAAGAAGCCGAAACCGTATCGATGTATTCGATGAGACGAAAGGGCAACCCCAGAAACAAGCACCGGACTGTAAATGCTGACCGACATAAAGACGGGTTTACCGCGCGGGCTTTCCTTTGGCGCGTGTGGGTTCTGGGGACGAATCAACTCGACCGGCTCGATCCCCAGTGTCGAAAAAACCCTTGTCCTTTAGATGGGTACTGATCGCGCAAATGAATCGCGGCTCCCCGTCCTTGCCCGGAATCGGGAAGCGAAGGCTCGTCCGAAAACGTGAGGACGGAAGCTGCTCGTTGAAGTAGCTCGCTTGGTTGGTTGCTTTCACGCTTTCATCGTTGAGCACGATGGGGTGATAGTCGTCCAGCTTCCAAACGGCCTTGGTCGTCTGGCCGATAAGTTCGTCGCGGCTGGCGAGTTCGGGCCGGGACTTTTTTGCGAGATTGAAAAAGACTTCGTTGGCCCATACGATCTTCATGCTCGATGCGTCCTTGATGACAAGCGCCACGGGTGAATGCTCAAGAGCGGCTCGGCAAAGGCCCTGCACCTTGACCGGCCATGTCAAAACGTGTTGGCACATCTCTTCCGTCGAGATTTGCGGCGTCTCGTCCTTTGCCGCGTATGTGCATGCCCAAGGATAGGAAAAATCGGCGATATACGTTTGATCGGTTCCGAGAGAATTCCGAAGATCGAACGCATAGCGGACTGTATGATACGCCGACATGCGCCCGCCCTCATGCGTCACAGGTTCCATAAACTCGGCAGCCTCGCGGCTTTTTGCGACATCGTGAAAATCCTCGCTTAACCGCCCGCGTTCCAGCAGCCCTATCGCGAAGTCGGTTATCTTTTTCCCGCGAAGTTGATTCAGCGGCACCTTAAATTCCCGCTCGTATGCCGGGTTCGCGTACACCACGGCTTCATCTGAGTGCTTCAGTACGAAGAGGGCGGGCATGAATTGGATAAAGCGGGTAGCCAGTAGGTCGCCCCATTCTTCCGGGTGCTCGACCCCCAAGGCGTAGCTGGCCTTGGGCAAAGCATTTTTCAGGGTTTCTTCGATGATGGATTCGGCAGTCCTGCCGGAACTGTTGGCTTGCTGCTTGAGAAAGTCATAGGTCTGGCGGCTTAAACGTACGGTAGTACGGACAGAATCCAGCGGTGAGACAGGTGGCATAGAATACGAGTTTAGCACTTTGCATGCATCTAAGAACGTTCGCTGCTAGATGTGTGGATATCTAGAAACTGCATCCATATTCTTTTGCATCTGTGTGAAACCTCGATCACTTCTCATGTGTCTATTGATCTGTAGTCACATTGTTGGTGGTGGGAAATGAGAGGACACAGAAAAGCGGCGAGCTATAGCTTCAAGGGCGAGGGTTTCTTCTCGCGAAAGGCTTCCGATTTTGGTCAGGCCGTTATCTACCATTTCTCGCAAGGCGTACACACGATCTTCTGGAATAAGCGTCCGAAAGTGGCGTGGATTTTGTGGCGGTGGTTCGACCCGCTTTCGATTTCGGTGCTTGGTCACGGGAACGCGTTGCAGGTTGAAGTCGATCTGCACCGGCATCTGGCCGGAGGCATACCTATGAATGGTTTGCTTGCCGATGCCGCAAATTTTGGCGACTTGGTGAAAGTTGAAAAGACGTTTTCCGTCTTTGGAAAGGGGGGGCGTAAGCTCCATCGGCGCATATGTGTTTGGGTTTCAATTCGCACATTACGCGCATGGAAGGCCACGCAATTCAAGCCTGATTTCTGTCGGCGCTGTTAGGTCTTTGAAATTGAAATGAAAAACCCGGCCTTCTAACTAACTCCTGAGAAAAGCGGTTAGAAGGACCGGGCAGCTTGTAGAACGACGGGGTTTGATGCCCTTTTTTCGCGTTCCGGTTCCATCATAGCGAATTCAGGCCGCGTCAGGCCATCACTCTCCGAAGAAAAACCAGATTTGAAAGGTGGTCAGTATGGGCAGCTTAAGCGCCCTGCCGACAACGCTACCCGTGCGCCTTGCCACGGATGCGGACGCGGCGGCGGATGCAAACAACAGGTACGTGATTGGCGCGGATTACCGGGATGACCTGGCGTCCGGGCATGGAGAGGAATGGGATTTGCCGGTGCATGAACGGCAAACAGGGGGCGATTGGCGAAACGACGCCACAGGCCATAGCTGGGACTGAGAGGTCATGAAATGGATAAACGAAAACTCGAAGCACTTCAGGCGAAAGAAGCTGCATTAAAAACAGCCATCGCTGCGGAGAAAGTTAGACAGCAACAACAGAAAGAACGCGACAAGGCGCGGCTGGCCTCGATCATAGGCTTGGCACTTATCGAGGTTTGCGACAAACAGCCGGAAAGCGTCGGCGTCATGGTGCGGCAACTTCTTTCGGCGTCATCGCTGCGTGAGAGTGACCGGGCCTTTTTAGCCGGGAAAGGCTGGTGCTAATTGTATGGACCAACATCGGCTTTTGACTTTCGCAAAAGAGGCGGCGCATTTTTTCTTCCGGGTGCTGTGGAAACGGGTGTTGTGGAGCGCCGTAAAAAGCTTCGCCGAAACCTGTGTGATCGTGGCGCTTCTCTTCTACATAGGGGCGTCGTTCGGTCAACGGCCTGACAATCCCAATCCGCATTTCCTCAGCGTGGCTGAGTATAAAGCCGCGTTCTTCGAGGTTTTTAATTATTTCGAGAGCGAAGTGCATGGCGGGGGGTGCGGACAATGACAACCGTATCACTCGTTCTCGCGGTCGCGCTGTTCCTTCTTGTGCATGCCTGCCTGAAATGGGGCTTTATCACTGCGATTAAGTGGGCCGCGCTGATTGGCCTTGAATTTCCAGTGTTCTGGTTCTCCGGCTGGATGGCTGGCAACTTCCTCGAAAAAGCGGGCGTCAAGGCTCTCCCGATGAGGACGTGGCTGATTATCTGCATCGTGATTGTGCTGGTTGCATGGCAGATCGCGAAAAGAAC
>PMQB01000168.1 GCA_003169195.1 Bryobacterales bacterium
AAACCGCCTGGTTTCGTTTCTCCTTAGTGCGGCTTAACGCGGTCGACGGTAGCCGGTGCAAACGGTTCGCGTGAAAAGTTCAATAGCGAAAAAACCTAGTCCCGAAACTTAACCCTTATGGGACTGGCAGATCACCTGCCGAAATGGGCGAGCCCCGCTTCTTCGTTCTGGTTCTCGCACCATTCCACAGCCATACCGACCGCCAATTCGATGGGGAGATTGCGCTCTCGTGCTTCTTCCTCAAATGCGGCAGATACTTGCTTGATGCGATCTCCACTGGCCAGTTCGGGTGCCAGGTGCTTTGTGATCGTCTCGGCGATCCACTCCCTAGCAAGTTCCCGAAGATCCACTGGCTGAGTCATCACGCTGGTTTGGTTCATAGACTGCTCTCTTACAGAATCGCGCAAAAACAAGATCGCGGCAAATGCTTTACCGCTCACTCTTCCTCTTTTCCCCAATCTCGGCAATTGGCAATGCCGCCGGCGTCTGTACCCGCCCCATGCCCTACCAGCCCCTCGTATCTGTCGGAATGGGCTTGAACGTCCAAGCCTTTCGTCTTCTCGCCAGCGATGCCACCTCTGCGCTTGTCTCCTTCGCAGCAGTGCAGGCCGTCGCCTCTGTCGAATCCCCCCAGGTCACCGTTGCGTGCTGTTCAATAGGCACACACATCTTGGCTACTTGCTCCGCAAGCGCCGTCCGAGTACTAAACCAGCGCTTGAATGCCGGCAGCGAGGATTTAGACATATCACCCGAGCCATTCTTTTCGAGCAGCGTCAAGACGTCAGACTTTGGCGGATCATACAGATGCTGTACTGCCGGTTCAGTCTGGACCGTTGGAGTTGGTCTCACGCTTTCCTGTTTGCAAGCGGTCATCAAAAGTGCGGCCGCAAAGACCGCGAAGAGTTGTTTTGACATTGGTGTAATTCCCTTTCTGTTGTTCTGAACTTTCATGCCGCCGCCGTCTTAGTTTCGGCGCCAGGCTCAATCTGGTTCTGTTCGGATTCGTAGTCAGCCGGCCACTCGATCCGAAACTCGCGTTGACACGTCGGACAAGCGCCAGTCTTGCTCTCAGTGCGTAGATGCGCGCCACAGAGGCAGGTAACAGAAAAGAATGAATGAGTGAGCATATACCCTCAGTGATGAAGCAAGTAACCGGCCACGCCGCCAAAGACAAACACTGCGAGGAAAAGGAAAGCCTGCAGCGCGATTGCAGAGTTGGACTTTCCTCTATCCACTGGTGCCCGCTGCTCGAATTCGTTCACCTGTTTGAGCGTGGCTAGCAGTATTGTGATTTTCTCGGATAACTCAGCCGAAAGCGGCTTGAGATTCGTTGCGACTTCGGCATTCAGCCCCTTGAGGGTGATCACCGCCGCCTTCATAAGCGAGGCGGTATCGTGCAAAGCGGTTTGGCCCAACTGCTGCCGGAAACTGTGGCTCATCTCTTTCGCGATCGCAGCCGGATCGACGCCCGCCGCGATCTCTTGTGGAAGCCCGGCCAGACGAGCGTCGATCTGTGCGTGGTATTCCTTCGCGGCCCTCATCTCTTGGAGCAGCTCCCCGGCTGCGTCAGGTATCCGCTGGCCCATCAGTGCGAGCAGTCCCAGAAGTTCCGCCAATCGCCGAAATTCATCCTCTTCCGGTAATCGCTGCATATACGTGAGAATGGCCGCGTACCGCTCGCGGTCCTGCGGATCGGTCAACCGACCAGCTAGGCCCGCGAGTGCATTTGTTGTAGCAACCGTCACAGCAGTAATAACCCCTTTACGCCGTCCAACTCCGCGAAGATGTGCCGGCGATACGCTTGAGCACGCCAAACACTATCGCCGCGCTTCAGAACAGGTGGAAGATCAGGTTTTCGGTCTGCTACCGCCTGCAACGTCAACCCGTGTTCGCGCGCTTCGTGCTCAATCTCGGGCAAACGGTACTCCATATTGATTACGCTGGGTCGAGCCAGCTTACGGAACTTAGCCGCCTCCGGATCGTTATCCCAGCAAGTAAAGTCAGCCGGATCGGTGAGCGCGTTCTTCACGATCAGATAATCCACCCGATCCTCTAGAAAATTCGCCCACGCCAGAACACTCGATACGCTCGCTGGATCAGGCGTCACCAGTCCTATAGCGGTGAACGCCACACCGTTTTCCTTCGCCTGCTCCGTCATGGAATCAAACCACCGGTGGGCCACTTCGCCAGCTCCCGCGCCCATATCCGCCAAGATGATCGGTGAGCCCTCGAACAGGGCGACAACGAACTCATCAAGGCCGCGCGAACGTTGAATATTTGTCTTTTTCGCCTCGGGAAAGAAGTGAGCGAGAGAGCCGCAGCTTTTGTTTTCGCTGTCCATGTCGATCAACGCGACTGGAACGTTTTGCTTGCGGTACCACTCGACAAGCATGGTTGAAAACGCGCTTTTCCCGACCCCGCCTTTTCCGCCCTGTGTGAATACAATTCGCGCCGTGGGCTTTGCCTGACGAGCGGGAATTTCTACTACTGATGCTGTTGCCATTTTTGTGTGATTGTCCTTTTTTACGTTTTGTTGACTACCCGCGGTTTGTCCACCCCGAGGTTCCAACCAACCTTTTCCGGCTGGTCACTCAAGGCAGGCTTGCTACTGAGAGAGCGAATAAATTCAAGTTGGGCTTGCCGTTCCTCGGCTGTTAGCCGCTTGCCGGAAGTCGCCGCCGCGTGGCTGTTCGGTTGAACTGCTGCTGGTTCGATCTCAATCTCTGGCCCTACTGGCTTACGTGGTCGAGAGCGGGACTTCACAAACTGGCGTAATGTTTCATAAGCTACCGGCATGCGGCACTCAACCCGCAAGATCTGCTGAATCTTTCGGTACGTTTTGCCCTGTCTTCGCCATTTCAGGATGTACGGCCTGAAAGGATCGAGCTTCGAGCGCGGGTCGTTCTGTTCGGGCACGGAATCTAGAACCCTCTGCAGATCCGGAGTTATAACGAAGATCTCGGGTTTCGGCATCAGTTGCCCCCCGGTGTTTCGTACGATACAGAGATTTGTAAATCAGCGCAAAGAACCCACACAGTGGCGCTGTCTGTCCACGTAGAGATATGACAAAAGCGGCATCCGAGACCCACGAAGTGAAGTAAGAAAGAGACACCATTAACAAGCCTTCGGCTTGTTCGAACATCAGCACGAAAAAACCCGGCTTTTTGATCGGCTACTGATCGGCAAGTGATCGGTAAGTGATCGGCTACTGATCGGCAAGTGATCAGACCCGTTTTGAGCGCGTTTTTCTGTACTCTGGAATACATTGGCTGTGTTTCCTACTTGAATTTCTCGACGCTGATGGAGTGAATAGCCGACCCGGTTTGCTCTTCGGCGTCTGGACCGCGCGCGCCAAACTTCGCTTGATTCTCGGTTGGTGCGGTCACACTGACGACCCGGTTAGCCGCTACCGCCTCCAGAAGTGGCCCAAGACCATCGCCGCTGATCGTGACCAGATGCGTGGCGAAGATGATTTGCAGGCTAGCGTCATCCCCCTGCGCATAGACGAACCGGAACCAGGGAAAGGCCAGGGACGAGTGCCGCTCATGGACGACAAGCGAAGCTGGCTTTTGCTCGTCTTTCGCTAACACCCAATCCTTAGAGGCTGATGTGTTCGTATTCGTGCTCGACATGGTGAGTGATCTCCTGTTGAATTTCCGGCTGTTGCCGGTTCTGTCTGTGTTCCTGCTGTTGCTGGAACCGCTGGTATAGGTCGAAGTCTTCCGGAGTGGCGCCATGCACGAACTTGACGGCCGCCGCGGACTCCGCGCGCCTTGCCAGTTCGGTGGCTGACTGGCGATCACCCGAAACGCCGATGGATTCCTGTAGGGCAATACTGTCAGAGGTTATTACCGCCAACCCTTCGCGCGCGCGTGTGGCCGAAACATAGAAAAGTTCCCGGTCCATGCGATCAGCCAAGATGACTTCGAACTCTACGGTTTTGCCCTGCGAACGATGCGCGGTAACCGCATAGCCGTGCGTAAACTGGCGGTAAGCCGCGGGAATTTCGCGCCCATCTTCCAGCCGGATCTTTCCAGCCTCGACGCCGGCGACGGTCACGAGCTCCCCGTTAGTCGCCTTGAAGCTCTTGTCTTTATAGTTGGCCTGCAATAGAAGCTTGTCGCCCGCCGCGATCTCTATTTCTTCGCGCTCAAACACGCTGTAGGCCTTGGTCTGTTTTCTGGTTAGGGTCATCTCCTGGCCATCGGCTTTACGCGCCCTCACACCGTCTCTGTCAGAGCTGATGACCTCCAGAGTGGAGCTCTTCGCTACACCCTTCACGCCTTTGTGAAACTCCAACACCTGGCCCGACTTGTAGCGGCCGAACTGCGTTTTCTGAGCTTCGGTCCAATTCAGGGCGGTGTGTCGACTCGTCTTTTCGCCCTGGCTGAGTTCGCCGGCGTTTTTCCGGTCCTCACGAATAGCGAAAGTGACGCTCTTAATTTCGTTGTGAGTGGCACAAACCACTAAAATCGAGCGCTGTCTCCCTTCAATATTTGGAACGGCCGCAGCTTCGCGGTAAGCCTTGGCCGCTTCCTGGCCGCGCGACAACCAAG
>PMQB01000521.1 GCA_003169195.1 Bryobacterales bacterium
CGGCAACAATGCCGGCGGCCTCACTGAGCATGTGTTGATCCACGTCGCAAAGCGCCACAACTTCCACCGGTGAGACTTGAATCAGGCGCAGCAGGTCGATTTTTCCATACCAGCCGCAGCCGATTAAACCAACCCGGCAGGCAGAGGCAGGTACGTAAGCGCTCGCTGCTTTGGCGGAGGCTGCGGCGGCAAGCGTGGCGCCGGTAGCTCGGATAAATGCACGTCGGTTCACCACAACAGTTTACGCGCATCGCATCGCCGCATGCATGGGCTCAGCGTTTTTGATGTGCTTACTACGGTACTGTTCTACGTAAAACTAGCGTTTTTTACGCGTAGAGAACACGCAAAAGGCCTATGGAAAGGGCCTTTCGCGCACTAAATGTAAAAAAACACCACAAAAACACAGTTTTTTGCGTTTTTTTCCTTTACAAGAGATTCGTTTGTCTCGTATGATCGGATTGACAAAAGAAGAGATCGAACATTTTCGCATCGTTTTGTTTTTTCGAAACCCCAAGGTTCAAGCGGGCGAATGTACAGTTTTCTTCCCAGATCAACAGAGGATATAGGGAGGTTCTACATGGCTGAAGTAAAAAAGATGACGCAGACCGCAATCGTAAGAGAGTTGGCCGAAATCACCGGTGTCAACAATAAGGTCTCCAAGCATTACCTGGAATCGCTAGCCGAGCTGGCGGTTCGTGAAACGAAAAAGAACGGCGTATTCATCGTGCCTGGTATTGGACGGTTAGTGCGCGCGGAGCGCAAAGCTCGCGTTGGCCGCAACCCAGCTACGGGTGAAGCGATCAAGATCCCTGCCAAGAAGGTAGTGAAATTCCGTTTGGCGAAGTCTGTGAAAGACGCGATTGTGCCGCCTAAGGTTAAGAAGTAGTTTGGCTTAGAGTGAGTGCGGCTTGGCTGCAAAATAAAAACCCCGCGACGTGATGCCGCGGGGTTTTTCTTTTAGCTGGTCACTTCTGAAAAATGGCACCGACCAATGACATCAGCAGACCGATGAACCAGATCGGCAGAACAATGGCGAAAGCCTTACCCTTGCTGACGCGAAAGGCGATGGAGAAAATTAATGCCATCATCACTATCCACCAAATTTGAAAGATAGAGAAGGAACCGGCCGCCGCCATCAGAAATTTATTGGTGCCTTCGGGCAAGAAGATGTCTAAACCCATGGGAGGCTTCAACTCTGCTTGAGTGGAAATATCGCCCTTGAAGTGCAGGATAACGGCGGTGGCGATTGACCCAAGGCTTTGAATTAACCAGCAGCCACCCACCAAATTGAACAGGGAACGAAATTTTGCGTTCACGCCAGAGATGGCGCAAATCGCGAGCAAGATGCCTGCGGTAATCGCCCAAAACACGGTGGCTAGGATGGGGCTCAGATAGACTGCGACCTTGGTGACTATTTTGGAGATAGCGATACCTTGATTCTGTTGCTCTTGCGTCACGCCGTCGCGAATGGGCGCCATGTCCATCACGTGCATGATCATAGGCATCATATACACGCCTACAGCAATTCCGATGATGCCGGTAACCAGCAAAGCCACAACCCAGAACCATTTGCTATGCACTCGCTTGGCGGCACCTTCCGGGTCGATAAAGAAACTTGGAACGCCCGCTAAATCGCTGGCAAAACCAGCCGTCTCCATCGGTAGCTGATCAGTCTTGGTAGCCATAAAATTGCGTCTATTATATCCACAATCGATGCCTCGACGCTGGCCTTCGAGTTACCCTATGAATAAGCCTTCTGTGAAACCCATTCTCTTGATTCTTGCGCTCGCGCTGTCTTTCGCCTGTGGGCATTCCGGCAAATCTGGGCCGCAAAAGCACTATGCGCTCACGGGTAAGGTAGTCTCCGTGAATGCTAAAGACCAAACCGCTGCGATCGATGCCGCCGCCGTCAAAGGCTACATGGAAGCCATGACTATGGATTACCCCATCCAATCGAAAGATGAATTCGCCAAGCTGCACGCGGGCGACCACATCACTGCCACCATCGATGTCAGTGACGATGGCAGCTACACACTCTCTCACATCAAAATTGTGCCTCCGCCCACAAAATGACTCCGACTGATCCGATTCAATCCGCTCCCACCCGCATTGTGACGCCGTCGCGGCCTGTCTATGTTGACTTGCGCATGCAGGATCCATTTCGTCCGTCGACGCATGTCCGTATCGCTAGTTTGCGCGGGCTGGGTAAAAGTCTGGTGGCCTCGTTGCGCTTCCTGATGGAAACCGAAGTGCACGTGTATTCGTTTGCGGTTTCGGTAAACATTCTTATTTCGTTCTATCCGTTCTTAGTGGCAATGATCCTGATTTGCCTGCACCTGTTCCATTGGCCTGCGGCCGCGCAGGTGATTATTCAAACAGTGAAGAACTATTTCCCAAGCGATTTCGGCATCAATATAGCCAACTACTTAGAGGGCTCTTCGCGACAGCCCTTCAGTTGGCTCTCTATTCTCTTGCTGTTCTTTACAGCCAATGGTATTTTTACGCCGCTGGAAGTAGCGTTCAACCGTATTTGGGGCGCGAAGGCGAACCGCAGTTTTGTGTGGAACCAGACCATCAGTTTAGGCTTGATCTTTGTTTGCGGCGCACTGGTTTTGATGACCGCTTGCTTAAGTACATTGAATTCGGAATTTCTAGGATCGACGTTCGGTTCAAACGAATTCGCGGCCACGGTGCAGAGCATTGTGCTGCACATACTCGCGCTGCCGGTGACGATTGTGATGATCTTCTTGATTTATTGGCTGCTGCCGAACGCGAAGATCCCCGTAGCGCGTTTGCTGCCTTCGTCAATCGTTGTGGCCATCCTGCTGCAGATTTCGGAATTCGTCAATATCTTGCTTTGGCCCTGGCTGCGCAATAAACTGAAAGCGGATGTGCCGCCGTTTGTGCAATCCATCAGCATCATCTTTTGGGCCTTCATCACCACGATGATCATTTTGGCCGGCGCAGAATGGGCGGCCCGTGTGAAAGTGGTCGCCAATGAGAGCGACCCTTCCACCACGCTACAAGAACTGCATTAAACTTGTGACGTATGTCTAAGCCCGAACGCACGGCGTCCCCTGCTGATATTTCCCGCGAAATTTCCCGCCGTGATGCGCTCAAAACCGGGGCTGCCATTATGGCCGGCCCTGCCCTTCTCAAAGTCCACGCTGACAGCGATCCGGTGAAGTTCGGCGTAATCGGCGTAGGCAGCCGTGGCTCGTATCTGGTGGATCACTTAGCCCATCTTGATACCGGGCGTTGCGTGGCCTTGTGCGATGTGAACCAGCAAGCGCTGGACGATACCGCGAAGAAACTCACGACGAATCCGAAAAAGTACAAAGACTATCGCGAGTTGTTGGCAGATCGAGATGTGGAAGCGGTGGTAATTGCGGTTCCGTTGTATCTCCACTTTCAAGTAACCCGTGACACGCTTCAGGCGGGTAAGCACGTGTTCTGCGAAAAGAGCCTTGTGTTCAAACCAGACGAAGTGCATTTACTGCGCACGTTGGCCGCTGAACATCCGAAGCAGGTTTTGCAGGTGGGCTTGCAGCGACGCTACAGCATCTACTTCCAGTCTGTGAAGAAGATGATTGACGATGGCATTCTGGGCACGGTGACGCACATTCACGGGCAGTGGCATCGCAATCCAGGCTGGACCATGAAGGAGGGCGGAAAAGGAAATCCGAAGAACTGGCGGCTGTTCCGCGAATTTTCCGGGGGGTTGACGGCGGAGCTAGCCTCGCACCACATAGATGTGGCCGATTGGTATTTCGGCGCGCATCCTGAGTTCGTGGTCGGTGTGGGCGGACTCGATTTCTGGAAAGACGGGCGCGACGTCTTCGACAATATTCAGCTCATCTACAGTTATCCCGGTGGCCGCAAGTTTATGTACAGCGCGATCACCACGTGCCAGCATTTGCCGATTCTTTCTTCGCAGCGTCCGGAATTTGGCTTGGTGATCATGGGCACGGCGGGCGCGGTGGAGATGACTTTGGGCAGCGACAATGCGCCGCCCACGGCTCTGTGGTTCCGCGAACCGGAGCCGACGACTCTCTCGTCCGGGCCGCCGAGCACGACGGCAAGCGCAAGTTGGGCACAGGTTGGCCCGCAAAAAGGAATCCCGATCATCACGCCGGCCACGCAGGTGGATTGGCAAAAAGATTCGTTCCTGGCACGCGAATCGAAGTTTGCGCGGCGCTGGCTTTACGACAAAGGCATCATGCTGCCGCAAGAAGACCGCAATCCGGTGGATACGGAACTGGAGAGCTTTTTGAGCGATGTGCGCAGCGGGAATCGGCCGCGCGCCGATTTGGAAGTGGGCTTGGCTGATTCCACGGCGGTGATTCTTTCGAACCTGGCGATGGATGAGAATCGGCGAGTCTATTTCAAAGAGATGGAGACGATGGGCGTTGCGCCGCCCACGCCACCGCCTGCTCCGCCCGTAGCTGCGACTGAGTCCGGCGCGCCCGCCACGGCGACTGCGGCGACAGCTAAACCGGCGGTTCCGGCAAAGTCTACGAAAGCTCCCGTGATCACTAAAAGGGCGCCGGCATCCACTAAAGCGAGCGACCCGCTCAAACCTTGATGCTACGCTGAACGCATGCTGAAGCCGTCCCCGCGGCTGCAACCCAGCTACTACGAAGCCTTCCGTTGTGTAGGTTCCGTTTGCGAGGACACCTGCTGTCGCGGCTGGCGTGTTCCAGTAGACAAACAAGCCTTCGAGAGATACCATTCCTGCTCGCATAGTGAACTGGGACCCAGGCTGCAGACACTCGTGACTATCAGTCCAGCGCCGGATAGTGATGAGAGCTATGCCGAGATTCAACTGGATCAAGGAGTCTGTCCGTTTCTCAAAGAAGGACTTTGTGAAGTGCAGGCCACGCTCGGCGAAGAGTGGCTCTGCAAGAACTGCGCTACGTATCCACGGGTGATGGCCATGGTGGACGGCGTGCTGGAACGCTCGCTCGATTTCTCCTGCCCGGAAGCAGCGCGTCTCGCCCTCACCAATCCGCAGGCTCTCGAATTCGTAGAGGTAGCGCAGGAAAGGGACGAATCGCGTGTGGGCAGCGTGGGTATTGTGGATACCACGAATTCCCAACATCCCGATAAACCGTTTCGCTATGTCCACGAAGTTCGCAGCTTGATGATCTCTTTGCTGCAGAATCGCGGCTATCCGCTTTCGCAGCGTCTGCTCGTTCTAGGACGCCTGTGCGACAAGTTGGAGGCGGAGGGCACGGACCACGGGTGTAGGGGTTTGCAAGATATCACCAGGCAACCCGCAGCCATCGAGCCGCGCGTTTCTATGCCATCAACGGGGCGCCTTGAAACAGTGGTAGAACTGATTCTCGCCTGTATCGGATCTGACGCCACGGGTCGGCGGTTTCTGGATTGCTACCAATCGTTCATGGCCGGGCTGCATTGGACGATGGAGAGCACGATGGAGGAGTTAGCCGCCAATCTTGATGCCGCGTTTGCTGGTCCGTTGGCGCAGTTTCGCGCGCAACACGAATACATGCTGGAGCATTATCTGGTGGCGTATGTTTTTCGCAATCTGTTCCCGTTCGGTTCCCAATCGGTGAACCGCAAGCTGGCGCAGCATCAGTTTGAGCATTCCATCTCACGCCAATATCAATTGATGGTGGTGGATTTTGTAGTGATCGAAACGTTGCTGGCGGGACTGGCCGCCTTTCACGGAGCAGCTTTCGGCGTAGCGGAGGTGCTGAAGCTCATTCAATCGGCCACTAAGACTTTCGAACATAGCTTGACGTATCCCGGTAAAGCAGTTGACTTGCTGGCGCAAAGAGGGATGGTGGATTGCGCGTCTATGAGCATGCTAATTCGCGACTGAAAACAACGCGCGTTGAATCCGATAATGATCCGTGGCTCGTGTCTCTAGTCATGTGGCAGAACTGCCTGCGGTGGATTGGCAAAGACCCGCCATAGGATTGCATCGCCGCTGTCATCGTGTTTGGAGACGTATGCGGAAGGCTGGCGCGCTTCGTTGCCTCTGCCAGTTAGTGCGCCACCGAAGTCTGCAGCGGCGGCATCTCTTGCGATTGCGCGCCAACGCCGGCCTTTACTGCCTCGCAAACTAGCAAGACCACCGCAATCCAGAGCACATCGGCAATCACTAGATGCACCAACTGCATCCACACGGGCGCCAGTAGATAAATATTCGCAAACCCGGCCATCACTTGAACAAACACCATGAATGCAACACGCAGGCCGGCAGTACGCAGCGGATTGCCTTCTTCACGATCTTGCATCGCGCCCATGGCCGACCAAAGAAGATAGAGAGCGCTCAAGATGGCGACAGCCGGGTGCAGCAAGCGGAGTTTCAGCAGCAGACTTGACCCTGAGGCGAAATCCTGCGCGACTCCGTTGGCGAGAGATGTGGCGGGATAGAGCGTGTCACCGAGCGCGGCAATGGCGCCGGTAATGGAGACGGCGAATGTGGTGAGTATGGCCATGCGCAGGCGAGGCGACATGGCGGCCAGTCTGATGGTGCTTTGCTCACGCGTAGCCAGCCACGCCGTGATTGTGTAAGCACCCATCAGCAGCATGGTGTTGGTGAGGTGAAGCGACATGGACCAGCCGCGGCCAGCCGATTGATCATGGGCGACCTGACGTAACAGCACGAGCCCCGCACCCAAAGCGCCTTCGATGATCAAGAAAATAACGGTGTATACCGAATAGCGGCGCACGGCATGTTTTTTGGGAAAGGCAACGAAGGCCCAAGCGCAAAGCACTCCGGTGGCCAGCACGTCGAGCGTGGTCATCATGCGATGAGTGAACTCGATCAGCTTCGGCTTAGCCATGGCGGTGGGAAGAAATTGTCCGCCGCAGGTGGGCCAGTGGGCTCCGCAGCCATCGCCCGAGAACGACGCACGTACGTAAGCTCCCCACAAAATGACCAACAGATTGTAAGCTAAAACCGCCCAGGCAAAGCGGGCGAAGTTTCGTTTTGATTCAGCGCTGTTGAATTCCATCTACGCCTTCTTTTGCTGCCGCAGCATGGCAACGCGCAAAATCGCCGCAATGCTGCATACTTCTGTTATTGTCCCATCCATAGCCATCGTTACCGCTTCATCAAAAGGTTTCCAAACGATGGTGATGTCTTCTTCGGCATCGAAGTTCGTGTTGGTGGCCGAGAGTTCGGTGGCTAGAAAAAGACTCTGTACATCATCCAGCACGCCATTGCCTACGTCTACCGTTCCCATCGAGTGCCAATGCGAGGCGTGGACGCCGGCTTCTTCGGCCAACTCGCGTTTAGCGACTTTTTGCATGTCGGTTTCGCCAGCGTGCGATCCGCCGCGCGGAATCTCCCACGAGTAACGATTCAAAACGTAGCGCCACTGGCCCACCAGCACCATCTCATCGCGTTCATTAAGCGCAACCACACCCACGGACGGCCGAATTTCAATTACGCCATAAATCCCGGGGTTCCCATCGGGCCGGATTACTTGGTCTTCGCGAACGCGCAACCAGGCGTTTTCATAAGCCGTTCGGCTGGTGAGAGTCTTCCAGGGATTTTGATACACGCTTTTGTTTAGGTCGCTGCTTGGCAAATCTCAGCGAGAACGTCGAAATCGACATTCCCTCCTGACAATATGATGCCAGCCTTGCGAACACCAGTGGGAACTTTGTTTCCAAGAAGCGCGGCTGCGGGCACGGCGCCACTGGGTTCGGCCATCAGTTTCAGGCGCGATAACAAAAAGCGCACGGCCGCTTTAATTTCATCTTCAGAGACAAGCAGCACGCTTTCTACCAGTTCTTGGACGATGGGGAACGTCACTTCACCAGGCATGGGCGTGCGCAACCCATCGGCGATGGTGAGCGGCGCGGGAATGCCGATGCGTTTGCCGGCTTGCAGCGATTGGTACCAGTCATTGGCGATTTCCGGTTCGACGCCAAATACACGAATGTCGGGATTGTGCGCTTTGGCAGCAATGGCCGAACCGGCGAGAAGACCGCCACCACCTGCTGGAACAAAGAGCGCATCCAAATCAGGCTGTTCTTCCAGCAGTTCGAGTCCCGCGGTTCCTTGCCCCGCAACAATCAAGGGATGGTCATACGGTGGCAACACGGTCGCGTTCGTTTCTTCCGCGATCTTACGGCCGATCTCTTCGCGGTTCTCTTTCATGCGGTCATACAAAACAATTTTCGGACCGTACAGCCGCGTGGATTCTAACTTGACCTTGGGGCTATCGGTAGGCATGACAATGGTTGCCGCAACATTCAGATGCGCCGCCGCGATGGCTACTGCTTGTGCATGGTTGCCTGATGAAAACGCAACCACTCCGCGTTTGCGCTGCTCCGGTGAAAGAGCAACCATGAAATTCATGGCGCCACGAATTTTGAAGGCACCGCCGCGCTGCAAATTCTCACATTTGAAAAAGCACTCGATGCCGCCCGCCGCTTCGTCAAACAAGCGTGAATGCAGAACGGGTGTGTTCTTAGCAACAGCGGCAATACGGCCTGAGGCTTCGTAAATGTCATCAATAGTGACTGTCACTAATAACCGGCCTTTTTGTCCACAACGTTTTCCAAAGCCTCGCCCTTGGTGAATCGTTTGAAATTTTCCACGAAGCACTGCATGCTCAAATCGAGCCAATCGGGATTGATGGTTCGGTCGGTACAGTGCGGCGAAATCAAAACGTTCTCCATGGCCCACAGCGGACTGGTAGCGGGGAGCGGTTCTTCTTCGAACACGTCGAGCGCGGCACCGGCAACCTTATTAGTCTCGAGTGCGCGGATCAACGCCGCTTCGTCAATCACTGGGCCGCGGCCTACGTTCATCACGATGGCACTGGGCTTCAGGGCGGCGAACGCGGAATCGCTGATCAGATGATGTGTTTCTGGGGTTAATGGAGCAGCAGCTATCAGAAAATCAATTTCGCCAAGCATCGTGAGCATCTGGTCCGACGGGAAAATCTTGTCGAGCACCGGATCATTCGCCGATCGCTCCGGGTTGCGGCGGGTGGCATAGATCTTCACACCCAGCGGCTTGGCCAGCAGCCCACATTCGCGGCCAATCTCGCCGTAACCCACAATCCCCATCACTTTGTTGTTGATGAATTCGGTGCTGAAGTTATCCCACTTGCTGGCGCGTTGATTGTCCACCAAGCGGCGCACGCGTTTAGTGAAATACAGCATACCGAGCACCACGAACTCCGCTAGCGAACGCTTAAACACGCCCCGCGCGTTGGTGAGTGGGACACTGCTCTGAGCGAACGCCGGAAACAGGATCTTCTCCACGCCGGCTGAGAGCGAATGAACCCATTTCAACTGCCCGGCGGCAGCAAATACCTCGGAGAAATTGACAGCCTTGCCGGTCATTCCGGAGAAGAGAACAATATCCGCCTTCGGTGCGAACTCTCTCGCTGCCGCGTCTTCATTCGTGATGAAGATGGTAGCAGCGTCTTTGATGGCATCCAAATTACGCAGTGCGTAGTGATCGGGCGGAGAGAGGACGAGAAGATTCGGTTTCGACATCGGGACTATTAGTCATATTAAACTCTGATCTGACAGCATCTCAGAGATAATCAGGAGATAGTGCCTCGGAGACTGCTCAAATACCTGCCGGCTGTGTTGGCACTATTCAGTGCATTAAATTTCCGAGCGAAAGCGGCACCCACTCCGACGGCCGCCGAAATCAAGAAAAATCAAGTAGACTCGTTCGAACTTGTTTGGACCACTTTGCGCGATAGCTATTGGGACANNCCCGCGCTGCTATGAGCCGCATGATTGCCAATTTGCCGTCGTCGCATTTAGCAATCATTCCAAGCTCACTTTACAAACGCCATCGTGCGCGCCCAGAGACTAAGGACAGCGAAAAACACAGCAATACCGAACCGCTGCCGAAGCCGGATAATTCAGATGATTTCGACGACGCCGGTTCCACTGGCATGACAGTGGGCGCCGTGCAAGGGCATCTTGTGGTGACGGGAGTTGAACCCGGCTCAGGTGCCGAAAAGGCCGGCGTTCACCTGGGTTGGACCATTCGTTCCATTGCCGATGCACCGCTAGGGGATCTGGACGCGTGGACTGGATCGGGCCACAAGCCCAAAGACATTTTCATTCCTCAACTGGTCGCCTACTGGCTGGCTGGGCCGGCAGGTTCGCCAGTAAAGGTCGCTTTTGAAAAAGCGCATAACGAGATCGCCGAGTGCGAGATTATGCGCGAGGAACCCGCAGGCGAATTATCGACCTTTGGGAATTTCCCGCCGATGCGTGTGGTGATCAAACATCGCAAGCTCAAAGAGGGTGTCGGGTACATTCGCCTAAACGTGTTCTTGGATCCTGTGAAAGTGATGCCAGAGATTGAGAAAGCAATTGAGGATTTCAGAGATCTACCGGGCATCGTCTTTGATCTGCGAGGAAATCCGGGCGGCATCGCGGGCATGGGGATGGGAATTGCAGGTTGGTTCGTCAGCGAGAGCGACAAGCGTTTGGGCACCATGACCAGCCGGACCATGACGCTGAACTTTAGCATCAATCCTAGGCTGAATAACTACCACGGCCGGCTGGCAATTCTGGTGAACGGCGGATCGGCATCAACCAGTGAAATTCTAGCGCAAGGATTGCAGGATCTAGGACGCGCGCGTGTTTTTGGAACGCCCACGGCAGCGGCCGCTTTGCCCTCGGCGGTTCTCCAACTGCCCGATGGAGACCGCTTTCAATATCCGCAAGCGAACTATGTTTCCGTCAAAGGGCGCGTGTTGGAAGGCAATGGCGTGCAGCCAGATGAGTTGGTTGGGTTGACTATCGCCGGCTTATTGGCAGGGCACGATGAACAGTTAGAAAAAGCGAGCGGATGGAGCCGAGGCAAATGAGATTGTGTAAATGCGTTTGGAGTTTGGTGTTGAGTCTTCCGCTTTTGTGCAGCCAGGCTGGGCCGAAGATTGAACCGAGGCCGCCGGATGCTGCGACGATTTTGGATCGCTTTGTGGCCGCAACAGGCGGCGCCGACGCCTATCGGAAGTTCGCGTTTGAAAGAGTCGAGTCTTCGCTGGTGCTGCCGAATGGTGTGCGCATCAAAGCCATTTCTTTGCGCTCGCGAGACGGGCGTAGAGAAACACTGATTGGCAGCACAGCCCAGCCGACCAGGAGCGGCGTCACGAAGGGTGTGGCGTGGGAACTGGCGCCGGCAACGGGCGCGCGCCTTCTCACAGGAGACGCGGAGAAAGACGCGCTGGCCCGCAGCCATGGGTTCGATATAGATACCTGGCGCGAAGAGTATCCCAAAGTGGAAACTATTGGCGAAGAGGTTGTGAACGGGAAGGATTGCTATCACCTAAAGGTCACTCGCACGGATGGCGGTCAGACAGAACAATATTTAGACAAGCAAAGCAATCTGCTCGTGCGGGAGGACGAGTCGACAAAGGGAGTAAAAACGGTTGTGACAGTGGATGCTTGGGCTACAGCGCAGGGCATCAAGTACACATCTTCGTTTCATATGAATCGCGAGGGACAAGAGATCTCCTTCGTCGTCGAAAAGGTTGAGTTTTTGGCAGAAGTGCCCGCTGGGGTCTTAGTGATGCCCGAAGAAATAGGGCAGTTGGTGAAAACCACAAGTGTGCAATTGCCGAATGCGGCAGATTTAATGGACCATTACATTGATTCCACTGGCGGCCCCCAAGCGTACGCCACCGTGAAGACGCAGCTTGTGAAGGCGGGCATGACGTTCGTGCGGCAAGGCATGAAGGCAGAGTTGGAGGCGAAAATCGGAGAGGGTGGAAAAAGCTATGTCTCTTTAGACCTACCCGGCGCCGGGAAGTTTGAATTAGGGAATAACGGCAGAACGTCTTGGCAAAAGAACGTGATGCAGGGTCCGCAGCTGACTGCGCAGAATCCTTCTAAAGGCATATTTGGTCCGACCGCCGAGGAGGTTTTGCAATGGAAACAGACTTTCGACAAGATTGAGACAATTTCTAAACAAGACGTGAACGGTAGCCCTTGTTATTTGGTGAAAATGACTTTGAAGAATCGCAAGGATGAGAGCACGGCTTGCTTTGACGCCAGTAGCGGCTTTCTAGTGAAATTGACCACCTTGACTGAAGTGCAAGGCAACAAGATTCCAGTTGATATGGTCATGAGTGACTATCGCGCGGAGGGTCCGCTCAAAATGGCGCATCACCTGGAAACTCTGATGGCTGGACAGCCGATTACGATCGAATTGACGGAAGTGGTGATCAATCCAACACTGCCCGAAAGCACGTTCGTGCTGCCTCCGGATG
Organism: Bryobacterales bacterium; assembly: GCA_003169195.1. Taxonomy (GTDB): domain Bacteria; phylum Acidobacteriota; class Terriglobia; order Bryobacterales; family Bryobacteraceae; genus Bog-105. The sequence continues at coordinate 12,240 of PMQB01000521.1, forward strand.
TGCAGGCCTTGGTAGAGCAGGCAAGGAAAGATAGTGGTCCCGCGGCTCACCCGAAGAATGCGCCCCAATAGCTACCAAAGTGTTGTGGCTGAACTCGCTGCGGCGGCCGATCCAAGGCGCGCCGAATCGTCCGCATGGTTCTTTAAGACGGGCAAGGGCCAGTATGGCGAAGTCGATCAGTTCCTAGGCATCAACGTTCCCACGCAACGTAAAATCGCGCTCCGTTATCGAGACTTACCGCATGCCGCTGTTCAGAAGTTGCTCGCTTCTAAAGTGCATGAGCATCGTTTTGTGGCGTTGGAAATTTTGGTGGCTCAGTTTGAGGCCGCGAGTGCGTCCGAGCAAACCGCGATTTATCGTTTCTATTTGGCGCATGCGGCATGCGTGAATAACTGGGATCTGGTTGATACCTCTGCTCCTTATATCGTTGGTCGGTATTTGCTGACGCGTCCGCGTGCGATCTTGAAAAAGCTCGCGAAGTCATCACTGATTTGGGAACGGCGGATTTCGATTGTCGCCACGTTTGCCCTTATTCGAGCAGGCGAAACCGCGGACACGTTTGAAATTGCCCGGCTCTTGCTTGGTGATCCTCATGACCTTATTCACAAGGCCGTCGGATGGGCCTTGCGCGAGGCCGGCAAGCGAACGCCCGATCAACTGCTAGCCTTTTTGCAGGCCAATTATGACGCCTTGCCGCGCACGGCTCTGCGTTACGCGATTGAGCGCTTCACACCGGCAGAACGCAAACGGTTCTTGGCCGGAGACTTCACTGCCGTATAGTGAATGGCGGGGATTCACGCTTCATGAAACGCACAACAACCTTTCTCTTTTTAGTCACGGCACTCGTATGCACCGCAGCGAATCCGCCTAAGGCAACATTCGCCAAAGTTTTTGACAGCGATCTTACCTCCGCCGAAAAAGAAATTGTCTCGCTGGCCGAAGCCATGCCCGCTGATAAATACAACTTTGCACCTACATCGGGAGAATTCAGCGGAGTTCGCACGTTTGCGCAACAAATGCGCCACATTGCCGCCGTAAATGATGAGGTGGCGGCAGCCATTCTCGGCGAAAAAACGCCCGTGGACATTGGCAAGAGCGAAAATGGCCCGGACACTCTCGATAACAAAGACGCGATTGTGCAGTTTTTGAAAGACTCTTTCACATATGCACACAAAGCGATTAACAGCCTTACCGCAGCGAATGTGCTAGCCGACGTGAAATCGCCTTTCGGCGGCGGCAAACCCACGACGAGAACCTCATTGGCCACAATTCTCACGTGGCACAGCTTCGATCATTATGGGCAAGCCGTAGTGTATGCACGGATGAACGGTATTATTCCCCCAGCTAGCAGGAAGTAGGCCACTGGGCCGAATCCGAAGTCAGCGCTAGTCTGTGCGAAGCGTCTCCGCCGGCTCCAATCGAGTAATCCGCAAAGTGGGCAAGTAAATTGCCGCCCCTCCAATCACCACCAGCAGTAAAGAGACGCTCGCGAGCGTCATCGGATCATAAACTTGCACTCCGAAAATCTGGCTCGCCAACACACGCAGTGTCGCAAACGAAAGAGCAATGCCCACTCCCAGGCCCGCAACGATCGCCACCGCGCCAGACCGACCAATGTCCACCATCGCTTGCCGCACAGTTGATCCCAACACCAGCCGGATTCCGATCTCGCGGCGCCGTTGCACTACCAAGTTAGCCACCAGCGCATAAATGCCCACCGCTGATAACAAAAGCGCCAGCACCGCCAAACTCGTCAGAAGCCAAACCTCAATCCGCTGCTGTTGTAGCTGTTTGGCAAGCACCTGATCCATCGAATAGAAACCCGAAAATGGCAAGCCAGGCGCCACTTTAGTCATTGCTTCCTGCATGCGCCGCATGGTGGCTGGCCGGTCAAAATTTCTCGTTCGCGCAATCCAACTTGGCTGGAACCAAAGATGAGCACCGTTAACCACTCGCTGCGGCACTTGAGTTGCAGGTACATAGAAACAGCGTTCTGTAGTAATCGGCATGGCGCGTTCCAACCCAGGCCTCTTGCTCACATCTCCCACCACGCCCACCACTACGTACTTCGTTCCTTCCGAACTGAAGTGCCGACCCAGGGGAGACGGATCTTTCAACAAGCGCTTGGCAAAAGACTCATTCACCACGGCCACTCGTTCTGCCGTTGCGGTATCGCCGTCATTGTACGGCCGGCCCGAGAGAATGCCCATGCGTAACGTTGAGAAATAGCCAGTGGTCACATACGCGATGCTCGCGCCGTTCTTCGTGCCCGCCTCTTTTCCATCCAAAATCGTAACTCCGTCGTTCCAGCCGCGCTCATAAGGCACGCTCAATCCAACCGCCACATTCTCCGTTCCCAACGATTGACGCATGGCCTCAACGCTTTTCGAAAGCAGGGTTTGAAACTCCGGCGCATTCTGATAGCGCGCATCGTCCAGAGAAGCCTTGGCGGTCATAACGCCATGCGGATCGAATCCCGGCGGCCTTGTTTCCAGGTGAATCAGAGTTCGTACCATCAATCCTGCTCCGGCCAGCAGCACAACGGTGAGTGCCACCTCAGCGCCAATAAGCCACTGGCGAAGGCGGCCCGATCCGCCCAGAATCGCGCGGCTGCCATTCACAATGGACGAACGCAGATCAAATCGCCACGCCTGCATCGCCGGCAGCGCGCCAAACAGAATACTGGTCAGCAGCGAAAGCGCAAGAGTAAATACAAGTGCGCGTGAATCAATAGAGAACCCGCCCACCGGCAAACTTTCGAGCGGAAGCAAATTGGTGAGACCCTCCACCGTGGCATACGCCAGCGCCACTCCTACAGCCGCTCCCAGCAGAGCGAGCAGCATTGTTTCGAGCCAGAGTTGCCGCAAAACAGCCCAACTGGAAGCACCCAGCGCCAGACGCGTCGCAATCTCAGGTGCCCGCCGCGAAATCCGTACTAACGCAAGGCTCGCAAGATTGGCGCATGCGATCAGAAGAATAAATCCGACCGCCGTCATTAACACCAGAACCTGATCTCGCTGCTCGCCGGCTAGAGCGCGCTGCAGCGGCTCCGCCTTAATCCACGCATGGACATGATCTTTTGCTTCGAACTCGGCAAATCTTGCAATCTGAACGCGGCGGAGTTGCGCCTGTGCCTGCTGCCAGTTCGATCCAGGCTTGAGGCGGACATAAATGCCGCAGTTATTGCCGCCACACTCTCCCGTTGGTGCNNAGAATTGTCTTTCCAACAATTTGTTGATCTGCTCGCAAAGTGGTTCGCCATAGCCGATCGCTGACAACGGCGACAGCAGGCCCCTGCGGACGGTCTTCGTCTTCACTAAAACTGCGTCCGAGTTGCAGCGGGATTCCAACCACCGAAAAATAGCCAGCGGACACACGGCTCGCGCGCACATACCCGACCCCGCCGCCAGCATCCGCATCCGCCTTCAGGTTGGCGCCATTCGTTCCGCCGTACGAGGCGAAGTTCACACTATCCACGTTCGCCCGCAACACATCCCAAGTTGAGCCCTCAAAGCTGTCGTCTTCGTCAACCAGGGCTGTCTCACCGGTCTTTGGATCATTACGCTCCAGTTGGATCACCAACGCCGCAACCCGTTCCGGTTCCGGATATGGCAGCTTGCGCAGCAGAAACGCATCCAGCATGCTGAACACCGCTGTGTTCACACCAATGCCCAGCGCGAGCGTAAGAACAACTGCAAGAGAGAAGCCCGGTGCTTTCCAGACTTGCCGAGCCGCAAAGCGCAAATCTCGAAAGATCATGCGGCAAAGGCAGCACTTACAGGGCCAAAATAATTTAGGCTAAACTAATGAAATTACTGTCCCGCCAGCGGCTGTGCTGTCGCAGACTGCGCCACCGTTTCCCAAAACCGCACAGCTCCTCCACCCAAAAGCGGATTCTCATGCCCGCGCGCGTGCACTCTCTCAACCCCAATCACCTGCCCGTCTACAATCATCAACGCCTCATCAAAGTTATTGACTGATGGGCAAACGTGCCGCGGAATTAAATAAAAATTCTCGCCAATCGCCGACAACGCCACTCCATCGGCCGCCTCAATCGGCAAATGTTCCTCACTCGGTTTCTGTGGCACCAATTCCGGATGCCCAATCACCGCGCAGGTGGGAACACCGGCATCCGCCGAAACGCTCTTGTGACCTGCATCGCATGTGATCTTATTCGCCAACGGATGACTGATCACCGTAGTGAGCACCACCGCCGCTGCCTGGTAACCAAAACCCGCCAATTGCCTTAAGCTGGTCGTGTCGTTGTAAACAACCGTCCCGGGCGAAATGCGGTGAACGAAACTCGCGTTCGTAAATCCTGAATACGTGTACCCATACGGCGCAACGGGCGTGCCAGACGTGATCACCTCGCCCACCTTGCAACCAGCCCCTTCCACAGCTTTGACAATTTCCATCAGCCGGTCGTAACCCTTGTGCGCAGTCGCCTTGCGTTCATCGGGTTCGCCGCTGGAAATGTGTCCGTCATACCAATGCAAGCCGCGCAAAGCCGCCCCGCTCTCCTTACAGATTTTCACGATCTCTGGAATTCGATCATTGCTCATCCCGGTGCGATTCATACCCGGGTTCACATCCACAAAAATGCCGATGTTCGTGCCGCGCCAAGCGGCTAATTGTTCGCTTGCCTCCACCAAAACAGATATGCGCGTGTGCGGAAATTGCTTCGCCAAGTCCAAGACCCGCCGCGCATTCGCGCCCGTCATCGCAAAGGCTACCAACACATCAGTCGCACCAACTTGGCACGCCGTCAGCAATTCCAACGTAGTGGCGCACTTGAAATTCTGAATGCCATGACCCAGCATCTGCCGGATTACCGCACCCAGCTTGGCCGTCTTGATATGCGGCCGCCATCGTTGCGGATCGTTCCCCACCATCCCCAACGTGATCCGAATATTCTGCTCCACAATCTTCGGATAAATCAGCAAGGCAGGCGTCACGATACGAGCCGCATCTTTGACTAAGTAACTCTCAAGCCGCGCGTCCATGGCGATTATTGTCCCACTGACGGATAATTGAAGGTAGATGAGTTTTCTCGATAATTTGGAGAGTTCGCTTAAGAACCTGGAATCGCAAGAAGAACGCGATCCGCGCGAACACCAACGACGGCAGGATGAACGCACGCGCGCAGTGGCCGTTGGGCCCTGGGCCGAGCAACTAAAAACTGGCCCGTACACACAAAAGCTTTTCGAACAGGCGGCCATTGCGGGTCACCGCATCCGCACAAAGATCTACATGGCTTGGTTCGACGATATGTTGCGCCTCGAAGCGAGAGAGCGCCGTCTCGAATTCCGCCCCACGGCCGAGGGTATTGTTGCGGCCTTCATTGAACCCGATGGCGCCACAAAAACCCAAGCCGTCAACCTCAAAAGCGATCCAGCCGAACTGCTGAAACAGTGGCTCGATTCAAATCCCAACCCCGCTTAGAAGCTGCCTTCGTCCGCCGACGGGCCATAGAGCGCTGGCACTGGAACATCAATCATTCGCAGATAAACCGCTAGCTGGCCCCGGTGGAAGATGCCGTGGTTCAACACAAACGAACGCATGCAAACCATTTTCGGCATGCTGAAAATATCTTGACCCGCCTTCTGCATCGTCCAGATTTTTGCGAAGTCGGCATCGCTGGCTTCGGCAATCGCTGCTCGCGCATCGGCCGTGTTCTTATCGAACTTCGCTACCAGTTCCGCCGTCGTCTTGGCAAGCTCCTCTTTGTAAGGTTCCACGCCCGGCGGCGCAACATCGAACACATCTTGCTTCATCGTGATGATTGTCCAACCCGGCAAGTTGGCCAGATGGGTGGCTAGCTTAATTAGCTCCCATGACTTCGCATGCGGTTTGAAATCAAATTTCGCTTCGGGACAACGCTCCAAAACAGACTTCGTCATGGCGGATTCTTGATCGAACTCAGGCAGCAGACTTTCGCTGATTTTCATTAGGGATAAAACCTCTTCAAGGATCTTCTCTCTTTATTCGCCTGTCGTCAAGAGAAAAATATACCGGCTGAGGCGGGTGCGCCAGCCGGTACGTTCGTTCTTAGTCTTTGCGTTTGCGCGGCCGTCTAGTAGCGCTTGCTCCGCTCGGAGCGCGTTTCCGGGTAGCCACTTTCTTCGGCTTCGGCGGTGGCGGATTCGGTTCGAAAATCGTCGGCTGCCCCTCGACAATCGGCTGAGGCTCGTCTTCTTCCTCTTCGAACGCAGGTTCAGGTGCCACTGGCGGCAAGGCTGGCGGATAGAACTCCGCACCTAATTGCACAACCAAACCCCGCTCTTCGTCAGGCTCGGCGCGCACCACAGTCTTGTCCTGCGCGTAGTTGAGCAATTCGGTAAAGCGTTGGAAGCCGAACTTGGCGAGACTGAATTGCGGATTCTCCGCCATCATCCATCCCTCCAGCTCTTCCGCGGTTGCGCCGCCTTCTTCCAATTCCATCCTGTGCGTTTCCAAAACGTCACGCAACGCCGGCAATGCATCTTCCGGACGCGCCGCAATCTTGTCAGCTCCGCCACCGCGGCGCTCAATAATGTAACGTCCGCCGGAACCGCTCACGTTGATGAAGTCGGCCTTCTTCAATTTCTCAACGAAGTCAGAGAAGCTGCCGGCGCCATACGCGCGTTCACTAAAGGCCGGATCAAGCTGCAACATGGTGCTCTTCAGCAGGCCAAGTTGCGGTTGCACCGCACGCCGTTCCAACACTTGCAAAGCGCGCTCCACCAGCGGCATCGCCTGCGAAAGTTCCAACGGTGCCGGACGCGCACCCTTGTTGGCGTTGGCGTTGTTCTCGCGGTCTTTCCTTTCTTTATCCCTGCGGTCTTGTCGGTCCTGTTGACGGTCAGGACGGTCGCCGCCGCCGCCACCACCGCTCCCGGCGCTCCGCATATCACGCCGATCCGGCATGGGCGTTGCCACAATGCGATCGCCGTCTTCTAACAGCGACTCGTAGCTCACAAATTCGTGGCAGTTCTGCTGCAGAATCGTGCTCGTGAACGCTTTCCCGCCCACCACGAACACGGTCTTACCGTATTCCTTCAGCTTGTTCACCAACGGAATAAAATCGCTGTCGCCGCTCACAATCGCGAACGCATTCACGTGGGCGTGTGTGAACGCCATCTCCAGCGCATCCAGCGCCAGATTGATATCCGCGCCATTTTTGTCACCGCGCGGCGACGGTATCCGCTGCACCATCTGCACGGCGTTTTCCGCCATCTGTCGCGTGGCCCCTTCCTGGCGTCCCCAATTCGCGTAAGCGAACTTGGCCACCAGATCACCGCGCTCTTTCAAAGCTCCCAACGGCAGCGAAACGTCAAACTCGCGCCGCAACGTCGACTTAACGCCTATTTCAATGTTGTCGTAATCGACGAACACGGCGATATTCAGTCTGTCTTGCATCAATTTCCTTTTCTCTCCGCTGTGCCGGTTTATAGAGCGGTACATGGCGGATCTCTCTTTGTGCCCGAGTTCAGGCTCAGGCTGCCTGCTTTACTGAGTTGCGAATGAAATGAACGATCTTATCTAGCGAAGAGCCCGGCTGAAATACTTCCGCCACGCCCTGCTTCTTTAATTCTGCTGCGTCGTCGTCGGGCACAATGCCCCCAACCACCACCAGCACATCATTCATCTCCTTTGCACGCAGCAACTCCATCACGCGCGGCACAATAGCATTGTGCGCGCCCGAAAGTATAGATAGCCCGATCACCTGGACATCTTCCTGCAGCGCCGCATTCACAATCATTTCCGGAGTTTGCCGGAGACCTGTGTAAATCACTTCCATGCCCGCATCGCGCAGTGCGCGTGCGATCACTTTCGCGCCACGATCGTGTCCGTCCAAGCCAGGCTTGGCCACCAGTACACGAATAGGGACGCTCATATCTACACTGTCCAGATTATAGCTTTTGCGTTTCGATCGATAATCGCCACCGTTGCGGGTAGGGCTTATCTTTCGAGCTTGGCAATGATGATTGGGAAGAACTTCCCAACTGCCCGGATTATAGCAGATCAAGAACGCCCTTCAGCCGCTAACGAGAGCCGAGCCGCCCCTTCGTCTATAAGCAACCACGAAACTTGTGCCTGTTCGGCCAACGTGGCCACCCCCAACATCGAGCACGGACCAAAGACATCCGCCGCTTGTTGGGACCCGCAGCTATGCAGAAAATTCGGCAGCACTCGCGGATCGTAAAAGCGAAAGTACAGCCACTGCCCATCGCTTTGGACCATCAGCAGTTTGCGGAAATGCGACCAGAGCGCTTCCAGATCGCCGGCGGATTCGACGCAAGGCACCGCGAAGATTCCCCAAGGTTCTCGCCACAATTCAGCGCTAATCCACAGCAAGGTTTCGGGCGTCACTTCGACAATGTAGGGGGCGATGCTGGAAAGTGATTCGTTGATAGATCCCTTGAAAAGCGAACGCGCTTTAGTCTCCGGCAGGCCGCGCAGCTTCTCGGTAACACTAGGAGCGTCGCAGGCGTCCAAAATGGCGTATAGCATTCCCCGATCTGCCAAGACTTCGGCGCTTCTCAACTCCGCTAAGCGTGTCTGTAACTCGGGCAGGTTAGCTGTTATCCTTGCAACTCGGCACTATGAAAGGCATGGCTAACGCTTTCGCGGCCGACATCGTGCTCTCCATCAGCGCTCTGCTTCCGCCACCCCCGCCACCGGAGGCGTCGCCGATAATAACGGTGGGACAACCCATCACAATTTGTCCGCCATGCGACGTGGAGTCACCCATTCGGGCGGCCGGNNGATCCTCGCGCGATCGTATCCGGCGGCCCGCAGGAACACTCATCACCGAGCCGCGCCGCAGGGCTACCGCCGATTAGCACGTTCGGACTGCAAGGGCCGGATACGGGGTTCTCATCGTGGATCGGGCAACTGTGGTTATCGCCAACACGGGCGGCTGGTGGCATTGCTTGGTTACGCTTTCTTGTTAATTAGTAATTTGGTCGGCGCCTTCGAGGTCAGGTAGTTTCAGGCCGTGGGCCTTGAGGAACTTCCAGCATTTGACTTTGTCGAGGAAAACAGGGGAGTCGGGTGGTGTGGCCTTTGGATTGTCGAACGCGTTGACCATATTGAACGGTCTTTCCGGAAAGTCGAATTTCGCGCCGAGGTCGAGGAGGCACCAAACTACGTCCCAGTGCCCTGAAATCGCTGCTGTCACGACAATCGGATCCCCTCCCCGATCGCTAATATTGATATCCGCTCCGTTTTGTTTCATCATTCGAATGGCGTCCAAGTTTAGGTCGTTGACAAAGCGAATGATAATCGGATCACCGTCATGCCTGCGAGTATTGGGGTCGCCACCAGCCTTAAGAGCCATGAGCAGATAATCGGGATCTTTGGCGTACGCCCTTGTTGCTACTGTGATGGCATTGTCGCCGTCGTTGTCGCGCAAGGCAGTATCAGCTTTTAGGCGCAGGAGTTCGCCAAATGCAGCTTTTCGGAAATGAACGATGGCGTACTCCAGCGGTGTGCCGCCATGGAGGCCCTTCGCGTTAACATTCGCTCCGCCCTGAACGGCGGCTTCAATCGCAACCGGATCGTCGGTGTCGATTGCTGCTTGTAGAGGCGCCTCCTTTCCATTAAAGAATTGAGTCGATTGCGCCGCGTTTGCTACAGTGCACCCGACGGCGAGCACACACGCGAGGAAAGGAAGGAACCTCACTCGGCGCCTTCGAGGTCGCGTAGTTTCATGCCGTGCGCTTTTAGGAATTTCCAGCATTTGACTTTGTAGGGAAACAACGGCGAGTCTGGTGGTGTCACTTTGGGGGTTTCAAACGCAAGCGGCATGTTTGTTGGCAGATTTGGGTAGTCGAACTTTGCGCCCATTTCAAGAAGGGCCCAAGCAACATCCCAACGTTCGACCATCGCCGCCGTTATCACGATTGGGTCTCCATTGCGTCCCATGACATCAATGTCTCCGCCGTTTTGTTTCAGGATTCGAATAGCGTCGGGGTTGGGTTCCGCAAGGAACTGCATCATGATGGGATCATCATCGTTAAATCGAGTGTTTGGGTTTCCGCCAGCTTTTAGCGCTTCCACTAGGTAGCCTGGGTAGTGAGCGTATGCTTGGACTCCGAGGGTCATCACGTTTTGGCCGCTGTCGTCGCGGAGATTCGGGTTTGCCCCCAAGTCGAGCAGTTTTTTGAATGCTGTCTTTTGCATTCTGACCACCGCGTATTCTGCCGGCGTCGCACCGTGCAATCCTTTGGCGTTTACATCTGCTCCCGCGTTTACCGCCTTCTCGATCGCAACCGGGTCGTCAGCGTCGATGGCTGCTTGTAACGGTGCCTCTTTTCCATTAAAAAATTGCACGGGTTTGGGACCTTCCTGAGTCTTAATTGGGGCTTGCGTACAGGCAAGGCAAATCGGCATTACGAAACCAGCGATGCGCAGCCATATTTTAAACTCCATAGTTGTTGCTATCCACAATGCGCCAGAAAAGCTTTCAAAGCCGCACGATCTTTATCAACCACTTTTTGCATGGGAGTTAAAACATTTGTCATTTGATGCTGTGCTAATTTCCCAAGGTTTGGGCCAGGATCATCGGCGGACAGGAGGTGGTTGTCAGACCAAGAGAGGGAATCAGGAATCGTTTCCTGGGTATTCGCGCGAACTGGGGGGAACAAACGAAAAGAAACATGATTCCGCATTTTATTTTGAGCGTCGGCGATCATTTCGTCGATACTCTTGAGATACGAAGCGCGATCCTGAGCAAAGGAAGGGTCGACGGCTGTGCCTGCCGTGGCCATGAGCTCTGGCGGCGCTGACATACCAGACCGGCCATATCCCTGCACTGCATCTTGTGCTTGCTGCTGTGCGTCGAGAGCGGCCGCTGTTTCGGGGTTACGGTAATCGATCGAAATCGGATTCACCAACCCTTGCCCCGCTAGATTGTCGCGAAGGAACTGAGCATTGGCGATTTGCTGGGCCGGATCTGAGGTGTTGTTCATATAGGTCAGGAAATCGTCTTGGGCGCTAAACGATGTTGTTCTGGAAGAAAGAGAGTCGTAGGAGGTGTTCCCGGTACCGCCAAGATTTGCATCTGAAAGGCCCGCACTATTGAAGACGTAAACATCCGAGTCAGGTGAGACCAGACCGCCCTCTTGCGCAAGGCCACCCCCCTTGGAGTAACCAGCCAGATCGAACTCGGCGTGGCGCTTGGCCAAAGCAGTGCTGAGATCTTTCATCTCGAGATACTGCCTCGTCTCCAAACCAGCACCGTTTTCGGTATTCGTTTGCCAGTCGACCATGGAGTGCGGCTCCGTATCTCGTGGCACTAAAATCAGACGCCCATCCGCACTTGACCGATAAAACGCTGCCCGAAACCCTGTTTTGTCGTTGCGCAGTTTCTGGTCCGTGAGAGTTCCAGGCGAAAATCCCAATGCCTTATTCAAACTAGCCGCGTCATCGGGCAAGCGCGTCAAACACGGCTGTCCCGCAGACTGATTCCCTGGCTTGTCACCTAACTGATTTACATCCATCGCTGCTCGTGCGCCGGGCAGCGCTTTCCGGTAACGGTTAAAACGCCGCACGTTGTCTTCAATTTCGTATGCCCTCATTTGGCAAGTAGACGAATCGGCAGACATCATTTTCGGTCCGAAATCGCCCGGAAGCTTGCCCTCTGTCACCATGGGTCTGCCGGTGAGCCTGCGATAACGGTCTGCCACCGCTTTCGACAAATCGTCATCAGCCTGTTTAGCGGCGGCGCAAGGATTTTGTTGACAACAAGCAACCCCGGGCGGTGCCTTGGTCTTTGAAAATCCGGGAGGAGCGGTGGAGGTAGCCATGCTTATGCGTTACTTGTCTGACACAGATGCAAATCAAACTCGGAAAAACGGAGGATGCCGGCGTTTTCGAAATAGCACTTGGCTTGATATTCGCCGTCTGCGGAAGCCACCATCTGGCGCGCAGCCATGACGGGCTCATAGCCATCGCGCCAGCGGCAAAACGCATAAGACAGCAAGATCGCGCGGCTATATTCCGAACCAGGGTCAACGGCATCCAGGACTTGGTGCCAAATTTGATGAACGGAGTCGGCCTGTTGTTCGAGGAGATTGCGGAGAGGCAACGGTCGCACTCGATCCATCAGAAACGAGTGCAGCCTAGCGAAAAAGTTTCCCCGTCCCAACGCCTGCAATTGCGAGCGTTCCAAAAGCATCCCGGAAGGATACACCGAAATCTGCGCATCCGTCAATGTTTCCATAGAACTGTAAGCTGCCTTACGTGCGCGAGAAATTTGAGAACACTCCGCGCGGCGATATACTGAACACGTAGGAGCTTGGTTCAATGAACGAAGTCAAGACACCATTCGACGAAGAAGCATTCAATCGTTACATGGATGAGCTGCCGGATTTGCTGATGGACGGAGATCCAGAGCCAATTGATCCGCGGTTTCCTGATGGCACTTTCTACGATTATGACGAAGCCCTGCAAGTGACTGTCGAAAACGCGCCTGACGGCAGACGTTATGTAGTGCAGTACAAGAAGGGTCAGGGGCTCGTCCGTATCAGAGAACTCGTGCGCGGTGCCGCTTAGCGAATGTCTGCAGTTCGTCGGTCAGATAGATAAAGACCCGCTAATTTCGTAGTGCTCGCTGGACCGAATGGTTCAGGCAAATCAACATTTTTTGCAAAGCGTCTCGCGAAATGGAATGTTCCCTTCGTGAACCCCGACGTGATCGCAAAAGAAATTGCGCCTCAAGATCCCGCTGGCGCTGCACTTCGAGCGGCCCGGATCGCCGAAGACCAACGTAGGCAGTTCTTGGACGAGCATGTTTCATTCATAACGGAAGGCATTCGACCTGATCCAAAGCTCTTGATCGATGCCAAGAATCGCGGATACCTAACGAGAGTAGTCTTCGTTTGCGTTGAATCGCCGGACTTGAACGTGTCCCGAGTGAGGCTCCGAGTTCTACAAGGCGGTCACTCAGTTCCAGAGGACGCGATTGTCGCTCGCTATGACCGTTCACTCAAGAGCTTGCCGGAAGCAGTGCAGATTGCCGATCAGGTTTTGCTTTTCGATAACAGCAACTCTTATCTCCCCCATCGCCTCATCGCCCGCTTCCAACAAGGCAACCTCACCACTCTCCGCAACATCATCCCCACTTGGCCAACAGCGTCTTCGCAAAAGAATTCTCGCAATTCCGCGCCGCCCGCCATCTAAACTCAATCTAGGCACCACGTGAGCGAACCAACTTTCAACGAACCGCGCATCGCGCTCAACCGCATCTACACCCGCACCGGCGA
>PMQB01000627.1 GCA_003169195.1 Bryobacterales bacterium
CCATGGTGGTCATCATGATGGGTCGGAAACGCAGCATGCAGGCTTGGTAGATCGCGTTCTTCGGTGAGATGTCCTGCTTGCGCTCAGTTTCGAGCGCGAAGTCGATCATCAGGATGGCATTCTTCTTGACGATACCGATGAGCAGAATGATGCCGATGATTGCGATGACGGTCAACTCAACGTGGAACAACAGCAGCGCCAGCAACGCGCCCACGCCGGCAGAGGGCAGGGTAGAGAGAATTGTGATCGGGTGAATATAGCTTTCGTAGAGAATGCCTAACACTACGTAGACGGCCAAGAGCGCCGCCAGAATCAGCAGTGGTTGGTTCTTCAACGAAGCCTGGAAGACCTGCGCCGTGCCGGCGAATTTAGCCGTGACGTTGGCAGGCATGCCAATGTCCTGGCGAGCCTCTTCCACCGCATCCACCGCTTGGCTCAAGGCAATGCCGGGCGCCAGTGCGAACGAAATGGTGATGGATGGGAACGGACCTTGGTGATTGACCGTTAACGAGTTCAGAACCGTCTTGTAGTGCGAGAACGTCGAGAGAGGAATCGGCGTTCCATTGCTCGCCGTTACGTAGATCGAATTGAGTGCCGATGGATTCTGCTGGTATTGGGGCAGTAGTTCCATCACGACGTGGTACTGGTTCATGCCCGTGTACATGGTAGACACCTGCCGTTGGCCGAACGCCGTGTAGAGAGTTGCGTCAATCGCTTGCGGATTCACTCCAAGACGCGAGGCAGTCTCGCGATCGATGACTAACTCGGATTCCAGACCGTGGATTTGTTGATCGCTATTGGCATCTAGAATGATCGGCACGGTCTTGAGTTTGTCTAACAGCTTGGGCGCCCATTCGTTCAGGTCTTTGAGGCTGTCGGCTTGCAACGTGAATTGATATTGCGAGTTGGAACCGCGGCCGCCCACCCGCAGATCCTGCTGTGCCATCAAGAACAGCTGTGCGCCCGGGATGCGAGCCAGTTTTCCACGCAGCCGGTTAATCACGTCATCGGCCGAAACCTTGCGTTCGGAGAGCGGCTTGAGCTGCATCTGCATCTGGGCCGAGTTCAAGGTGCCGCCGCCGGTGAAGCCGGTGACGTTATCGACAGCCGGATCTTTTTCTACGATGGCCAGGTACTGATGAAGCTTTTCGCGCATGGCCGTAAATGAAATATTTTGATCGGCCACAATATTGCCGCCAATCTGACCCGTGTCCTGCTGCGGGAAGAAGCCTTTGGGCACAATGATGTAGAGGTAGACGCTAACGCCGATGGTGACGAGCGTAATGACAAGCGTGAGTTGCGGGTGAGTTAATACCACGGCCAAACTACGCGAGTAGGCCTTGTGCAGTAACTCGAATCCGCGCTCGCTGATCCGATAGAGGCGGTTGTGCTTCTTGTCATTTTGTGACTTGAGCAGCTTTGAGCACATCATCGGCGTNNGCGAACTCGCGAAAGAGCCGGCCCACAATTCCGCCCATCAGCAAAATGGGGATGAAGACGGCTACCAGAGACGTGCTCATGGAAAGTACAGTGAAGCCGATTTCGCGAGCGCCCTGGAGTGCAGCGCGCACTGGGTGCCAGCCCATCTCGAGATACCGCGTGATGTTTTCAATCACAACAATGGCATCGTCTACGACGAAGCCGGTGGAGACCGTTAGCGCCATGAGCGAGAGGTTATTGAGCGAGTAGCCGAGCATGTACATCACGCCAAACGTTCCCAGCAGAGAAAGAGGCACGGCGATGCCAGGAATGACAGTCGCCCAAACATTGCGCAGGAATGCAAAAACCACCATGACAACCAGGAACACCGAGATCAGCAGGTTCAACTCCACGTCGTGAACGGAAGCGCGAATGGTCGTCGTTCTGTCTTGTGCAATGGCCAACTTCATGGCCGGCGGAACGGAGGCTTGTAACTGTGGCAGGATCGCTTTAATCCGATCGACAGTATCGATGATGTTCGCGTCAGGCTGCTTCGTAATCATCATCACGATCGAGGGTTGGCCGTTGTCGGACCCATCGTTACGTGTGTCTTCCACCGAATCGATAACGTTGCCAATATCGGTTAGGCGCACCGGAGCTTGGTTGTTGTATTTCACAATGAGCGGCGCGTACTGTTTTGCTTTAAAGAGTTCGTCGGTGGCGGCCACTTGCCAGAAGACCTGATCGTTGCCGATCGCGCCTTTGGCCTGATGAGCATTAGCATTTTGCAGCACCGTCGCGACGTCGGTAATGCTCAACCCCATCGCATTCAGCAAGTGAGGATTCAGTTGAACGCGAACGGCGGGGCGCGAACTGCCCCAAGTGTGTACCTGGCCTACGCCGTCCACTTGGGCAATCTTTTGTGCCAGGATCGAGTCGGCGATATCGTACATTTGGCCGCGGTCATACGTGTCGGAGGTGATGGCCAACGTCAAAATCGGCGCATTGGCCGGGTTCATTTTCCAATAGCCCGGATTGCTGGGAAGATTGGCTGGTAACTGGCCGCGGGCCGCGTTGATGGCCGCTTCCACGTCGCGCGCAGCGGCATCGGCATTTCGATTCAGATCGAATTGCAAAGTGATCGAGGTGCTGCCGAGTTGGCTTGAAGATGTCATCTCCGTGACATCGGCAATGCGGCCAAACTGGCGCTCGAGCGGGGTGGCGACCGCGGACGCCATCGTCTCTGGACTCGCGCCGGGTAAATTGGCGTGAACGTTGACAGTGGGTAATTCAACTGCCGGAAGCGGGGCGACCGGCAGGAATTGGAAAGCCAGAATACCCGACAAAGCCAGCGCCGCGGTTAATAGCGTAGTTGCCGCAGGCCGCTTGATAAAGGGAGCGGAAATGTTCATCGGGTGGTCTCCACCTCCATGGATGGGAACAGTTCAGCGCGCTGTTCCGCTTCGTGTTCGCGGTGGCCGGGGAAGCGGTTTGCCAAGCGGTCGAAGAAGAGATACACAACGGGTGTCGTGTAGAGAGTCAGGAACTGACTCACAATCAACCCGCCCACAATGGTAATACCGAGAGGTCGGCGCAGTTCAGATCCTACGCCCGAACCCAACGCTAGAGGCAGACCGCCGAACAGCGCAGCCATGGTAGTCATCATGATCGGACGGAAACGCAGCAAACAAGCCTGATAAATAGCTTCGAGCGGAGACTTGCCTCCTTGCCGTTCTGCTTCGAGTGCGAAATCGATCATCATGATNNGTGATGGGATGAATGAAGCTTTCGTACAGCACACCCAAGACAATGTAAACCACCACCAGGGCAGCAATGATCAGGTAAACTTCATTCGCCAGGGAGTTTTGGAAAGCGGCTGCCGTACCCTGGAATTCCGTATGGATGCTTTGTGGAAGGCCGATCTCTTGCTCTGCCCTCTGAATATCTTTCACTGCACTGCCAAGAGACTCACCCGGAGGCAGGTTAAAGGAAACCGTTACAACAGGGAATTGTCCCTGATGGTTGATCGTCAGGGGAGAAGTTGACTCTTCGAAACTGGTAAACGAACTGAGCGGGACTTCCGTGCCATTGGCCGAGCGGACATAGATGTCTTCCAAGTCGCGCGGGTCATTGCGGAAATCTTTGGCCACTTCCAACACCACGTGATACTGATTTGACTGGGTGAACATCGTCGAGACTAGGCGTTGACCGAACGCGTCATAGAGCGTGTCGTCAATCTGCTGCATGCCAATACCCAGGCGAGACGCGGTATCGCGATCAATCACAAGAGTCGTTTGAAGTCCGCCGTTCTGTTCGTCGGTTGCGACATCGCGGAGCGAGCCCAGGGTATCCAGCTTTTGAACCAATTTGCTGGTCCAGGCGGTGAGTTCCTTTGGGTCGGCATCTTCAAGTGTGTACTGAAATTGTGTGCGGCTGACGCGATCTTCGACGCTGAGATCTTGTACAGGTTGCAGGTAAAGATCAATACCTTCCACACTCTTCAACTTGTCTTGCAAGCGGCGAATGACATCGTTCGCGCCCGCTCTTTGTGCCAGCGGTTTCAAATTAATTTGAATGCGCCCGCTGTTCATAACGGTATTAATCCCGTCAACACCGATAAAGGACGAGAGGCTTTCGACAGCTGGATCTTGTTGGATGACGCTCGCCAGCGCCTGCTGTAAACGTGACATCTCCGCGAAAGAAACGCTGGGAGGCGCCTCTGAAACGCCTAAAATAACGCCGGTATCTTGCACCGGGAAAAAGCCTTTTGGAACGATGATAAAGAGGAAGATTGTAACAGCCAGCGTGGCGGCCGTGACCAAAAGAGTTACGGTTTGGTGACGCAACACCAGCTTGAGGGTATTGGCGTATTTGGCAATGACCCAGTTAAACGCGTCTTCAGACTTGCGATAAAACCAGCCCTGTTCGTGTTCCGGTTTGTGCTTTAGCAAGCGTGAACACATCATGGGCGTAAGCGTGAGCGAAACGAACGCGGAAACCAGAATGGTTACCGCTAAGGTGATAGCGAATTCGCGGAACAGGCGGCCAACAATATCACCCATGAACAGCAGCGGAATTAAGACAGCGATCAGCGAGACCGTCAACGAAACGATGGTGAAGCCAATCTGTTCCGAACCTCGCAACGCCGCTCGCATCGGTTTTTCGCCTTGCTCCAAATAGCGCGCGATGTTTTCAATCATCACAATCGCGTCGTCAACCACAAATCCAGTGGAAATGGTAAGCGCCATGAGCGTGAGGTTGTTCAAGCTGTAGCCAAGCAGATACATCACGCCGAACGTGCCGACAATGGAAAGGGGAACAGCGACGCTGGGAATGACCGTCGCGGCCAAGTTGCGAAGAAACAAAAAGATGACCATCACAACCAAACCCACCGTGAGGACGAGCGAGAATTTCACGTCGTCCACCGAGGCGCGGATGGTTGTCGTGCGGTCGGTTAGGATCTGTACGTCAATCGCTTTCGGGATAGACGCTTGCAACTGCCCGAGAAGGGTGTGAATGCGATCGACAACCGAAATAACATTTGCTCCCGGTTGCCGCTGGATATTCAGAATCACAGCAGGCGTGGCATTCATCCAGGCTGCCTGACGCAGGTTTTCAGCGCCATCGATGATCGTTGACACATCTTCCAAACGGACCGGCGCGCCATTTTTATACGCAACAATAATCGGTTTGTAGCCGCCGCTGGTTAAGATCTGATCATTCGCACCAATGATGTACGCCTGCTTGAGGCCATCAAAATTTCCTTTGGCTTGATTGATATTGGTTTGATTTAGTGCCGTGCGCAAATCTTCCATTCCCAGTCCATACGCTGCCAGCGCTGTGGGATTTACGCGAATACGTACCGCCGGCTTTTCGCCACCGCTAATGCTGACTAATCCGACGCCGGGCAACTGAGAAATCTTTTGGGACAGAGTGGTATCTGCCAGGTCCTCAATTTTCGTAAGCGGCATCGTCTTCGAAGTCAGCGCCAGCGTTAGGATCGGCGCGTCGGCCGGGTTGACTTTGCTGTAAATCGGAGGATTCGGAAGATCGGGCGGGAGATAGGTGCCAGCCGCGTTGATTGATGCTTGCACCTGCTGTTCGGCAATGTCGATATTCAAGTTCAAATCGAACTGCAGCGTGATAATGGAGCTGCCGAACGAACTCGTCGACGTCATCTGCTTGAGGCCCGGCACTTGTCCGAACGTTCGTTCGAGCGGAGCCGTCACAGATGATGCCATCACCTCAGGGCTGGCGCCCGGATAAAAAGTGGTGCACTGAATCGTCGGGTAGTCAACTTCGGGTAGTGCAGCCACCGGGAGCTGGTTGTAGGCGATGGTGCCGGCGATGAGGATGCCGGCCATCAGCAACGAGGTGGCAACCGGCCGCAGAATAAACGGCCGCGACGGACTCATTGCTTTGGACTCCGCTTGCCGCCTTTGCGACCAGCGCCAGCCGGTTGTCCAGCCTGGCGGGTGGTCACCGACATGCCTTCTGCCAATTTCTCAGCGCCGTCTACAACCACTACGTCACCTGCCTGCAATCCATCGTCAATCGCTACATCTGTATCTTGCGTTAGGCCCAACTTGACCTGCCGGACGGAGACTTTACTGTCGGGTCCAACGAGGTAAACGAAAGTACCAGTAGGACCGCGTTGAATCGCGACAACAGGGACGATAACCGCGCCGCGCTTAGTATCGAGCGCCAGTCTCACGTTCACAAACTGATTCGGAAAGAGCGCATGATCTTCATTCGGAAAAACTGCTTTCAGTTTCGAGGTGCCCGTAGTTGGATCAATCTGGTTATCTACCGTCAGAAGCGTACCTTCGTCGAGCTTCTTTGTTTCGTCACGGTCATATGCGTCAGCCCGGAGTTTCAAACCTTGACGAAGTTTGACAAGCACTGACTGCAATTGATCTTCGGGAATGCTAAACAGCACGGAGATGGGCTGCAATTGCGCAATTACGGCGAGTCCATTTGCATCGGTCGAATGGATCATGTTGCCGGAATCCACTTGCCGCAGACCGATGCGCCCAGTAATGGGCGCTGTGATTCGGGTGTAGATAAGGTTCAGTTCCGCACTGTTGATGGTGGCTTGCGCTGCTTCGATCGCAGCGTTATCCGCCTCAATGGAACCGCGAATCTGATCGGCGGATGCGAGTTGGGTATCCAACTGTTGTTGAGCGATGATCTGTTGTTTGAAGAGTTCCTGATCACGCACATAGTTGGCTTGCGCATCGCGCAAAGCGGCTTGATCTTTGGCGAGCGTGCCTTTCGCTTGCGCGAGGTTTCCTTTCGCCTGATCAAGCACCACTTGAAAGGGACGAGGGTCTAAAGTCGCAAGCAGGTCGCCCTTGTGGACTTCCTGACCTTCACGGAAATTGACGCTGATGAGTTGCCCATCCACGCGCGGCTTTACGATGACGCTGTTGAAAGCAGTGACGGTTCCCAAACCCTGCAAATAAACCGGCATATCGCCAGTCCGTGCGGTGGCGGCGACAACGGGAACGCTGCGCGGACCCTTCATCCCCTTTTTGGCCGTCATATCCGCTTTCCGGGCGTTTTCCGATTCGTAAAGCTTAAAACAGCCGTAAGCGATTAGGCCAAAAACGATCAGCCAGACCCACCAATAATTTTTGGTTGGTCCGGGGTGGTCCAGATCAAGGTCCGGATAGAGTCCTGGTTCGTTCTTTGTCGAGAGCGGTTCGGCAGGGCGCTCCTCATGTGGTGGTTCTAGCGCGCTGGGTGGCTTCATCCCTTTTCCCAAATAGAGTTTAGACGGCAGTAATCAACAAGACGCTTTAATCTTTGACGATGTTACCGCTGAAAGCGTTAGGCCAGTTTGGCGTGAACGCTGGTTACTGATAGCGGCGGCAGAGTCAATTTCGTTTCCGTGGACGGTCGCAGCCAGATCCCGCGCGGGGTGAGCGCATCGGGCGATTCAAACGTGTTGCAGGCGTTCATATCGGGTGGAAAATCACTCGTGCTTTGGCCGCTC
>PMQB01000015.1 GCA_003169195.1 Bryobacterales bacterium
GAACTTAGCACTGACCAGTTATAAAGCTGGACGAGATATTGCGCTTCGTCGTGGCAATTCGGGCACCAGGTGCCGGTGACAATAGCTAAGACAACTTTGCCTTTGAAGCGGGAATCTTCATTTGTCACAACTTTGCCGTTGACGTCGGGGAAGCTGTAGGCAAAGACTTCGTTGGGGTCACGCACCGTTGTGTGGGTCAAGTAGTTGGCCGGTTCAGGCAATCCTTTGGCGCGTGCGACTTCCGGACGGTAGGCCGTTAGAACTTCGTTGCGAGGCTTGGCATGAATTTCCACATTCAGCGTTCCATCTTGCTGAGGTGTGATTTCGATCAGACCGGGACGCGAACCATCAAAGTGGCTGGCAACGAACTTGCCGTTCTGCCAAGAGCCGGTAAGAGCACCCGTATCGCCATCGACGCGCAAAACCGTGGCAGAGATTTCCGCACCGTGCTGCTTAACGATCAAGCGCCAAGACTTTTCACCCTTCGGAGAATCATGCGGCAGCTCCCAAACGCCTTCGATGGATGGAGCATTCGCGGCTTTAGCCGTTTCGGCCGTCTCCACATAACGTTTTGCGTGGAAGGGAGTGAGAATACTTTTCGCGTCGTCGGATTTGGCGCCAGGAGTAATGTTGATAGCGCTACGCCTGGTGACGACGAGTTGGCCATCGAGCTCGCCATTGGTTACATTGGCCTTGATGCTGGTGAGATAATGCTCAAAATTGAGTTCTACTTTGCCGTTATCGATGCTTGCGCTTGAGGTAGTTTCAAAATCTTCCCAGCCGTTATAAAGCTTGCCGACAACGGTATTACCGTTCACAGTAATATCGAGCCGGAACGGGATTGTGTATTTGTCGTCTTGAATGGCGGCAGCCCAACGGCCGCTGAGGTCGTGCGAGGCGGGTGTTTGTGCCTGCGCCACGGCCGCCATGCCGAGGGCCATGGACGCAATGCCCAAGATTCTCCGAGTATTTCTATGGTTCATGTTTGTTCCTCTCAAAAGTTGAATTTAGGGTTGATGGTTTACGCAGCCGGTGGGACGCGTTGGCTAACTGATTGTTTTTCGCTACTCAAAAAGTCTTTCCACTCATGCGGCAAGCCGGGCTTGGTTTCCACCAGGATTTCGAGAATGGCGCGGCGGTCTGAGGGCGAGAGCGATTGAAATTCCCGACTCTGATCGCGACCACTCAATACTTCGAAGAGACGGCGATAGACATACTCTTTGGCCAGCGGCGGGAGGGCGTCAAAGGTCTCGGAATAGATGAGATAGCTGCAGGGGTATTTGAAGATGCGGGTGTGCAAGTCGAACTGGCGGAGTGAGCGGCCGTGAGAATCGAACGGCCCGCGCGCTGCAAAATCGTTTGTGTAGGTTGTGTTGCCGGCTACTGACGAATCGAGCCGCGCTTCGTTTGTAAAGAGCAAATAGCGAACCAATTGCTCTGCAGTATCTTGGATCAGCTTCGTGGATTTGTCGGAAATGGTTTCTGCGGGTAAGCCCTGCGCTTTGTTGTGTTGCGAGTCAGCAAAGATTGAGAGCCGTGTCTTGTAAGTGGTTTGCGTAATCAGATTGTGCATCTGGGTCTGGTGGGCAAGCACCATCAGCGCAACGATGTCACTCGATCCGGTTAAGTAAGAGGCCGTATCGAGGTGCGCGCTGAGACTACTTACATTGGGTTCAGCGGGTTTGTCGAGTTGCTCGGGATGATCTGGAGTTGAGATAAGCGCGTTGCCCATGGCGCCTTCAGCACCGTGGAGCGCGGTGACATACCAGCCACCCCAGCGCTCGTTCAACGGACTTTCTTGGCCCGTGACAAACGACTTGGCGCCCGCTGCCGGATAGCCGGACGGTCTCGTGAAGACTGAGCGCAGCATGACACCTGGCACACCGCGCGTTGAACTCGCTACGTGGCACTGAACGCAATCGACTGCGGCTCGCTCAAAGCGAGGGTGGTCCGATTGACGCTCATCGATGACGTAGAAAATGGCGCCCTGCTTGGGATCGAAGGAGGCGAACTCAAGGAACTTTCCGTTATGTACTTGGCCGACATAGACGTCGTCATTGAAATAGAGGGCACGCGGATTGGCTGGATTGATTTGCGGAAATTGGAAACTGGTTTTGGCAAAGACGAGCGTCTGCGAACTGACGGGAACACGAAGAGCGTCTAAGACTGAGCGCAAGTAGCCGTGGTCGGGATCGTAGCGCAGCTTCACTTCACCGCGTTCGAGCCGCTTTTCGAGGCGAGCGATTGGATCGTCCAAATCGGTCGAGCGGTAGTTTATGGGCGCGTCGGCAAAAGGCAGGAAGCCCTGATTCTTGATAACAACTCGCGGCGAAGGAGCGTCAAGGTGCTCGGCCACAGAAACGACGGCGAGACAGCCGAGTGCCCCCAGAGATAGCAGAATCGAGGCGGACCTGCTGGGCATTAAGCATTCACCTCAATGTTGCTGCCACCCGCTGCAGGAACGGCAAACGATTTTTGTCCGACGCGGGCGATGAGACTGTCGAGACTGAAGGCACGCTGAGGGACAGCGGCCAGGTAGAGGAACACAAAAGAATAAAGAGCAGCAAGTTCGCCTCCGTTGAGATTTGGCCAGAAGCCCTTCGGCGCATGCGCCAGGAAGTATGCAAAGGCGAGATGGCCTGAGAGAATGAACGCGGCGGGGCGGGTGAACAGGCCCAAGATGAGCAACGGACCTCCGACTAGCTGCAGGATTCCCGCGAACCAAAGGAGCGTGAAGGCGACGGGCGGTTTCGATGGATGGCCAGGAGTAGCAAACAGGCCGAAGATCAGTGTTAGACCGTGCAGCGAAAGCAGAAAGCCTGCAACAATGCGCAACGCGGTCAGCGCGTAGGTGGACCACTGAGTGGGATTTGTAAGTTTAGACATGATGCACCTGCTTGCCGTGAGAACGATGAGCGCTGGCAGAGAGCTTGCGACCGGCGCTTTGTGCTTCGCCCCAGACGCGCAGGAAATTGCCGCCCCAGAGTTTGGCAATTTGCGCTTCGGTATAGCCGTGGCGCAGGAGTTCGGCAGTAACGTTTTGCGCCTCGCCTTCGTTGTCCCAGCCGGTAACGCCGCCACCGTGGTTGAAGTCGGAAGAGATGCCGACATGGTCGATGCCGATTCGCTTGACTGCGTAATCGACGGAGTCTACTAGTTGAGCGAGAGTGGCTTTGGGTGCAGCGGCGATGATTTCATGCCAGCGCGTGCTGTATTCTTTCTGCTTTTCCGGCGGCCAGGTTTTTTGCTGAGTATCATCTTTTTCAGGCAGGCCGTACTCGGTGCGCAGGGCAGTTACTTTGTCTTGCACATCCTGCGGAATTGGGCGGAGATAGTTGCTGAAGGCCACGATCTGCACGACACCGCCGTTCTTGGCAATCGCTTGCAACTCCTCGTCACTCAGGTTGCGGCTGTTATCGACAATTCCTTTAACAGCAGAGTGAGTGGCGGCTACGGGCGCTTTGGTGAGTGACAGCGTGTCATACAGAGCCTTCGTGGAGAGTTGCGAGACGTCAATCTAAATGCCTTTCTCGTTGAGCTTGGCAACGGCTTGCCTGCCTAAATCGGAGAGGCCGCCAATCTCATCCTGCTTGTCTCCAAAGCCAGAGACGGGACGGGAGGAATCGGCCCAATCATTGTTGCCCGCATGGTTGAAGCCGAAGATGCGGACACCGCGGTCATACCAAACGTCGATTTGCGAAAGGTCTTTGCCTAAGGGGAACGCGTTGAGGAAGCTGATTACTACCGCGAACTTGCCTTGTTTAGCGAGGCTGCGAACATCGGCGGGCGAATAGGCTAGCGCCGCGCGGTTCGGATTCTTTTTGGCAACGTTGACGATGGTTTCGTATTTTGCCTCTGCTTCAGCGTGCGCTTTTTGATAGTTCTCTGGAGTGCGTTTGGCCTGCCCGACGAAGACAGCTAAAGCAGCGCCGCTCAGATGGCCGCGCTCCACCTTGACCAGATCAAATTGCGACTTGCCATCAGTGGCGGCATCAAGATCAATCGGTACGTCAACGTGACTGTCGAACGTAACGATCTTATGGTGAATCTGTTTCGCTTTCTGCAGAAGAGCCTTGTCGTCGACGCTTGGGGTT
>PMQB01000578.1 GCA_003169195.1 Bryobacterales bacterium
TATCCGGGTACCGAGTTCTACGATCACGTGAAGAAGAACGGCTTGATCACGATTGACTCGATGACGGATGAAGCCGGGCACCAGCTTCCCAACTACAACTACCCTGGTTTGGACAAAGGTGAGTTGGTGGAATGGGTGGAGCGATTCTACGGCGAATATTATTTCCGTCCGAAGGTAGCGTTCCGCTTGGTGAGCAAGGCGATCTTCGATAACAACGACCGCAAACGGCTTTACAAAGAAGCGAAAGAGTATTTGGCGCTGCGCTCGAAGCGTAAGCAATATGTCAAGGATCAGGTGAAGCAGAAGGAAGAGCAACAGCCTCCCGTCCTGAGCACGGGTGACTGATCTTGCCTTCCCGGCCGACCAAAGCCAAGACTCTTTGGCTGGCGCTCCTGGTAATTCTTTTGAATGCGAGCGGAAATCTTAGCTTGACGTTGGGGATGCGGAGTCTTCCGGATAAAATGTCGGCGAATCCGCTGGATTTTATTCGGGCGATGTTTCACCCGCTGGTCGCTCTCGGCATAGTCTTGCTGATTTTGTGGCTGCTTACGCGCATGGCCTTGTTTAGCTGGGCCGATTTGAGCTTTGTGGTGCCCGTGACGGCGGTGGGTTATATCCTGGCTGCCGTTTTAGGGCATTTCTTTTTGGGCGAAACAGTGACAGTCACCAACTGGATTGGCACATTCCTGATTTTCTTTGGCACGGCTCTTGTAGGGGCCACTAAGCCGCTGACAACAGAGTGCGAACAGAGCTCGCCATGAAGTGGACCCTGCTTTCGATTATCGTGGTGGCCACGGTTCTTGGTGATTTGCTGCAGAGCTACGAGATGAAGCGCAGCGGCGAGCAGGCGGTGGATGCGCGCGGCTTGGCGAAGCTGTTGCGGATGATAGTGAGCCGAAGGTATTTGCTTCTGAGTGTTGTGGCGATGGCTGTTTCGTTTTTCGCCTTTATGGCGTTAGTGCAAATTGCGCCTTTGAGTTTTGCGGTGCCAGCCTCGGCGGCTACGTTTGTTTTGGAAACGGCGCTGGCGAAGCTGATTTTAAAAGAAAAGGTTGGACCACGCCGTGCTGCCGGAGCTTTATTGGTTTTGGGCGGCGTGATTCTGCTGGCACGGTAGCATAGACGCTTGCGCGCCCTTTGGCTGGTTTTTCTCCCGGCGATTCTTTACCAGTGTCTGGCCATTTTTGCGTCGCTGCGCCAATTTGCCAAGCGTAAGCCGGCGGCTTGGACGGAAGGCGTGTCGGTGTTGAAGCCGTTGCGCGGGTTGGACCCGAACACCGTAGAGGCGTTCGTTTCGCAGGTGGAGCAGAAGCATCCGCAATTTGAAGTTCTGTTTGCGGCGAGGGAAGCCAATGATCCGGCGGCGCTGGAAGTGGCTCACTTGCACAGCAGGTATCCGCAGGCACCGGTGCGGTTCTTTAGCGGCGGACCCGCGACGTTGAATCGCAAAGTGGGATTGCTCGTAGAACTGAGCGGGCATGCAAAGTATCCGTTGCGGGTGGTGAATGATAGTGACATCAAGGTGGATGCTGACTACCTGGCGACGGTCACTGCGCCGCTGGCCGATCCAGGCGTAGGCGTGGTGACGTGTTTGTATCGAGTAAAGGCGCATAATATCCAAGCCGCTTGGGAGGCGCTGGGCATCATGACGGACTTCATGCCCAGCACAATGGTGGCGCAACTGATCGGAGTGCGTGAGTTTGGGTTGGGTTCGACGCTAGCGTTTCGGGCCGAAGATTTGGAGAAGGCCGGCGGGTTTGCCAGCTTCAGCGACTACATAGCCGACGATTACCAGCTGGCCAAGGGCATTACGGGGCTAGGCAAGCGCGTGGTGCTCTCAACCTACGTGGTTGAGACAACGCTGGGCGAGGCGACCTGGCTGGGTGTATGGCGTCACCAGTTGCGTTGGGCGCGCACCATTCGACTCTCAAAGGGTGGTGGCTATCTTGGTTTGCCCATCACGCAGGCAGGGCTCTGGATGGTAATTGCGTGGCTGTGTGGGGCTATGCCGGTGTTAGCTTTACTGGCGGCGCTGCGGATTCTCTCTGCCGTTGCCGCTGGAGGAATAGTACTGAAGAGCCCACTGGCGGTGGGCTTTTGCTGGCTCGCGCCGGTCTGGGATTTGTACTCATTTGCAATCTGGTTTGCGTCCTATTGCGGTAGGACCGTGCGCTGGCGGGACCGCACCCTCACGATTGGCCCAAAAGGGCGTATTCTCGATACGTGAGCATGCTAGCCTGTTATGGGCGAATTCCCCATCCAATCCGGCTCATCAGCCCGGTTTTTAATCGCTTTAACACAGGAGTCTAGAAAGTAATGTTCTCGCATCTTCGGAGCGTGTCGCTCCTTATCGCATCTGTGGCCGTGGCCAGCCACCTTTCGGCACAAGATTTCGCTCCGGCCAAGGTCGCCATTATCAACTTGCAACTGGCCGTGAGCCAAACGCAAGAGATTAAGAAAGATATCGCGATTATGGAGGCTAAATACAGCCCCCGTCAAAAAGCCATCGAGGCGATCCAAAAGGAACTGCAAGATATACAGAAGCAGGGTGCTACGCCCAACCTGCAGCCGGGCAAAGAAGCTGAATTGCAGGCCACCTTCACGACAAAACAAAAGCAACTACAACGCCTCCAGGAGGATCTACAAGCTGACGTCAATGCCGAACGGCAAGATGTATTGGGCCGGGTTGGGCGTCAGATGGCGGATGTAGTGAAGGGACTCGCGCAAGAAAAGAATGTCGACGTAGTGATTGAGGTGTCGAATACTCTGTATTTCAAACCGGGTCTTGATCTTACCCAAGCGGCTTCGGCGGCTTACGATAAAGCATATCCAGTTGCGAAATAAGGAGTTAGTGTTATGGCCAGTAGTTACCTGGAAGGTTATGGGATTGAGGATGAGCGGCGCAGTCGGACAATTCGCTACATCATCCTGGCCGCACTGGCCGCGGTGATTCTGGTGGTGGTAGGCTACTTCGTTTTGCACGATTACAGTGAGAAGCAGGTAGCCAAACAATTCTTAAGCGAACTGAACGAGCACAATTACCAAGCCGCTTATTCGACTTGGTGCCCGAAGCCTTGCGAGCAGTATGATTACGCACGCTTTGCGGCAGATTGGGCGAGCAAGAAGATCACTTCGCCTTGGAAGATTGATTCCACAGACAGTTGCAAAGCGTTCTTGACGGTGAATGTGACGGCGGATGGGGCGGAGTTGCAGTCCCTTAGTATTGAGCGCGGCACGAAGGTGCTGAGTTTTGCGCCGGCTCCCGATTGCCAGGAATTCAAGTGGCATTGGAAGCAATTCTTTCACCGGATCTTTAGCGGTGGCGGAACGAGTTGATTCGAGCGGCTACCCCGGCCGACGGCGAAGGCATCTTACAGATCATCGAGCCCGTTTTCCGCGCCGGAGAAACGTATACCGTTCCTAGAAATATTTCGCGCGCAGACGCGCTGGCTTACTGGATGGCGGATGGGCATGACGTGTTCGTGTTTGAGGAGGCGGGGCGGATTCTGGGCACATACTTTTTGCAGGCGAACCAGCGCGGCGGTGGAGCGCACGTGGCCAATTGCGGGTATATGACGGATCAACAGGCAACAGGACGGGGTATTGCGCGGGCCATGTGTTTGCATTCGCTGGACCGGGCGAAAACAAGTGGATTTCGGGCTATGCAGTTCAATTTTGTAGTTTCGACGAATGAGCGAGCTGTGAGGCTGTGGGAGAGTTTGGGATTTACGATAGTGGGACGGCTGCCTGAGGCGTTTTTGCATCCGAGGCTGGGGTATGTGGATGCGCTGGTGATGTTTAGAAGGCTGTCGGAATAATCTGAGGGATAGCAAACTGAGGGGTCGCGGCGAGAAACTTTACGGCAGTGGAACACTATAGTGCTGGAGGGCTGCAAGATTGGGGAGGAAATGTCGATGAGTAGTTTAGGGAGTAGAAGGAGTGGAATTTTATAGCATGCCAGTGCCGCAACCAGCGCGCAATCCGCTCGCGGATGACTCCTACCTTCGCGAACGCGTCGAACTCATCTCCAAGAAGTACGCCGGGGGGTTGAATCCGGAAGAAACACAGCGTCTGGCCGAAATCGAAGACTACTTTGACCGCCAAGACTTCGAAAAGGCAGATCTGATGGAAACTCGGAGCCAGGAACGAATGGTCCGAATCGAAACCACACTCGATAGAGTGGAACAAGCCATTCGCGATCTACGAACAAGCAAGTTGCAGTAACCCTCTACAAATGGCTCGGTTTACCCGTTCAAGCCAAGACATTCCTCATTTCGCCGACTACACTCTCTATCGGCAGTACCTCCGAAAAGATTTCGAATATCAGTGTGCCTATTGCGAAATGACGGAAGCGTCGGTGTTCGGCATTGTCGCTTTTGGCGTTGATCATTTCCGCCCGAAGAAGTTGTTTCCGGATCTGGCGTCCGTCTACGAAAACCTTTATTACTGTTGTAACGATTGCAATCGCTATAAAGGGCCGATTTGGCCTTCCGCTGAGCAGACGGCGAACGGGTATTTCTTTCCCGACCCATGCGTATGCGATCCGTTGACTGATTGGCGACAATTAAAA
>PMQB01000096.1 GCA_003169195.1 Bryobacterales bacterium
CCGGCGCCCATGGCTAGTAACACTTCGCGTCGATTGGCTTGAAAATCGTTTGACATATGCCGTTAGACTCTCCAGCCGCCACTTCTTGCCTGCGTAATTTAACCTATCCCAATCGATAGGCGGCGAGAAAGACTCACAAGCACTCGATTCCAGCCCATAGAATAGTTTGAGATTGAAAGCGAATGTCAGAACTCGCGAAAAAGCTGATTGAAGAGAACAAGCGAACCAAGTCACAAACCTTGGATCTGGCGAATTCCGGCCTAACGGAAATCCCTGCCGAGGTCGCTGAATTAGGTTGGCTGGAGTGTTTGTATTTGTCCGCAGGCTGGTATGATCCAACAATCGGAAAATGGCGGAGAACTCACAATGTAGGGCCAGCCAACCAACAATTCATCGGTCTTCAGTTTTTGCAAAAACTTGTAGGTTTACGAAGGCTGGCTTTGAAGGCGGGAGAGGACATTTCGCCACTGTCCGGGCTAACAGAACTACAAATCCTGGATCTGAGCGGAGGGCGAATCACAGACATAACCGCCCTCTCTCCACTATTAGCTTTGCAGACCCTCGATCTCACCAATACGCGCGTGAGTGACATAACTCCCCTCGTTTCGCTTTCTTCTTTGCGCTGGCTCAACCTCAATCGCACGCAGGTGAGCGACGTGACCGCCCTTGCCTCGCTTTCCACCTTGCATTCGCTCTATCTCAAAAGTACACAGGTGAGCGACATAACACCTCTCGCGTCGCTCTCCTCTTTGCAAACGGTTGACCTCGCATCCACGCGGGTGAGCGATGGAACACCAATCGCTTCGCTTTCCGCCTTGCAAACGCTTGACCTCTGCAACACTCGGGTACGCGATTTATCCGGGCTACTGGATCTCATCCGCGGCGGCTTGCCAGTAAAGTGGACATCGCAGTGGCAAGGTACGGGCATGTATGTCGAGAATTGCCCCCTCACCAATCCGCCCCCGGAGATCGTCCAACAAGGCAACGACGCCGTCCTCAACTATTTCGCCGAGCGAACCAAAACCGGTGGCGACCAACTCTACGAAGCCAAAATGCTCATCATCGGCGATGGCGGCGCCGGCAAAACCAGCCTCCTTCGCCGCTTGTACCAGCCGAATCAACCCATGCCCGCCGAAGCCGAAAGCACCAAAGGCATCTCTATCCATCGCCACACCTTTACTCTCAAGAACGGCCGCACCTTCCGCCTAAACGTCTGGGACTTCGGCGGCCAAGAAATCTATCACGCCACTCACCAATTCTTCCTCACCCACCGCTCTCTGTACATTCTGTTAGACGACACACGTAAAGACGACAAATCCGTCCAAGACCCCTGCTTCCGCTACTGGCTCGGTCTAGTAGAAGTCTTCGGCGGCGGCAGCCCCGTACTCATCTTCCAAAACGAAAAAAGTGGTCGCAGCAAGTCCATCGATCTCGACGGCATCAAAGGCCGCTACACGACCGTCAAAGAAAAGTTCCAAGGCGACTTGGGGCAAGCCCAAGCCGCCGACCCCCTTCGCGACGCTATCGAATACTTCGCCGCCCACCTGCCCCACATCGGCGAGGAACTGCCCGCTCCATGGATCAAAGTGCGCGCCGATATCGAAGACCGTGCCGCGAACGAGCCTTATATTTCTCAACACGAATACTTCAACATTTACAAGCGTCACCTGGAGTTCGACGAAACTAAAGCACTCTTTCTAAGTCAATATCTCCATGACCTCGGCGTCTTCCTGCACTTTCAAAAAGACATCCTGCTCAAAGACACCGTCATCCTGCAAAACGAATGGGCTACGCAAGCCGTCTTCAAGATTCTGGATGATGAGTCCGTGAAGAAAAATCTTGGGCGCTTCGGCGAACAAGATTGCACGCGCATCTGGAAAGACTCTGCCTACGCAGCCAAGCACGCCGAGCTCCTCGCCTTAATGAAAAAATTCGAGCTTTGCTACGAACTCCCGGACAAGTCTCCAAGAGAGTGGCTCGCCCCGCAACTTCTTCCTCCCGCCAAACCCACCGACGTGAAAGACTGGAACCAGCCCAACGATCTCGTACTGCGCTACAAATACGACTTCTTGCCGAAAGGGATCATCAGCCGCCTAACCGTACGCATGCACCGTTTTGTAAAACGTCCCACCATGGCTTGGGTGACCGGAGTGCTCTTCGAACGCGACTCGACGGGCGCCTTGGTAGAGTTACTCCCCGACGGCCAGCAAATTGAAATCCGCGCCCGCGGACCGGAAGCGATCGGACTCTTGAGCGCCATCTCCTCTGACCTGGATGGATTGAATGAATCCTTCCCTGGCCTGAAGGACAAGGTCAAAACACTGGTCCCCTGTTCCTGTGAAGCATGCAGCAACGCACCCACGCCATATTTCTTTGACCAAGGCGATTTAATCCGTCGTCTCTATCACAACAAACGGCGAGCAGAATGTGGCAACAGCTACCAGAAAATGGATGTAGTTCAACTGCTCTACAAACTCCCCGGCTGGACGAAAAGCGAAACTGGCGATAAAATCACCACACTTCGCATCTTCCTAGCCTCCTCCTCCGAACTTCGCGAAGACCGCGACGCCTTCGAACTATACCTTCGTCAGCGCAACGACGAACTCCGCAAGCAAGCTATCTATCTCGAAATCATCCGTTGGGAAAACTTCCTCGACGCCATGTCCGACACCCGGCTCCAAGACGACTACAACAAAGCCGTTCGTTCCTGTGACGTCTTCATCGCTCTCTTCTTCACCAAAGCCGGCAAATTCACCGACGAAGAATTCAACGTCGCTTGGGGCCAATTCAAGGCAAGCGGCAAACCCCGAATCTACACCTACTTCAGAACTCCCACGGTAACCGCCACCCTCGACCGCAAAGAAGATCTCCTGTC
>PMQB01000247.1:0-10949 GCA_003169195.1 Bryobacterales bacterium
ACTTGAACGACTTGAACATCGAATAGAGTAGGAAGAAAATGCCCATCACGGTCACCGGTACAATCAGCGCTAGTCGAGCATTCGCTCGCTTCGCACTTGCATACTCGCCCGCCCACTCCAGGTGATAACCCGGCGGCAGCTTTACTCTTCGCCCGACTTCTTGAATCGCCTCATCCACTGTGCTGCCTAAGTCGCGGCCGCGCACACTGTACTTAATTGCCACATAACGAGTGTTGTTCTCGCGATAGATTTGCGACGCGCCGTCACGCATCTCGATATTCGTAATCTGGTCAAGTGAGACGCGTTCTCCGGTAGGAGCTAGCAGCCGTATCTTCCCAATCGCATCCGCACTATTCCGGTATTCTGGCAGATATCGCACTACAAGGTCATACCGCTGCTCTCCCTCCAGCACCTGACTCACTGCGTTCCCGCCCACCGCCGTCTGCACCGCGTCCTGCACGTCACTCACATTCAAACCAAAGCGGCTCGCCTTGAAACGATCAATTGTGACGTTCAGGTTCGGCTGCCCCACCACCCGAAACAAGCCAAGATCCTGCACTCCCTTGATGGTTCCCATCACGCGAATAATCTCATCGCCCTTGCCTTCCAATTCCTTGAGATCCGTCCCAAAAATCTTGATGGCCAACTCACCCTTTACGCCACTCACCGCTTCTTCCATGTTGTCGGCAATCGGTTGTGAGAAGTTCCAAATCACGCCCGGCATCTTTTCCACTTCCCGGTCCATCGCGCGAATCAACTCTTCTTTGTTCTGCCCGAACACCGCGCGCCATTGATCCTTCGGCTTCAGATCCACAAAGTACTCTGTATTGGAAAACAGCGAAGAGTCCGTTCCATCATCCGGCCGTCCCACCTGGCTCACCACCTTTGTGACTTCTGGGAAACTCGCAAAGATCAGGCGCGCCTTGTTCATCACCGTTTCGCCTTCTTCCGGCCCCGTGCTCGGCGCCAGCGTGCCACGAGCCCAAATCGCGCCTTCATCCAAATGCGGCAGGAACTCCGAACCAATCGCCCCCGTCACCATCAGACCTATTGAGACGCACAGCAGACCCACCGCAATGCCCACAATCAGCAAGCGTCGCGGTAGCGAACTCATAAAGAATTCGAGTGACTTCCGGTAGCCCTTAATCAGCGCTTCCAGAATAGGATTGTGCCATTCCTTCGTATTCGGACCAAACAACAGTACCGACAGTACCGGTAAAATCGATAGCGAAAACAGTAATGCGCCCAACAGCGCAAACGCTACGGTTAAAGCCATTGGCCGGAATAAACGCCCTTCTACGTGCTGCAAAGTAAAAATGGGCAGATAAGCTGTAATGATAATGGCGCGCGCAAAAAACACCGGCCGCTGTACTTCTTGCACCGCCTCGCGGATGATTTCCGGCAGCGTCTTTTCTCTGTTTCGCATGGTGGTGATGTGCCGCAGCACGTTCTCTACCACGACTACCGAACCATCCACCACCATGCCAAAATCCAGCGCTCCCAACGAAAGTAAATTCGCTGGCACCTTATCCAAATCCAAACAGATCGAAGCAAACAGCAGCGCGAATGGAATCGTCAGCACCACAATCAGCGCCGAACGCAAGTTCCCCAAGAACAGAAACAAAATAACCGACACCAACAAAATCCCCTCAGTCAGGTTATGCATCACCGTGTGTGTCGTGAAATGCACTAACTCGCTGCGGTCCAAAAACGGCACGATCTTCACGCCCTTCGGCAGAAAATGATTGTTCAGGAAATCCACTTTGTCATGCAGCGCGGCCAGCATCGCGTCGCCGTTCGCACCCTTGCGTAGCAGCACGATTCCTTCAACGGTGTCGGGATTGTCAATCACCTTCCCAACCTCGCCATGTGTCGCCTTGGCAATTTTGCCCAAACGAATTTTCGCCCCTTGCGTCACCATCGCGATATCGCGCACTAGAATGGGCGTACCGTTTTGATTCTTGAGGACGGTCTGCCCGATGTCACCCACATTCTTGAACAAACCCACTTCGCGAACGTTCACTTGCTGCTCGCCCGCCTGGATGAAACTCCCACCCGCGTTGACGTTGTTATTTGTCAGCGATTGTTCCACTTG
Organism: Bryobacterales bacterium; assembly: GCA_003169195.1. Taxonomy (GTDB): domain Bacteria; phylum Acidobacteriota; class Terriglobia; order Bryobacterales; family Bryobacteraceae; genus Bog-105. The sequence goes on from PMQB01000247.1 coordinate 2,096, forward strand.
ACCAATACTCAACCCATAGGAAATGAGCTTATTCGGGTCAACCGGTACTTGATACTCGCGCGTCACACCGCCGAAGCTTGAAACATCCACTACATCCGGCACCGACTTCAACTCCTTCGTCAGCACCCAATCCTGCAGCGACTTCAACTGCATCAAGTCGAACTGCGGATTCGTACTCGTGAGCGTGTACCAATACAACTGACCCACCGGACTGTAATCGGGCCCCATCGTTGGCTGCAGTCCGCTCGGCAGCGTCACTTGCGACAGCCGCTCCAGCACCTTCTGCCGGTTCAGATCATTGTTCGATTCATCGTCGAAATTCATCGTCACGACCGACAGACCAAACTCCGAGATCGAGCGAATATTCGCCATTTGCGGAATGCCGGCCATCTGCACTTCAATCGGAATCGTCACCTGCTGTTCCACTTCTTCGCCGGCGCGGCCAGGCCACTGCGTAATCACCTGCACGTAGTTGTTAGCCACATCCGGGTACGCTTCCACAGGCAAGTTCTTGAAAGAAATTGCACCCCAGCCCAGCAGCATGGCGCCGATCACCAGAACCAGCAGTTTATTCGCCAGCGAGTAGTTAACGAAACCTCGAATCATGTTCTACTGCTCGCTCTCGGAATTAAGCGCCAGTGCGTCTTCCACTATCTGCTGGCCCGGTGTAATCCCGCTCAAAATGATCTGCGTGCCGTTCTCGATTTTTCCGCCCGTTACTTCATTTCTCTTGAACTGCCCATTGCCCGCAGGCACGAATACCCAATCCCTGTCATGCAAGTGAAGAACCGCACTGCTGGGCACAATCGCGTGCGTAGTGCCTTTCAATCCATAAAAAATCGCCGTCACAAACATCCCAGCGCGCATAATGCCGGGGTTTGCTAACTCGATCCTCACCTTGGCCGTGCGTAAGTTCGGATCCAAAACTTTGCCGATATTGGTGATCTTCCCGTGAAATGTCTGGTCCGGATACGCATTCAACTTGATATCGGCCGTCTCTCCTAATCGCACCGCCGGCAAATCATTCTCATAAACGTCACAAAGCACCCATACGCGCGAAAGATCCGCAATCGTAAACAGATTCGGCTGATTGTCCGGTGTGTGTACGCTGGAAGCATTCACCACGTTCTGCTCCACAATCGTGCCCGATGCCGGCGCATAAACAGTCACCACCGGGTCTTCTCGATTCACATCCGCCCCCAGCGTGCGAATTTGCTGGCCGCTTGCTTTCACCGCAACCTTGGCTTTTTCGTCCGCGTCCTGCGCCACTTGCAAATCGTTCAGCGAAATCGCGCCTTTGTCATACAAAAGCTTGGCGCGGTCCAATTGCGTGTTCGTCAATTTCTCATCGGCCTTTGCCTGTTCATAGGTCTGGAAGGCGTTTACAATATCGTTGCTCTGCACCTTAAGCAGCAACTGGCCTTTCTTGACGTCATCGCCTAACTTGGCGTAAATGCCCACTACTCGGCCCGAAGCAAGCGAAACCACCGGCACCGATCGCTCCACGTCCGGCGTTACAGATCCCGTGGCATGCGTTTCAGGTTTCTCTTCGCGCTCGCCCACCGTCGCTAGCTTGAAACGTTCCGGTTGGTCCACCTTGATCACGTTCTGATCCGGATGCTGTTCCACTACTTGCACCGGTGGTGGCGCCGCCGCCGCTTCGTCCACCTTTGCCTTTGTAGTGCTACAACTAGAGGTCAGCAGAGCACCCACTAACAGTGGCATCGCCAACAATACTCTTGTCCGTTTCATCGAATCACCTCGCGCCCTACCGCAAAGTTCACTTGATTAGCCGCCGAAAAATAAGCGCCCACCAGATTCAGATAGCTCAACCGCGTTGTGCGGTACTCGTTCTGCGCGTCCAGAAAATCAATCAATGACGCAGCGCCATGTTCGTACGAAAACCGAATCGTCGAGCGGATCTCCTCCGCCTCTGTTAAGTACTTATCTTTGTAAGGTCGCAGCAGGCTCAGCGTGCTTGCAAGCGTGGCGTACGCCGAATCCACATCGTGAAGCGCGGCCGTCTCGGTGGCCGTCAGCAATTTCTGCGAACGGCCCACATCTAACTGCGTTCTCAGCTTCTCGCCCTGGTTCTTATCGAAAACTCGCAGCGGAATCGTGACACTGAAACCCACATAGGTGTTCAACGGTGTCGGTTGGTGTGCCGCATCGAAGCCATACGTCGGGTCTGTGGAACCATCCGCAACCGCCAGTTTGTAATCCGTCTTCGCCTTGTCCACTGTTTGTTGCGCTTCCTTCAAATCCGGCCGCGTCTGCAGTGCCGTTGTCCGCAACTCTTCCGCCGTCACCGTTGGCTCCACATAGTCAAAGTCTCCGGTCACATCGAACTGGTCAACCGGCGAACGGTCCTGCATTAGTTGCAGCAAATCGATCTTCGCCGTCCGCAAATTCACCTGTGCCGTTTGAAGATCCGACAGATACTGCAGGCGCTGCAGTTCCAACCGCTGAAAATCCACATGCGCAATGGCCCCGCCGTTGAAGCGGTCCTTATTAATCGCTAGCACCTTGTCGTAATAAGCAAGCCCGTCCAGTGCTACCGCCACAACTGCTTTGGCTTGCAGCACTCGTACAAACGCATCGCGCAAACTAAACAATAGATTGCGTTCCAAATCGGCCTGTGCCGATCCAGCAATGGCGGTTGCTCCTTTCGCGCTCGCCAAACGTAATTCGCGCTTATGTTCCCGCTCATGCAGATAGCTGAAACTCCAATAAAGATAAGACTGCGAAACGGGCCGGTATGGATTGCCGCTGAACGGTGTGAGTTGATCCCACCCGAACGTGATATCTGGATTCGGTCGCAAAAACGCCGTAATCTCTTGCGCTCGAGCTTCTTCAATGGACACTTGTCCCGCTAACAAATTCGAATTGTTCGAGCGAAATCGCTCTTGAGTCTCTTGCCAGGTTAAGGCTTGAGTTGGAGCAGGCGTTTGGGCCATACATCCAACTGCAATAAGGAGACTCGCTGACACCTGCCAAGTAAGGCGATGCACACACCCCTCCTTCTTTCTTTCTTCTGATTGAATTTGATGCTAGCGCGAGAAATCTGGCGGAGATCGGCCAATGCGAATCGGTACGCTTCGCTCCAGGCACCGTCGCCGTAGTGGCAAGACAAACAGCAGGAAACAAATCGTCAAGCTTAACTGCGGTGCTTCGGCCTGCAAGGGCGTCTCCATGTTTGTATACAGCCGGATCAAATGCTCATTCGCACTTGTAGGTCGGTTCGACTGTTCCATGCGCAGCAGATCATCGGTGGCCGAGATGAAAGGGAACAGTGCAGCTACAACCAACGCGACTCCCAAAATCTGCAACCAAGTGGTTTTCTGCTTTGACCGCAACGTGGCTACGAAGGCCAAAAGGCCTAGTACTAGCCACAGTAAATTGAGAGCAGTGTCGAAGCGCACTTCGTTTTAAAGTTAACACGCCCCACCCGCTGGTAACCTCCCCGCCTTTTCTTGCGCATCTATTTTGCTCCGATTTACGTCTTTACGAAGAGATCGCTCGGGAGGATTGTTGCGTTTAAAGGCATATTGGAAGATTTTTGCGCTTCTTGGCTTGGCTGTCGCGAACGGCCGCCGCTCGACGGCGGAACCGTCGCTAGTGTCCGCGCATTATTACTGGCAAGGCAGTCCTGCGGGCAATTCGGCACAGCTTCTCACGCTGTTTTGCCGAGCCTGCGAAGACGTCAACGGCGCGGGACGCGACATTCCTCTGGTCGCCGTTTTGCGCGACACACTAGGTGACTCCGGCATTGAAAACGATCGTGTCAGTTACGTCTGGCTTCTGACCTATTCGCGCCCTACTTGGGAGAAACGTGCGTTGTCCGCAGTACCCTTTTTCTATTGGAAAGTTGGCGACGGTTCATCAAAAGTTCGCACCAGCGATTTGAAGCCTTTGATGAACCTCAGTCTTCCGCAACACGCGGTCGTGTCTTCCTCCATGAGGAACGTTGTGCAGTGGACCGTCCTCGACCCACTGACCATGTCGGTCCGCGCCAGCACGCGCGCTTACCGGAACAACCAAATCGATCATGAGCGCCTTCACTTGGAGGAAGCGGAAAGCTATTTGCAATCAGCGCCCGTCACCAATCGCGAAACGGGACTTACCCGGAAAGAACTCGATACGGTCATTGCCCGTCTCGAACTCCGCAAGAGTATGTTGGGAGATTTCGTGAGTGGCCACCGTGCCGCCGAATTCGGTCAAAATGCCAATTTCGAAGACGAACGGATACGCGCGCGCAATTGGGAGTTGCTCCGTCAATGCGCGGATAAAACGGGACTTCTCTTCGAAGCCATCAATTTGGCCGGCACACGAAATCAGTACGCGGTACTCTGGTACCCCACAGATCGCCTCACTCCTCCAGACGGGCCGCGTCTCGGTTCCATTTGGACACTCCTAAACCTGAAAGATCCGTACACGCAGCGCGACCATCTTTTGAAGAACACTCTCTATCGGCGCACGTGGAAAGGCCAAACTCGCGAAGTTGTCCCACTCGGCGTCTACAGTCTGGCCTATCCCAAAATGCCGTTGCTGATGGTCGATTTCTATGACGGCACCCACCTGCGCCGCCACGAACTCACGCAACGCGCCATCACCGAAATCACCAGCGGAGTCATTGGGCTTTCGCGATTTGGGAATTGGTATTACTTCGTGGGCGCCGACCTCTACGATTTCTACGCCTCGCGTCGCGGTACAGCTATGAACCAGACCGAGCGGCTTAGTTGCTACTCCAAATTCCGCGTTGCTCTCGCTTTGGATAGTAGTGTTGATCCCACTCTGCGCTCTGCCATGCAGCAACGCATCGGTGCTTATTCCGTCAATCCGCTGGAAACCTCCGCAAAAAAAGAGTTAGCGGCGGCTGTGCTGCGTTACGACATGTTGCGTGCCTCCGCCGCCGATGAAAATAGTCTGTTTACCCATCGCCTTGAAAAAGATCGGCGCATCGAACTCGCCCGTTTTGAAGCAACCAAATCCGAGCAAGTACGAGACGGAATTTTTCATTACGCGTCGCTCGCCCTCTATACTCACCAAGCCAAAGGCGATGACTTCTTAGCCCGCCTCGATCATTATCGGCGCGTCGACTACGATTTAAATTTTCTCGATACCCTGTCCGCCGCCGGAACTCCGCCGGAAGTAGCCTATGATCGCGCACACATTGAGCGGGTCCTCTCGGAACTCACTGCGCTGCTCCCCGAGATTGAAACTCCCGCCACCCGCGACCGCGCCGAACGTGCCATCGAAAAGCTGCACGGCCTCTCTGCCGACGCCCAACTGAAAACGGAGTGTCGAGCCGCCCTCGACTCGATGCACGGCGTCGGCGCTGCCTCCGGTCTTGCAGAAGGGTCGGGTACTCCCGAAACGTTGCGGTGATCTCGAGCCTCTTTCGCAGTTTTCTCTCCATCGCCATTTCCTTTCTCGCCGCTGCCATTGCGCAGAGTGCATCTTTGCCCATCCGAGTGGTCATCTTGAAGGTGGATGGTATGGGTCAAGACCAGCTCATGCGCGCTATGCGAGAGCGTGACCCAGCTAGCGGCAAATCCAAATTGCCTTGGATCAGTCGCGTCTTCGCCGAGCAAGGCACCATCTACGAAAACTTCTACACCCGCGGCATCAGCCTGTCAGCCCCGTCTTGGTCGATGCTCGATACGGGACACCACACCGTGATTCGCGGCAATGTTGAATACGATCGCTACACCGGCGAAGTCTATGACTACCTGAATTTCTTCCCGCTTTATATAGGGTACGCGCAGCAAAAGCAAGTTGACATGCCCGGCGCCGAAGTGCTTGATCGTGCGGGCATCCCCCTGCTCATTGACCACTTTCAATACCCCCAAGTGTTCCAGAGCTTCCAGCTCTTTCAGCGTGGAGTTCGCTGGCTCACCCTGCAAGATGTTCTAAAGCGCCGCTTCTCCTCGAAATCCATCTTCTCCATGCTCGAAGGGGCTACGCCCTCCTATGACTCACTACTCGAACAGCAAACACAGGATGAGTTAGAGACCGGCCTCCAGAATCCGCAAATTCTCTACCTCGATCTCTATACAGGCAAGGTAGATCACGAAGGCCACGCCACCAGCGAACCAGCCGCCATGCTGAAAGAGTTTCAAGAGATAGATGTACTGGTTGGACAACTCTGGAACGCCATCCAAAAAAGTCCGCTGGCCGATAAAACGCTCTTCGTCATGGTGTCCGACCACGGCATGAACAACGTGCCCGATATTGTCAGTCAGACCTACAGTTTGACCGACCTTCTCAATAGCCGGGCCGGCGGCGCACACCACGTTGTCACCAATCGCGAACAACTCAGTGATTTTAAATTCAAGAGCCTCTACCCACTCCTTCATAGAGTCGTCAACCCGAGTGACGCCTCCTTCTATCTGCAAGATCAGTCCGATCAATACCCCACCGCATGGCTTGACATAGACGGCAACGAACGAGCAGCGCTCCACCTGCGAAATAGCGATCTAAACAAAATTCATATCCTGTTCCAGCAACTGTCCCGCCCCGAGATCTTACCCGCCGTGCGCAGGGCCGCCGCCCACGCGCTCTCAGACACAATTGACCATCACCGTGCCGAGTGGGCCAACACCGCCACGCAACTCGAGGAGGAACTCAAGGTTCTCGCCGCTGCCATCGGAATTCGCAAGGTAGTGGTTCACCAACAGCCGCGCAAGTGGACCCGCGCACAGCTGGAAAGTGGTGAACGCCGCGCTGCCTGGAGCTTGCGCCAGGAACTTGAAGATTGGCAGGACGAACGCGAAGCCTATAGCAGCTATCTCAACAAGCTCAAGCGGCTGCTTGTCTTTGAGCCAGATTCCAAAAATCCCTTTAAAGGAAAAATCAGCGACTACATCCCTGAAATGAGCCTTGGCGATTCCAATACGCAAAGTCAATTACTCCACTACCTGATTGGCCCCGCGGCCGGCGGCTTGCAATTGGATGCCAATGGAAAATTGGATGATGAGCAGTCTTTCCGCTATGTCAACTACCCCAAGCTTTTTTCAGAACAGCGCGCCCTGAACCTCCCGCAACCTCAACTCGCCGCCAAGCCTATTGACTTCACTGCTATGCGCATACAAGACCCCGCGCCCGGTCAGCATGCCTACTGGCTCTATGCCGATGAGAACAGCCAGTTGGAGATCATCACAGGAGCGGATGGCCGCATTCTTGTCAAGCCCGTGCAGGGAGAATGGCGCAGCGGATTGCCGCTCGCTCTATTCCAAGATCCGGACCTGTCGATTCCCAAATCGGTCAATCGCGAAGTCTGGCTCAGTCAATGGCACACCGAAAAGGAATGGTTTGAAAGCATTCACAAAACTCGCTACTCCAATGGCGTGATTGGCGCCATCGAAGAGCTTTCACCCGTCGGCGAGAATGTGCCCGGCCGCCCCGGCATGGATCAAGTTACGCTGCGCTATGAGCGGCGCCGTCGCGAACTGGTGCAGGCCGACATTCATCTATTCGCGGCCGACCATTGGAACTTCAACGTGCGCTTTCCTAACCCCGGCGGCAACCACGGCAGTTTTTTTCGAATTTCCACCCATTCCGTCTGGATGATGGCCGGCGCAGGCGTGGGCAAGAGCCGCATCGAGGAGCCAGTCGACAGTCTGCAATTCGTACCCGTCCTTCTGAACCTGCTGCATTTGGCTCAGCCTTAGCAGGTGGGTCTCTCCACCGTCCGGTCCTTAGCTTCAGGAGCGGAGGCCCTGGAGCCCTGAGAACACCGTTAGCTGGACGATTTGGAACAGTGAAACAAGGCACCGCGGATAGCCGAGACCAGCTCTTCTTTGGATACAGGTTTGGCGATATGACCATCGCAGCCCGCGGCCTGGCTGCGTTCGGAGTCTCCAACGAGTGCATCGGCGGTTAAAGCCAGAATCGGGGTTCGTGCACGACTATGTTGGCGTTCGAATGCTCGAATGGACTCGGTGGCAATCAGGCCGTCCATAACAGGCATTTGCACATCCATAATCACTAAGTCAAATTTTTCCACTTCGAACAAGTGACAGGCTTCCTCGCCGTTCTCTACGAATCGCAGATCGAATGCCTGGTCACTGAGGTACGCTTCCACCAGAAAGCGGTTGTCTTCGGAGTCTTCGGCAACGAGCAGTTTAGCGCGAGCCCCGGAGTCTTCGCGGCGGTGAGGGGCGGCGGCGACAATCGTCCGTAGCGGTTCAGGTTGCCCATTGATAACGAAGACTACATCGAAACTGAAGGTACTCCCTTCCCCAACCGTGCTCCGCACCGTAAGGCTGCCTTGCATGCACTGAACGAGCTTGCGCGCGATTCCTAAACCCAATCCGGTTCCACCGAATCGTCGCGTGGTAGAGGCTTCCGCCTGGGTGAAGTTGTCGAAGATGGTCTCGAGTTTCGAAGCAGGAATACCAATACCTGTATCGGCAACATCGAACCGCAAGTGTCCCGGCTGGCCGTTTTCATGAGGCATCACCGTTACAACAACCTCTCCGCGCTCGGTGAATTTCACAGCGTTGCCAATCAGATTCACCAGGATTTGCTGTAGTCGGACCGGGTCTCCGATTAACCGAAGAGAGACTTGAGGAGCAATAAACGCGCTTAGGCGAATTCCTTTCATATGCGTCCTGGGCGCTAGTAAGTCAATCGTTTTCGCCACTAGGTCTTCAAGGTCAAAGGGGATTTTCTCCAACTCGACGCGGCCCGATTCAATCTTAGATAAGTCGAGAATGTCGTTGACTAAGGATAGGAGATTCGAACCGGCCCGGCGGCAGCGGTCGACATATTCGCGCTGAGTGGGATCGAGTTGCGTTTCCTTGAGAAGGTCGCTCATACCCAGGATGGCATTCATCGGCGTGCGAATCTC
>PMQB01000247.1:10985-11128 GCA_003169195.1 Bryobacterales bacterium
ACATCGCGCGAAATGACAATGAGTTCCGACGTTGCGTTTGCCGAACTTCGAAAAAGATTGAGGTTCGATTCGATCCAGCGAAACTCGCGATTTTTTGCCCGGCATCGATAAATCAGGCTGCTCTGCCCGCGCTGGGCAATGGT
>PMQB01000465.1 GCA_003169195.1 Bryobacterales bacterium
GCGCGCGCCGAGCGTTTGCCTTCTGCCTCCATCAACGGAAACTACGGCGTCATCGGACCCAATCCCACCAAAACTCACGGCGCCTTTGCCGTCACCGCAGCCGTCAACGTTCCCATCTGGCAGGGCGGTCGAGTCAAAGGCGATATTCTGCAAGCAGAAGCAACACTCGATCAACGCCGCGCTGAACTCATCAATGAACGCGGCCGGGTGGAGCAAGATGTTCGAACGGCGCTGATTGAAATGGAAGCGGCGCAAGGCCAAGTGCACCTGGCCGAATCGAGCCGCGATCTGGCAAACGAAACACTGGCACAAGCGCGCGACCGTTTTGGCGCGGGTGTGGCCACAACTCTGGAAGTTGTCCAAGCGCAGCAACAGGTAGCCAGCGCCGATAGCGATTCCATCTCCAGTCTCTTTTCTTATCAGTTAGCAAAATTGGCGCTGGCACGCGCCATGGGCGAAGCGGAAGGCACTTTAACTAATCAACAGAGCGAAGGTCCCAAATGAGCAGCACTTTACAGAAAGATCCAGAAACCAAAGTGGACGCACCTACACCTCCTTCAGCCACGCGCGGCCGCGCCAAAGCATTCACCATTTTCTTCATCGTCCTGGTGGTGGCCGCCATCGCCGGAACTCTGTATTGGCTGCACGAGCGCCAGTTCGAAAGCACCGACGACGCCGAAGTCGACGGCCACCTCAACGCCATCAGTTCGCGCGTCGAAGGCACCATCTCGCACGTGTACGTCGACGATAACCAAACAGTAAAAGCCAATGACCCGCTGGTTGATCTCGATCCGCGCGATTATCAGATAGCGCTGGATGCCGCCGAAGCGCAACTCGCCCAAGCCCGTACCATGGTCTCCGCGCAACAACCCAACGTGCCCATCACGCAAGTGCAAAACTCAACNNGTCGCCTCCACCGCCAAAGCGCAAGCCGCCGCAGTCGCCGCCGCGCAAGGCACCATTGAGTCCGACCTGCAAATCGTCAATCAGAAGCGCGCCCAAGTCGCGCAAGCACAAAGCCGTCTGGCCCAATACCAACGCAACGCGCCCGCACAACTCGCTGTTCGCCGCGCCGCCGTTGTTTCAGAAGAGGCCGCTGCCAAAACCGAGGAAGTCGCCGTCGAAAAAGCGCAGCTCAACTTGGGCTATACAAAAATTACCGCGCCCATCGGTGGCATTGTCATGAAGCGCTCCGCCGAAGTCGGCATGCACGTTGCCGCCGGTCAGCAATTGCTCACCATCGCCCAGCTTGACGATCTTTGGGTCACCGCCAATTTTAAAGAAACCCAGCTCCGCAACATTCACCCCAAGCAAAAAGCCATCCTCCATGTCGACGCTCTCAATCAAGATTTCGAAGGCTACGTGGACGACATCGGCGGTGCCACCGGCGCCATCACAAGCGTTTTGCCTCCTGAGAACGCCACCGGCAATTTCGTGAAAGTTGTGCAGCGAATCCCTATCCGCATTCGCTTCAACAAAAATCAACCGGGCCTTGATCGTCTGCGCCCCGGCATGTCCGTTGAACCCGAAGTCCGCGTAATGGATTAACAGCGCATGGCATTATCGGCACCTCCGCAATACCGCAACTGGAAACCTGCGCACAATCCTTGGATCGTGGCTCTCACCGTTACGCTGGCCACGTTCATGGAAGTGCTCGATTCCTCCATCGCCAACGTCGCGCTCAATAAGATCGCGGGCTCAGTGGGCGCCACTTACGAAGAAGCCACGTGGGTCCTCACCAGCTATCTGGTATCGGCCGCCATCATCCTGCCCATCTCCGGCTGGCTCTCCACTGTCTTGGGCCGCAAACGCTTCTACATGCTGTGCGTGTTTCTTTTCACAGCCAGTTCATTCCTCTGCGGCATCGCGCCCAGTCTTCCAATTCTGATTTTCGCCCGCATCTTGCAAGGCGCAGGCGGCGGCGGTCTTCAGCCTTCCGAGCAAGCCATCCTCGCCGATACATTCCCCATCGAAAAACGCGGTCAGGCGTTCGCCATGTACGGCATGGCGGTCGTCGTCGCGCCCGCCATCGGTCCCACCCTCGGCGGCTGGATTACCGACAACTTCAACTGGCACTGGATCTTCTTCATCAACATCCCCATCGGCATCCTCTCGCTCTTCTTAACCAGCCGCCTTGTCGAAGATCCGCCATGGCTCAAGGAAGAAAAGAAATCCGGCATCCGCGTCGACTACATTGGCCTCGGCCTGATCGTCATCGGCCTCGGCTGCTTGCAAATGGTGCTCGATAAGGGCCAGGAAGATGACTGGTTCTCGTCGCACTTCATCACCACGCTCTTCTGCCTCGCCGTTCCTATACTCGTCGCCTTCTTCATCTGGGAGTGGTATCACGACAATCCCATCGTGGACGTGCGCCTGCTCAACAATCGCAATTTCGGAACAGCGGTCTTCCTCTCGTTCACGCTCGGCATGGTGCTCTTCGGCACAACGGTGCTCATCCCGCAGTTCTTGCAGAGCAGTCTCGGCTATACGGCCGAGCGCGCCGGTATGGCGCTTTCCCCAGCGGGCATGGTGCTCGTCGTCATGATGCCCGTAGTGGGTATGCTGCTGTCGACAAAAATCGACCCGCGTTTGCTCGTCACTATCGGCTTCCTTGGCACCGCCGCCACGCTGCATATGATGACCATCATCAATCTGCAAATTCCGTTCCAAACTATGATGCGCCTTCGCATGATCCAAGTCATCTTCATGCCGTTTATCTTTATTCCCATCAGCACGCTCAACTACGTCGGCGTGCCCAGAGAAAAGAGTAATCAGATCTCCGGTATGTCCAACTTCGCGCGAAACCTGGGCGGCAGCATCGGCACCTCGCTCTTGGCCACTTACCTCTCGCGTGAAAATCAAAGCAACATTCACAACATGGCCAGCCATACCGACCTCAGCAATCCCAATTTCAAACGCATGATGGATGGCCTGGTCTCCATGTTCATGGGCCAAGGCTTCGACGCTGTCACCGCTTCGAAAAAGGCGCTCGCCATGATGTATCAAATGGTGGAAGGCCAAGCAGGCGTCATCAGTTTCATGAATGTCTTTTGGCTTATGTCCCTCGTCGTCGCCTGCCTCGCGCCCTTGCCGTGGATCATGCGCCGCGCTAAAGCAGGCCCGAAACCAGTCCTCGACGCTGCGCACTAATTCAATCGCCGCGCGCCGTGCCATACTCGGATTTTGTTCAATCCAACTATGCTTTCTAAACGAGTCATCGTCGCCATCGACGGGCCCGCCGGTGTAGGCAAAAGCACACTCGCCAAGCGTGTGGCCGATAAGCTCGGCTTCGTCTACGTCAATAGCGGAGCGATGTATCGCGCCGTCGCCCTGTGGGCTTTGCGCTTAGGCGTCGCCACCAGTGACATGCACCGCTTGGAGCAACTCGCCAACGAAGCCAAGATCGAACTACTACCCGGGGCCGATCATCGCGTTCTCTTGAATGGCGAAGATGTCAGCGAGGAAATTCGCGAACTGAAAGTTTCGCAAGCCGCTTCACAGATTTCGGTCATTCCTTCCGTTCGCCGGGCCCTCCTCCAAATGCAGCGAGACATGGCGAAGAAAGGCAGCATCGTCATGGAAGGCCGCGACATTGGCTCGGTCGTCTTCCCAGAAGCGCAAGTCAAGATCTTCCTCGACGCCGATCCCGCTGAACGTGCCAAACGCCGCGCGCTCGAGATCCATGGCCATGAAGGCGAAGTCGAATCCATCGCCAAGGAACTCCATAAGCGCGACCACCGCGACCGCACACGCGCCGAAGC
>PMQB01000663.1 GCA_003169195.1 Bryobacterales bacterium
TCGCCCGTGAAGATATCCGCTATTGGCGCGCCATTCTCGATCTATATCAAGCCCTCGTCTGCGAACACGATGGCCTGCTCGACGAAGCCCGCCGCTTCAGCGAACGTGCCCTTGGCGTACTCGCCCATTCGCCCCTCGCCGGCAAGCTCGCCCTCTGCAATTCTCTCCTCGCCCGCCTCTTCATGGGCGAAGGGAATCTACCAGCCGCACGCGACCGTCTCCGCGACATGGAAAAAACCCTCTACTCGCCTGCCCTCCGCTTTCAATTCCATTACCTCCGCGGCGCAGTGCATGAAAAAAGCAACGAGTGGGATTCCGCCTCCCACGAATATGTCGCCGCCATTCACGAAATGGAAGAAGCCCGCCGCGCTCTGTGGGTCGAAGAACTCAAGATCTCTTTCCTCCAGGACAAAACAGAAATCTATGCCGCCGTTACGCGCCTGAGTCTCGCTCGCGGACAAGCCGGCCTGCCGGAAGCCTTCTCCTGGGTCCAGCAAGCCAAATCCAGAAGCCTTCTCGAACGCCTCTACGAAGAGCCCTCCCACCAATTCCCAGATCAGCCCGCCGATCACGAACAGATCACCGAACTACGCCGTAATCTCACCGCCCACTATCGCCAACTCGAAGTGGCCGCCGGCGCTTCCCGCGCACCCGCCAGCGAAAATATCCGCGCTCTCCGCCTTCGCATTCAGGAAGGCGAACAACAGCTCGTGCGCCTCTGGGGAACCGCCAACCGGCAAACCATTCCCAATCACAACAACTTCGATTTTTTACCCACCCAAACCATTCAACAGACCCTGCCTCCCAACACTTCGCTCGTCGAATTCTTCCCCATTGGCGACCGCATGCATGCTTTCGTACTCACCGCCAACACTCTTCACCATGTGGCGGGCAGCCGTATAGCGCCCATGAAAGAAAGCTTCCGCCTCCTGCAATTTCAACTGTCAAAGTTCACGCTCGGCCCCGAATACGCTGCCAAATTTCAAAGCGCTTTGTACCGCGCCGCTAACCTTCATCTCGCCGAACTCTATCAAGCGCTCATCGAACCCATTCGCGGCTTTCTGCGCGGCCAACGCGTCGTCTTTGCCCCCAGCGGATTCCTCCACCACGTTCCCTTCCACGCGCTCATCGATGCCGGCGGCCATTCGCTCATTGAGCATTTCACCATCTCCTACGCGCCCTCCGCCAGCATCTTCGCCCGCTGCGCACTCCGCCCCGCCTCCACTGCTCGCGGCTCTCTCATCCTCGCCGTCCCCGATGCCGCCGCCCCGCGCATCAGCCAGGAAGCCGCCGCCATTCGCGATATCTTACCCGAAGCCGAACTCCTCCTCGGCGATGAAACCTCTCCCGAAGCTCTCGAAACACGCGGCGCGGCCAAACGCTATCTACACATCGCCGCCCACGGCCTCCTACGTCGCGACAATCCCCTCTTCTCCGCCATCCGCCTCGGTGAATCGCGCCTCCAACTCTTTGACCTTCGCCACATGCGTCTCGATGCCGACTTAGTCACCCTCAGCGGCTGCAGCACCGGCGTCAGTGTCGTCACCGGAGCCGACGAACTAGTCGGCCTCATGCGCGGCATTTTAGGCGCCGGCGCCCGCAGTCTCCTCGCTAGCCTCTGGGACGTCAACGACGAAAGCACCACCAAATTCATGATTTCCTTCTACCGCCACTTCTTCGCCGACGGTGCCTCCGACAAAGCCGGCGCAGTCAGAAAAGCCATGCTCGAAATCCGCCAGTCCCACCCACACCTTTACTTCTGGGCTCCGTTTGCTTTAGTCTGCGGCGACTCGCCACTTTTGTGACACCGCGATCTATTCTCTGCTTCTGAGAATCGCGGCCATCAGTCGTGGGCTGCGCCGTCCATGGATCACAGCGACAACCCACAGAGGTTTCTCGTCCGGAGCGTAGGCGATCAGGTAGTCATATACCAGAATGAAGCGCAGCGGCCGTGAGGTAAGGTCGGGGCGTCTGTGACCTATGCCAGGAAATGTCACGACAGCATCGATTGCTTCAATGATTTCCGCAATAAGGCGGTCTGCGGCGGGGGGACTGTCCGCCGCAATGAACTGCCAAATCTCATCGAGATCAAAACCGGACTTCCGGATGGAAATCATAAGTGATCATGAAACGGAGCTAGCTTCGGCGCGCGGCATCGCTCTTTTCGCGGAAATGCGCAACCATCTCGTCTCGGGAAATAGGCTTCACCCTGCCGCTCTTAAGGTCATCGTAACGGCTGTTAAGCATCTCCCGTGTGCGAATCAATTCGTCAACGTACGCAGCGGTTGCATCTTCAACAAGGTCGTCTGTCGCGCGTCCGCTCTGGGCGGCTATATCCTTGAGTTTCTTTTCCGTTTCAGCGGTGAAGTGTACGTCCATACTTCCAGACTACGAGATAACCCGCTCCGGGGCAAACTGGCATCATTCCATCGTCAATTTCATTAAACTTCCTTCACCCCTATATTTTCCTCACCCCCACCTCACCCTTTATATTCAGAGGTTTCGTGTGTCCAGCTTGCACCACCCTGGCCACCATTCGTAACGCAGATTATGGAACACCTGACGCAAGCAGAACTAAACGATTTCGCCCGCGGCCTTCGCCGTGACCCGCACCCGCACCTCGCCGAGTGCATGGACTGCGCCAACCTTCTCTCCTTCCTCCGCAAGGTTTCCGAATCCGCCACCTCCGTCGACGTCCCGCTCGAAGTAGTAAACGAAGCCAAACGCATCTTCCCCGGCTCGCAAGACTCTGCCCCCACCGGTAGTCTCAAACAGGTATTAGCTCGCCTCGTATTCCTGCAAACCGGCGGACAACAACTCGCCGAAGTCCGCTCACTTCAACCCGCCGCCCGCCAAGCCCTCTACCGCTTCGGCGACTATTGCATTGATCTCCGCGCCGAAGAACAGCCCGATAGCATCAAAACTTCCCTCGTTGGCCAAATCGCCAATCAGCGCGACCCTCTGGTCCCACTCAGCGAAGTACCAGTCGCCTTGCTAGCCGGAAAACGAGTTCTCCAACAAAGCACCTGTAACGGACTAGGTGAGTTTGTTCTCGATTTTGTCGGCAACCGCCGCCTGCGCCTCAAATTCGATTTCCCCAGCGACGGCCTCTCCATCGAAGTTCCCTTAAAAGACCTCAGTAGCGAGGAATAATTCCATATGCCCCGTCTTCTCAAATTCATCAAACTCATAACACTCGCCTCCCTCAGCGCAATGTTGGCTTTGGGGCAGCAGCAAAACCTGATTGTCAGAGCATCTACCGGCCAAGGCCCTGCCGTCGTAACAAAATATGGCCTAACCGTTCTACACCAACTCGACTCCGCCGGCGACGTCGTCTTAGCTACTACCGGAAACTTAATCCCTACCCCAGCTTTCATAACCGCCGCGGCACTCGACCCAACCATCAAAAGCGTGGAACCAGATGCCCAGAAGGAACTAGGTGAAGCCGATTCTCACTCCGAGGCCTCTAACTCCATCGTCTCTACTTCTGTCGATCCCCTTGTCATCGGCGGCACCGATCTCGTCAACTATTACGGCAGCACTGTCCGCTCAGGCTACGCCTCCCAGCCCGTCACCACGCTCATCCACATCCCCGACGCCCAAGCCGCATTCGGCATCGGCACCGCCGTCGTCGCCATCATTGATACCGGCATCGATCCCACGCATCCCGCCCTCGCCAACAGCATCGTCAGCGGTTACGATTTCATCAACAACGTAGCAGGCATTCCGTCAGATCTCGCCGCGGTATCGGGTTCTACGGTTGCCTTGCTCGATCAAGTCAGCCAGCCGCAATCCGCCAGTGCACAACTCCCCTTCGTTCTGAACGGCTCAACCGTCGCACTGTTAGACGGCTCAACCGTCGCCCTGCTCGATGGATCGACCGTCGCTCTCCTCGATCAGCAGAATGTCGGTGAAGCCTTCGGCCACGGCACCATGGTCGCTGGCTTAGTCCACCTCGTCGCTCCGGGAGCCAAAATCATGCCTCTCCGCGCCTTTCAAACCGATGGCACCGGCAACATGTCCGCCATCATTCAGGCCATCTACTTCGCCGCCGACCACGGCGCAAAAGTCATCAACATGAGTTTCAGCTCTACCAGCGCTTCGCCCGCTCTCGCCGCCGCCATTCAATACGCCCGCTCTCATAAAGTTATTTCCGTCGCTGCCGCCGGCAACTCGGGCGCAGGCATTGTCGTTTACCCCGCCGGCTGCGGTGCCATCGGCGTCGCCTCCATCAATGCCGCTGGTTATAGAAGTTTCTTCAGCAATTACGGTGACGCCGACGCCCGCACCTCCGCCCCCGGCGAAGCGCTCCTCACTGCTTATCCCGGTGGCGGCTACGCTGGTGTTTGGGGCACATCCTTCAGCGCAGCACTCGTTTCAGGCACCGCTGCCATCCTCGGTCAAATCGCGCCCCGCGCCAGTCAGGGCGATTTCTCCGACGCCCTCGAACACGGCAAAAAACTATCCACCGATAACCTCGGCGACGCTTCCCTCGATGTTCTCGCCGTCTTACAGGGCTATCATCCCGATAATTAAACGGCTCCAGTACGCCAAGTACTCGCTCGCCATAACGCCGCGCCGCCCCTCCAAAACCTGCTGCGCCCCTAAACGTTCCGTTACACCCTATCCCTTTAATCCGCTCCTCTAAGCTCCATACACTGGGGACATGCAACAACGCCTCAGCGCCTTCTGGAACGAAGAAAATGGACAAGACATGGTCGAATACACTCTTCTCCTTGGCTTCGTCGCTCTCGCAGGCGCCGCCGTCCTCACCGGCCTCCGAGATCAAACCTTCAGCATCTGGCGCGCCATCAGCGCCGGCTTCACCGCTGCCGGCATCCCCGCCAGCAACTGAGAGCCCCTCGCGTATATAATTGCGTGCATGGGTTCATCCCAAGCTTCCCCCAACACCAGCCACGACGTCTTCATTAGTTACGCTCACGCCGATGCTGCTCCGGTCCTCGAACTCGTATCTGCTCTGAAGGGCGCCAATATCAGAGTTTGGCTCGATGAGTCAGAGATTCCCACCTTTGCCGCCATTTCCCAGAAGATTGCCCAGGGCTTAGCCAACGCCAAGGCCTTCCTTGCGTACTACTCGAAGACTTATCCCACTCGTCGCGCTTGCCAATACGAGCTCACGAGCGCTTTCGTAACCGCACAAGCACTCCACCAAGGCTTTGCCCGCCTCCTCGTCGTCAATCCTGAATCCTCCGACGCTCACATACAACCCATCGAACTGCGCAATACCAAGTACCTATCCGGCCTCTCGACATCTGCAGCCTTCACTGCGGCCGCCGCCACTATTGCCGCTCACCTCGCCACCTTATCCGGACCTTTCGGAGAGGTAACAACGCTCGCGCCTCCACCGTGGTATCCAAGCCGTGGCACCGGCTCCACCCGCTTTGTGGGCCGTGTCGACAAAATGTGGGAAGTCCATTCCAGCCTGCAGGATGACCAAGCCCCCTTCGCCGCCAAACGCATCTCTCCCGGCATTGCCCAAATCGCCGGTCTCGGCGGAGTCGGCAAATCCTTGCTCGCCGAAGAGTATGCCTTACGCTTCGGCGCAGCTTACCCGGGTGGCATCTTTTGGCTGCGCGCCCTCGGCAGTGACATCACATCAGAGAACACCGCGACCCGTTTAGAGCCTCAGCGTATTGACCAGTTCTCCGCCATCGCCACCCAACTAAACCTGCCACAAACTAACTCCCCTGCGGTTCTCGAATCCAACCTCCGCGACTATTTTCAAAAACAAGGTCGCTCCGGTCTCTGGATCGTTGACGACATTCCAGCCGGACTGCCGGTTGATCAACTCCGTACCTGGTTTGCACCGCACCCTATCCTTAAGACGTTGTTCACCACGCGCAGTCGTGAATATGGCGCAGTGGCGACGCGCGTCGATTTAGCCTCGCTGCCGGAAGCCGACGCGTACACTCTGCTCACCTCGCAAATCCAACCACACGGCGCGGAAGAAGAGTCCGCCGCTCACGCCACCGTTCAGTCCCTAGGCGCACACGCTCTCGCTATCGACGTCGCGGGCGCAGCACTCGCTAACTATGAAAGCCAGCAGCCTTTCCAGGCTTTTCTTCGCGAGCTTTCAATCCCCAATCAAGACTCGTTGGAGCTTGCCGCCGACCTTGCCGACGCCCTACCGAACGGCCATGAGAGAAGTATTGCCGCCACCCTCCTGGGCGGCATTCGCGCTGCGTCCGAACCGGCTCGCACTGTTCTTCGACTCGCCTCTCTCCTCGCCTCCGCACCTATTCCCGAACTGCTGCTCGTCACGATTCCTGACTTCGCCACCGGCGCTTTTTCCAAAGACCGCGCAAACGGCAACTTCCGGCTCGCGGCGCGCGACCTGCAGCGCTACTCACTGGCTGAGAAAAGCGAGGGCGGCGCCCTGTGGCTGGTCCACCCCTTGATTGTTCGTACCATCCGCTATTCGTACGCCAAAGATGGCCGCACGGAAGCTTTGCGACAACCAGCTCTTCAAGTTCTTAACCGATGGCTGTCAGATCGAGCCAGCCAAGAGCTTCCCGCCACCGATGAACTCGCGCACGCTCGCAAACTCGCGGCTGACGGCCAAGGCATTTCCGAAATCAACCTGCTTCAGCAGGTGGCCAGACTGGACGAATCCCGCGGATCCTACAAACTGGCGGAGGCTGAATGGCGAGAAATCCTGGCCCGCCTTCCAGGCTTGCCTTCGCAAAGCGAAGAGATCACTCTTGCTATGCAGAACAATCTCGCGGTTACTCTTCGCAAAGCCGGTGACGGGAAACAAGCCCGCGATATTCAGACCGCTATCGTAAAGCGCAAGACGGCATTGTTTGGTCTAAAAAACCCGTCCACGATCCAAAGCATCGACAACCTTGGCGCCACGTTAGCTGAACTTGGAGACTTCTCTGCTGCCATTAACACTCATCATCAAGCGGTGGAGCTTTATTCGGAGGTCCTAGGACCTGAGCATAAGGACACCATGGTGGCCGTCGCCAATTGGGCTTCGGCACTTCGCCGGGGCGGCAGACTTCGCGAGGCCTTCGAAATAAACAGCCAGCTTCTCAACGTAAGAACTAAAGTGCTCGGACCAAATGACCCGGCCACTCTCCGCACTGCTGAAGCGGCTAGCCTAACGTTGAGTGAACTCGGCCACCCGGCTGACGCCATACCTTCCCTACGGTCCATCGCCAACGGGTTCTCCCAGTTACGCGGCGCAGATGATCCTATGACTCTGTCCGTGCGGAACAGTCTGGCGCTTGCCCTCTTAGACGCAGGAGGAGGCGAAGAAGCACGCGCGATCTTAGAGGAAGTTCTCGCGTCTCGCCAACACGTTTTAGGTCCAACCCACCCCCACACGCTGGTCACTCTCGAGACACTCTGCACGATCGAACCAACCCCGAAGTTTCTCTTCGCCGCCGCAGACGCCTTACAACAACTCGACTCTTCCTTCGGGTCCAAAGATCCACGCACCACTGAGTGGGCTTGGTCACACTACAAAATACTGAACGCCGACCCCGCGAAACGCTCCGAGGCAACACAGGTAATCGACAAATATCTGGTATGGTTACTCTCCGCCCCGAGCGAGAACCTTGAGGCCGTTCAAATCACGGTACTGAACAAATTCGCGTCCACCCCTGACGGCATTTTTCGTGCTTTGCAAAGCAAGGCCTTTGGCGCCTCTTAAGCCGACGTGTAAGAGACAGCTTCATCCATCCGCGAGGCCTCGCGTTTCGTCACTTTCAGCCGCACTGTTCCGCGCGGATGCAACGTAAGTTGCGGAACCGCCGCCGGTTCCTCATCCACCCCCGTAAACTCCCATCGCCGCAACAAACACGCTAGAAAGAACACCGCCTCCAACCAGGCAAACCGTTCGCCAATACACCGCCTGTCCCCCGCCCCGAACGGAATGTATGCATACGAAGGCCACGTCGGATTCACCCATCGCTCCGGCTGAAACACTCCAGCGTCTTCTCCGAAAAACTCAGGCCGCCTGTGTAGATCCGCCATGCAGACCAGAAACACACTCTTCGCCGCCGCCTGAAAATCGCCAAATGAATAAGGGGTCAGCGCCCTGCGCCCCATAATCCAAATCGGTGGATACATCCGCAACGACTCCGAAAACGCCTGCTGCAAAAACTCCAACTCTGTATAGTGCTCTACCACCGGGTCCTGCCGCCCCAACACACTCTCCGTCCGTGTCGCCAAATCGCGCTGCAGCCCCCTGTCTTTCGCCAGCAGATGCAGACACCACGTCAACCCCACCGCCACCGTCTCATGCCCCGCAATGATCATCGTCACAATCTCATCGCGAATCTCTTCATCCGTCAGCGCTGCCCCATGCGCTCTGCGTGCTTCTAACAGCACACTCAGCAGCGTGCCTTCCCGCGCGTCGTTCGCCTTCGCATCCGCAATCAACTTCGCAATCATGCGCTCCAATTCATCGCTCGCCGCACGGTAACGCAGGCTCGACGGCAATGGCAACCGCATCAGCACATCGCCCCACGGCATCACAAAACGGTTCACCATGTGCAGCATCGTCGCCAGATGCCCACCCAGCCGCGCCAACACTTCCTCATCGTTCACACCTAACAAGCTCCGCCCAATCACCCGCAGCGTCAGCGTATTCATGAACCCCGCCACATCCACAACGTCGCCAGGCCGCCACGCCCCACTCATCGTCTCCACCAGTTCCACCATGTGGCCTGCGTATACCGGCAGCCGCTCTCTATGGAACGCCGGTAGCAAAAGTCGTCGCTGCTCTTTCTGCGCCCCGCCCTCACTCGTCAGCAAACCTTTGCCAAACAACTTCTGCTTCGTGTTCGGCTGCGGAAACTTCTCAAACTGCCCGCTTTGCGTCACCAAAATGTCACGAATGACATTCGGATCATTCACCACATAAAACCGCCGTCCCCCCAAACTGATCTCCGCCAGCGACCCATCATGATCCGCCACCATCCGAAAAAACTTCAGCGGATCACCCATCAGCCGCCAAAACGAAGCGTCCCTTTTCACACTGACAATATGTGTAGCTGTTTCCAAGCTCCCAGCATGCCAGAACCCGGTGGGGCGGCGCCACGCGCGGCCGTGTTGATCGACTCAACTCCCCAACCACCATTCCTCCCCGCACGACCATCTCCTAACTCCTGACTCCCAGCCGTACCCTCAGGCACGGCTATAACTTCCAAAGCCGCGCCGCCGGCGGGGCTGCCTCCCGCCTCCTTTCTTCTTCTGATATGATTCTCAACCATTGGAGGTGCATGTTAATGCACTTAATAAATCGATTGACCAAGTCAGTCATGATCGCTGCCGTTCTCTCTTGCCTCGCTCTTGCTCAGTCGCAGACCGGTTCACTCTCCGGAACCATCTCCGACCCCACAGGCGCGGCCGTCCAAGGCGCAGACGTCGAAGCGCGATTGGAAACCTCAGGAATCATTCTTCACACCGTTACCTCCGAAGCCGGCCTATTCGTTTTCCCAGCCGTCCCGGCCGGCACTTGGACCATCACCGCGGAAAAAACCGGCTTCAAGAAAATAATCGAAGCCAGCGTTGAAATCTTCATCGCTCAACGCCAAACTCTAAATCTTCGCTTGGAAGTCGGCGACGTCAAGGAGCGCGTCGAAGTCACCTCCCAGCAAACCCTTCTCGATCTCGAAACCAGCGAACGCGGTCAAACCTTCTCCAAACAATTCCAAGACACTCTCCCCCTCTGGTTCGGTGGCCTGCAAAGTTCCGAAGCCTTTCTCGGCTTCATGCCCGGCGTAAATAACGGCTCCGAAACCAGCATCTCCGGCTCTACCGGCCGCGCGCGCGAATCCCTTATCGATGGCACCAGTAACGTCATTCCAGAATCCGGCGGCACCGTCTTCAACCCGCCTTCCGCAGAAGCCTTCTCCGAATTCAAGATCCTCACCGGCACCTACACTTCCGAATACGGCCGCACCGGCGGCGGCATCGAAATCTTCACTACGAAGTCAGGCACCAACGGCCTCCACGGCACTTGGGCGTTGAACATGCGCCGCGATATCTGGGAGGCCGCCGGCTGGAGCGTCAATCAAAACGTTCATAACGCGCCCGGCTTCCGCCCTAAAGATCGCTACAACGACACCGGCGGTGGCGTCGGCGGCCCCGTCTATATTCCGAAAGTCTATGACGGCCGCAACAAAACATTCTTCTATTTCTCCGACGACAACGATCTCCGCCCCGTCTCTCCCGCCGCCACAACCAACACTGTCCCCACAACTCTGGAAACCCAAGGCAACTTCAGCCAAATCCCACAAACCCTATACGACCCCAATACCACCGTCGGCTCGGGTACCAGCGCCGTACGCACCCCGTTTGTTGGCAACCTAATTCCAACCACTCGCTTTAGTAACATCTCCAAAAACATAATCCCCTACATCAACGCACCGACAAACTCTCTCCTCACGAGCAACCACGCTTACGTGAATGTATCTCAAGTAACTGATCACGTGTGGTCTCTCAAGTTCGATCACATGTTCTCCGAAAAGAACCGAATTGCCTATTTCCAGTCACTCGATAGTCAGCTCACTCACGCTGTATCTGACTTCAACGGCCCCTTAGGCACCGCGCTCGGCAATCAGTATCAGAAACCGCAGATCTTCCGCGTCAATCACGATTACTCGTTCTCTCCCACGATTCTGTTGCATTCCACTTACGGCTACTCCAGCACCCGTCAGATCTGGGGCAATCCCGCCCAGAACGGCTTCGGTTCCACCTTCGGCTTCCCCCTCACCGGCGATTCCAACGCCACTCCCTACATCTCCTTCGCCGCCGCCGATGGCTACACAGCCTGGGGCATGAGTCAAGGCAAAGTCAACAACGGCTACCAGAACAACTACACCACCCAAGTCCTCCAGGGCTTGACTTGGGTCAAAAGCAAGCACGAATTCAAAATGGGTTGGGAGATGCGCCGCCTCAACACCGTCGCGCATGACCTCGCCGGAACCAATGGAGCGTACGTATTCGCTCGAACCGAAACCGCTAATCCCGGCGCTATCGCCACCACTGGTAACTCCTTCGCAAGCCTATTACTCGGGCTCCCCGATTCCGCCACCGCTACCGCCATCCCCGTAGCTGATTCAAACATTCGCTATCAGTACTACGGCTTCTATTTCCAAGACAACTGGCGCGTCAATTCCAAACTCACCTTGAATCTCGGCATGCGCTATGACATACCCATCAACTGGTATCAGTCCATCATGGCCAGTGTGTCCCTCAATGCGCCGAATCCAGCCGTAAACAACTATCCCGGCGCGCTCATCTTCGCGGGTAGCGGACCCAACCGTACCGGCCTCACTCGCTTCTGGCCCACTGATTTTTCAGATCTCGGGCCGCGCGCCGGCTTCGCTTACCAACTCACGCCCAAAACCATCTTGCGCGGCGGCTTCGGCACCTTCTATGAGCGCATTCAGGGCAACGACATCTACGACGNNGGCACCTTCTATGAAGCCACCAGCAACGGCGGCTGCGGTTGCACCTTAGGTGCCAACGGATCATTCCAGCAAACGTCTCCCGATGGCATCAGCGCACCATTCAACTGGGACAACGGCATCCCGAAACCCGCCGGTTACCAACCGCCTCCGTTCTTGAGCCCGAGTTATGGCAACGGCAATTCCGTCGATTATCTCGGACCCACCTTCGGCAAAGCCCCGCGCGTCAATAACTGGAGTTTCAACCTTCAACGCGAACTAGCCAAGTTCTTGATCGATGTTGCCTACGTCGGCAACCGCGGCAACCGCCTGAACTCCACCATCGATCTGAACCAGGTCAATCCCTCTTACTTGTATCTGGGCTCCCTGCTTTCAAAGTCCATTACCGACCCAGCCGTCGTCGCAGCCGGCTTCAAAGCCCCGTATCCAGGCTTCACCGGCTCGCTCGCCCAATCCCTACGTCCCTTCCCACAGTTCTTGAACGTCTACTCGCGCAACAGCGGACAAGGCCAAACATGGTATGACTCCGCTCAATTCAAAGTCGAACGCCGCATCGGCAATTGGCAGATGATGGCTTCCTACGTTCGTTCCAAGACACTGGGCCTCCTCACCTATCGCCAGATCTTTTCGCAAACCCAGGTGTATCCACAAGACATGTACAACCTGCAACAAGCGAAAAGCTATCTCCCCTTCGATCAACCCAACGTGTTCAACTTCCTGAACAGTTACAATCTCCCATTCGGTAATGGCAAGCGCTTCATGAGTAACTCGAATAAGCTCGTGAACGCCATCGTTGGCAATTGGACCATCGCCGATGACCACCAATATCGTAGCGGCGGTTTGATCGCCTTAAACTGCGCCGACACACTTGGCGCAGGCGTCCTCTTCACCGACGCCCGCATGTGTAACCAAAACGGCGGCGCCGTCCTCTCCGGCCAAAGTCGGACCTCGCTCGACCCGAATAATCCTTCGTCTGTCTATTTCAACAGCGCGGCGTTTTCCATTCCAACTCAATACGCCTTCGGCACCTCGTCGCAATACAACAGCAAGTTCCGGCAACCACCGGTCCTGATTGATAACGCGGCATTGATCAAACAGGTCAACCTCTGGCCCAAGAGCGACAAACAACTCGTCCGCCTTCAGGTCCGCGCCGACGCCTCAAACCTCTTCAACCGCACCAACTTCGCCGTAAACGGCACCGTCGGCAGCCCCAACTTCGGCCGCGCCACCGGTCCCCAAAACGGCCCCCGCATCATCACCATGGGCCTCCGCCTCTACTTCTAGCATGCCCCACCGTGGCGCAGGTTTTAACCTGCAGGCGGACT
>PMQB01000632.1:0-2514 GCA_003169195.1 Bryobacterales bacterium
GACGTTCTGCGGCTAAATCGCGAACCGTGTTTGCGCTTTCGAAGAAAACGACAGTCTGTGCTTCGGCGAATCTCCGAATATCAAGACTTGCTTGCTTCAATGGAGCAGGGCGAGATCCGAACCTTGCTTGCGCGCGTTTTGGATGAGCTGGAAAACGAATACGCCGAGTGTTTCGGCAATCGCACTTTGATCAGCGAGCCGGTGCCGGAAGCATGTTTCGGATAGCGGCAATCTGCCAGCGGTTGTGATCGCGCGTCAACACAATCGAAGTCCACATCTTCCGCGTTGGATTACCAGTGGCATCCATCAGTTCGTAGCGCCCATCCGCAATCGCCACGGTTTTAGACAGAAAACGAATGGATTCAATGGTGATGGTGCGTTTGCCGGCTTCGCGTTGTGACGCGGCAATGGTTCCCTTTACAACAGCGTCCCGTCCTTTGCGCCACTCGCCGGAAGAAACAAGCTGGTCAGCGTCGGCAGTGAATAGACGTTCCAGTTCTTGCGCGTCAGGATGCTCGCGCACATCGACATATTGCTGAACGGCGGTGCGAATGGCCCCTGTGTCATCCGCGGCGAGGGGAAGCGCAAGCAGCCCGATAAAAAGAGCGAGACGTAAATGCATGTTGTTATTGTGCAGCAAGGGTGGATGACAGCGTCGCCACCCACCTTTGCTCCTAAATTTACGCAGCCTTTCCGACCGACCCGTGTGGATCAATCACGAACTTCCGGGCAGCACCTTTGTCGAAATCCATATAACCTTGCGGTGCTTGGTCGAGCGAAATCAGCGTGACGTTGACTGCCTTGGCAATCTGAATCTTGTCACGCAGAATCGCCATCATGAGTTTCTGGTTGTACTTCATGACCGGGCATTGGCCTGTTGTGAACTGATGCGACTTGGCCCAACCCAGACCAATGCGGATGCCCAGCACGCCGCTCTTGGCATTTTCATCTTTGCTGCCAGGATCGTCGGTGACGTAGAGGCCGGGAATGCCGAGAGCACCGCCGGCGCGTGTGACGGTCATCAGCGAATTAAGAACAGTGGCGGGATGCTCATCAGCCGCCTTATCGCCATGTCCGCGTGCTTCGAACCCTACGCAATCGACGCCGCAGTCTACTTCCGGCGTGCCGGTGATTTGGGCAATGCGCTCTCCTAACGAGGCTTTGTCACGCAGGTCCACCACTTCGCAGCCAAAGCTCTTGGCTTGCGCGAGTCGTTCGGGAATCATATCGCCCACGATGACAATGGCCGCGCCCAAAAGGTGGCAGGACGCGGCACAAGCCAGTCCGACCGGCCCCGCGCCTGCTACATAAACGACTGAGCCCGGCCCCACGCCCGCCGATACCGCGCCATGATAGCCGGTGGGAAAGATGTCAGAAAGCAGCGTCAGATCTCTAATCTTCGCCATAGCCTGCGCATTGTCGGGGAACTTCAATAAGTTGAAGTCTGCGTAGGGGCACATGACGTAATCGGCCTGGCCGCCGACCCAGCCACCCATGTCAACGTATCCATACGCCGCTCCAGGACGCGCGGGATTCACGTTCAAACAGATGCCAGTTTTTCCTTCTTTGCAGTTACGGCAGCGTCCGCAGGCGATGTTGAAGGGCGCGGAGACAATGTCGCCAACGTTGAGGAATTCTACATCGCGGCCTTTCTCAATCACCTCACCGGTGATCTCATGCCCAAGAATCAGGCCGGACGGAGCAGTGGTGCGGCCGCGGACCATGTGTTGGTCACTACCGCAAATATTGGTGGCCACTACCTTAAGAATGACGCCGTGTTCACACTTGCGGTCGCCCAGCGCGAGCTTTGGATAGTCGATAGACGTAACTTGGACCTTACCTGGGCCCATATAAGCGACGCCGCGGTTACTTGCCATGAAAGGTTTCTCCTTGGAAACAGGTTGGATTGAAAAGCGGCACCCATCATACTAGAAAAACTTAGAACTGACCAGCACGTTGTTGCAAATCCCAAAAAGGTCCTGTGAGTCCAGCCTGCGCAAAGATGGATTGCGCTTCGGCCACCGTCCATTTGCGCCAATCCGGGCGTGCGTGTTGGCCGTACCAAATGCGGGCAAGCGCCGCGACCTGCTGAATTGGTACGGGCTGCCCTTTGGGCTGGTTATGCCGCTGACACCACGCGTCAATCTGCGCCGCTGAATGAAACGGCAGGACTAGCGCGCAATGCTGATGCACATTGTTCCAAGCGCGCGACGGTGGGATAGCAAAGTGGACCACCAGATCTGTATGATCAAGCAGTTCGCCGTCCGCCACAATTAGCACGATCGGCTCGCTCGCTGCCGCGATGCGTGTATGGATGAACGTTTCGCCTCCAACAAGCGCGGCCACTCCCAAAGCACACCAGAGACAAGGCGCCCACCAACTGTGTTGCTCTCCTTGGATCCAGTTCAGCGTGGGCGTCAGAGAAAACGGATGCACAATCCACGGCTCGCAAATGTGCGGATGAAGCACCGGCCCATGTATGTCGGCCAGCTTGCTAAGGTTCGCTTCTAGGTG
>PMQB01000632.1:2543-16385 GCA_003169195.1 Bryobacterales bacterium
GTCATGCGAACAAAGATTCGACGCCTTAGCGGTGTGTTAGCTTTTCTGGCTCTGCAAAGCAGCACACTGGCGCAAAGAACTGATGTCACAAGAGTCACGTTAGATAACGGTTTACGGGTAGTGGTGATTCGCGATCCTCTAGCCCCGGTTGCCACGCTGGAGGAAAACTATCTGGTGGGCGCCAATGAAGTGCCCGCGGGCTTTCCGGGTCTCGCGCATGCGCAGGAACACATGGCCTTTCGCGGGTGCACGGGGCTCACCGCAGATCAAATTTCCGCCATCTATGCGCAGTTGGGCGGCTTTATGGATGCCCAGACACAACAGAACACCACCCAGTATTTTGTGACGCTGCCCGCGCAGGATCTTGACTTGGCGATGCGCATCGACTCGGCTTGTATGACCGATGTGGAAGATGCGCAGGCACAATGGGCACAGGAACGGGGCGCCATTGAGCAGGAAGTGGCGAGCGATCTTTCAAATCCAACGTACAAATTCATCACGCGCTTGAATCACGATCTTTTTGCCGGTACTCCTTACGAGCAAGATGCGTTAGGAACCAAGGAATCTTTTGACCAAACAACGGGCGCGATGCTCAAGGATTTTTATCAGAAGTGGTATGCGCCGAACAACGCCATTCTGGTGATTACCGGCGACGTGGACCCGGTAAACGTGTTGGCCAAAGTGAAGCAGTACTACGGACAGATTCCGCGGCGCGCTGTGGGCTCTCGGCCGGAAGTGAATTTGCAGCCGGTGAAGCCGGATTCATTTGAGCTGCCAAGTAATTTGCCATATCTCTTGACGGGCGTGGCGTTTCGTTTTCCGGGGACAGATAGTCCTGATTTTGCAGCGGCGCGCGTCCTGACGGACGTACTGGCGAGCCAGCGCGCTGCCCTTTATGATTTGGTGCCGCAAGGAAAGGCATTAGGTACTGATTTTGATTTGGTGGAGACTTATCCGAAAGCGAGTGCGGCGTTTGCGCTGGCAGCCTTGCCTTCGGGCAGCGATCCTGCCGCCACTACCGCTGAGTTGAAACGCATCATGGAGCGCTACGCGAGCCAAGGAGTGCCGGCTGAATTGGTGGAAGCTGCCAAGAAAGGGGAAGTGGCGAACGCGGAGTTCGAACGAAATTCAATTTCCAATCTCGCGGCATCTTGGTCGCAAACGCTGGCGGCAGAAGGGCGCCAGTCTCCTGACGAACTTGTCGAAGCGATTAAGAAAGTCACTCTCGCCGACGTGAACCGTGTGGCGAAGAAGTATCTGCTCGATACGGCAGTGGTGGGCACGCTGAAGCCAGCGGCCTCCGGCGAAGCGGTCTCGTCGAAAGGCTTCGGCGGTTCGGAGAAAGCAATGTCCACGCCCACCAAACCGGTGGAGTTGCCGGAATGGGCTGAGACTGCCGTGAAGTCGTTGCGCGTTCCGGAATGGATGGCACGGCCCACAGACATGGCGCTGAAGAATGGTATCCGGCTTATTGTGCAAACCGAACGGACGAGTCCCACGGTGACTTTGCTGGGTTCCATCAAGACACAAAACCAGTTGCAGATGCCCGCCGGAAAAGACGGCGTGGCCGACATTTTGGAAGGCCTTTTTTCTTACGGGACGAAGACCTTGGATCGAGTGGCTTTTCAAAAAGCGCTGGATGATATTGGTGCGTCTGAATCGGCGGGCGCGAGTTTCAGCCTGAAAGTGCTGAGCCAGGACTTTGCGCGCGGTGTTCAGTTGCTGGCAGACAACGAATTGCGTCCCGCACTGCCGCAAGATGCCTTTAAAATTGTGCAGGAGCAGACGGCGGAACTGACCACGGGCGAGTTGCAGAGTCCGACGTACCGGGTGGATCGTGCGCTGGTACAGGCGCTGGTGCCTGCGGGCGATCCTTTATTGCGCGAGACTACGCCGAAGAGCGTGAACGGTATTCAGTATGCCGATGTGTTGAAGTTTTATCAAGCGACATTCCGCCCGGATCTGACGACGATTGTCGTAATTGGCGATATCACGCCGGAAGACGCACACGCTGTCATTGACAAGTACTTCGGCGGATGGAAGGCGGTGGGGCCGAAACCGAACGTTGTGCTGCCCGCCGTTCCGGCCAATCAAGCAAAGGCCGTGAATGTGCCCGATTCCAGCCGCATCCAGGATGAGGTGGAACTGGCGGAAGAGCTGGAAATGAACCGCTTCACGCCGGATTATTTTGCGTTGCAAGTGGGCAACCATGTGCTTGGCGGCGGCTTCTATGCGACGCGGCTTTACCGTGACTTGCGCCAGAAGGCTGGCTTGGTTTATACGGTAGAGGATTCGCTCGATGCCGGTGAGACGCGCGCTATTTACAGCATCAGCTACGGCTGCGATCCCAAGAATGTGGGTAAAGCGCGCGCCATGGTGGAGCAGGAACTCGCAGACATCCAAAAGAATAATGTGAGTCCAGAAGAACTGCAGCAAGCCAAGGCGTTATTGTTGCGGCAGATTCCGTTGGGTGAATCGAGCGAAGATGCAGTGGCTGGCGGTTTGATGGGCCGCGCCCGCATTGGGCTACCTTTGGATGAGCCGAGGCGCGCAGCGGATCGATACTTTAATATGACGGCTGATGAAGTGCGCGGGGCCTTCGCGAAGTATGTGAACCCGGCAAACTTTGTGCAAGTGGTGCGCGGTCCAGCGCCGCAATAAGGGAGACAATGTTCGAACTCTATACAGAGAAGGCGCGACGGATCATCTTTTTCGCGCGCTATGAAGCGTCGCAGTGGGGCGCCGGCTCTATAGACACGTCGCATCTGCTCTTGGCGATGTTGCGCGAAGACAAAGCGCTTTTTGAAAAGCTGATGGGTTCTGCACCGCCGTTTGATAATGCCGCGGAGTTGTTGGGTTTGAAACTGAGCGGCGAAAAAGTGAGCACTTCCGTAGATCTTCCTCTTGATGCGCAGATGAAACGAGTTTTGCAGCATGCTGTGGATGAATCGAAGGCGATGAAGAATCCGCACATTACGCCGGGCCATTTGTTATTAGGGCTGCTCCAAGAGCCTAGCGCTGCTTCAAAGCTTCTTGAGGAAAAAGGGTTGAATCTAGAAAAGGTGAGTGCGGCGATCAAAGAAATGTCGCCGGTGCTGCGGTACGAGATTCGCGGTATGGATGATCCCGCCCCCCCACCAACCAGCGTGCAAATTGTCGATCAGTTGCGTACCCAGTTTGAACTGCTTACAGCGAAACTGCAACCGCACATGGAGCCAGCCGTTGTTTATCGTCTGAACGCGGAAAAACAGAAATGACAGTTCACGAATTAGGGGCACAGATTCGTGCACGCAAGATTTCGTGCGTTGAGCTGATTCAGCGGACTCTTGACGATATTCAAGCGCGCGATAAGTTTTGTAGTTTGATCACCGTGACCGGCGAACAAGCGCTGGCTACCGCGCGCGAAAGAGATGCGGAACTGGCAGCGGGGACAGACCGCGGACCCTTTCACGGCATTCCGATCGCGTTGAAAGACCTGTTTTATACGCGCGGTGTAAGAACAACGGCCGGGTCTCTGATCTATAAGGATTTTGTTCCTGATTATGATGCCACGGTAGTGGAACAACTGCATGATGCGGGCGCTATTTCCATCGGCAAAACGAATCTGCATGAGATTGCGTTTGGTATCACCTCAAAAAACCCGCACTTTGGATTTGTGCTGAATCCGCTCGATCCGAAGCGGTTGGCGGGTGGATCGAGTGGGGGATCGGCAGCATTAGTAGCGGGCGGTTTCTTGCCTATGGCGCTGGGGACGGATACGGGCGGGTCGATTCGCGTACCGGCGTCGTTTTGCGGAATTGCTGGATTGAAGCCGACTTACGGGTTAGTGAGTAGGCACGGCGTGTTGCCTTTGGGGTTCAGCTTGGATCACGTGGGGCCGTTAGGAAGTTGCGTGGAAGATTGCGCGCTTGCCTTGAATGCCATGACCACGGGCGAAGATTACAACGTGCCCGCACCGGCCGATTTGAAAGGCTTGCGCGTGGGCGTGCCGATAGAGCCGATGTTTGGAAGCGTAATGGACGACGTGCTGGCGGCGGTTGAAACCGCTGTGGATCAATTGCAGAAGTTGGGGGCCGACGTGCAACGAGTGACCACGCCGAGCTTTGTGGATATGAACACGACCGCGCGCACGGTGCAATTGGCCGAGACCGCAGCCGTCTATGTGAACCACCAAGATAAGAAACAGTTCGGCGCTGATGTGTGGTCGCTGCTGGAACAAGGCCGCATGATCATGGGCCACGAATATGTGAACGGGCAACGGCTTCGCCAGCTTTTCCGGCTAGAGTTTGACAAGTTGTGGACTACCGTTGACGTATTGGTGGGTCCTACGACTCCAATGACCGCACCGACCTTGGACCGCGATACGGTGATAATCCAAGGCCGCGAGGAAAACGTGCGCATGGCGGCAACCCGGCTGGTGCGCGCGGTCAATCTACTCGGTGAACCGGCGCTTTCTATTCCGTGTGGGAAGGGCAGCGAAGGCATGCCTGTGGGATTGCAGTTGATCGCCGCGCCTTTTGCGGAGAAGACGTTAGTGAAGGTAGGGAAGGCGTTAGAGCAGACGCTTGGTAAAGTAGGAAACCAATGATCCTTGAAGTTGCTGACATTCGCGTCCTGGCCGGCAAAGAAGCCGAATTCGAACAAGCCATTCTGCGTGGTCTAGAGCAAGTCATTTCCAAAGCAGCGGGCGCCAAGAGCTGGAAAGTGCAGAAAGGCATCGAATCCCCTAACCGCTTTTTGCTCATGATCGAATGGGAGACACTAGAGCATCACACCGTCGGCTTTCGCCAATCGCCGGCGTTTCAAGAGTGGCGCGGTATTGTCGGACCGTTTTTTGCGGAACCACCGGTGGTTGAGCATTTCCAAGTGCTCGGCTAGAAAGACATTTTCGGGCTATGATTTGACTAGATGCGCAAGTCGGCTTCGGTTTGTACCGCTTTCATTCTTGCAACGCTTTGCTGCGCTGGGCAAGAGAGCAAAGCCTTAGCAGATCTAAGTATCGAATCGAGTGCCTCTGCTAGGGTTTGGGTTCGTTACGTTGTTAAGGATCTGACAGCCGTACGGAGTGGCTGGATTGTTTCGCGCGACGCCGAACATCCCCACACCGTCACGAACCTCCGGCCAAGCCCTACAAACCACATCAGGGGCATTGTGTATTTGCCTGGATGCGCGCTACAGACATTTGACCAGCCCATTCAAGACGCGCGGAGTTATCAATACGTATTCCACTGTGAGCCAATTCCCAAAGTGGAGATCCACGGCACGGTTCCCTACTTGGGCAAATTATTCGATCACGACTTTAAAGTAGAAGCCAAGTACGTGCCCGATTGGGCGTCGGACTTTTTCGGGTATGACGATGGCACGACCACTGAAATTCCGTTAGGACCCGCAGTTGCGCTCGACGATCAAAGCCACTTTCATTTGTCTGTTCCCGATCTGGCTGGCTCAAGGATCGGCGAAGGAGAGATCCGGATTTTTATTCGCGATCAAGTCACGGTTCAAATTGTGGATCAGTTGCGAGTTGCGTCAAGAAACCCTAAGGTGCAAGCCTCGAGACTCGGCGGAATTCGCATTGAGTCACTGAAAGTGGATGGCGGTGTGTTTGCGTTTTGTCCTACCAAATCAACTTATGCTCACGATGAATTCGGCTTTGCTCTGAGGCACGATGACGACGATGGGTGTCCGCCGTAAACTCGTGCGAAGCAAAGTTCACGGTCAATCATCCGCCATCCTCGACAGGTATGGAACAGCCTTCAACGCGGAGCTCAAGGGAATCTGTCAGCTGCGTATAAGATCGGATCAAACTCCAGATTTCATCCGTAGAGGTCCATCGATCAATGTGCACTCGGTCTTGCGCCACCGTTAAAAATTCCTTGAGCGAGGGAATGGATCGGTAGCCGTCGAACTTCCGGCCTTTGTCGTAGTCTTCCGTTGCCGGCGACAAAACTTCAGCGATGAGGACGGGATTCAGGAGTGTGTCGTAATCGGTCAGTGTCGAGCGGGTTGAATGGCCACACACTCCACGGTATCAGTTCAGGGGCGCCTTATGGCAGTGTTTTGTCACTCCCCGTAAGCGAAATCAGCTTGCCTTCAGGGGTGACGTAAAACGTATCTTCAATCCGCACGCCAATCTTCTCTTCCGGAATATAAATACCCGGCTCAATGGTGAAGACCATCCCTTTTTCGATGGGCTTGGAATAGTCCCGAGGGTCGTGCACATCAATACCCACCGAGTGGCCGATACCGTGGATGAAATATTTACCCAGCGGTTCGCCATGCAAATCTTTGCCGTGCGCGTTCATGTAGTTGAACGCAATGGTGTCAAGCGAATCGGCGTACTTGTGGCGCGGATCATTGAAATGCGATTTGCCCGCGACAAACGAATCGATCGCCGCTTGCTGTGCGCCGCGTACGATGTCGTAGATCTCTTTCTGGCGCGCGGTGAACTTGCCCGAGACCGGCAATGTGCGCGTAATATCAGACGCATACATGCTGCACTCCGCGGCCGCGTCGATCACCACCACGTCGCCCGCCTGCATAGTGCCGGTGTCTTCTTCGTAGTGCAGAACGGTGGAGTTCGCACCCGAGCCGACAATCGGCGGATAGGATGGCCGCGCGCAGCCTTGCTTCATGATGGATTCGATAAAGACGCCGGCTACTGCACGCTCGGTTGTCCCCGCATCCACCACTTTGCGCAGGCCGACTTGCGCGATCGCCGAAGCCTTTGCCGCCTTCGAAAGAAGCTCAACTTCGACCGAATCCTTAATTGCGCGTAATTCGCCAATCGGTCGCGACGCATCCGCAAGAGAAGGGCGGGCGTCACTGCCTAGTGTCGTTGCCACCCACATCACCAGCGCTTGCACGGCCGGCGAATCAGGCTGACCGGAAATTCTATACAACACGCTGCGATCCGCCGCCGCAGCCTGACTGAGGATCGTCGCTAACTCCGGCATCGGCCGCACTTCGTCCACATGAGTTATGGCCGCCACATTCGGCGTCACCGCATCCAGCTTCACTCCCGTATAAAGTTCGTTGCGCAAATTCCGGGCCGGCAGAAACAGAATCTCGCGATAAGGACGCGCTGGAGTTTTGTCCTCGGCCGCTTTTGCCGACTGAACAAAAATCGCCGCGCCCGGTTCATTCCATCCCGTCAAATAGTAAAAATCGGAATCTTGCCGGTACGCCTCCAGCATGGAACGCGGTTCATTCGCGGCAAACAGAATGGCCACACCGCCTTTGAGCTTCTCGGCCAAATGAACGCGTCGCGCATGAAAATCAGGCTCAGCCGCACCGGCCCGCAAAACCGCCAGAAGAAAAGCCGCGCAAACAAATCGTTTCATTTCTTTGGCGAATACAAACCCGTTTCAATTTCGCTCACCACCGCCGACACCGCTCTCTTGGTCACAATGCAACCCGTCATGGTGTTCACCTGCGCATCGCTCTTGCGCAAAGGCGCAGCCAACTGCACAAACTTGTCGTGATTCAACTTGAAGAGCGCCACCAGTGCGTAACACTTGGCCTCAATATTCCCCGTTTGAAACGCTTTCTCGAAATCGTTTTGGGCCGAAGGGCGCGCCAGAATCGCCGTATAATCTTTTTCGCCTTCCGACGTGACGCCCGCGAAACCAACGCCTCCGAAAGCAAACTGCGGTACTTTCAGTAGGCTCTCTACGACGCGATCATGCGAATCAGCGGCAAATAAACTCAGCGTCCCAAGTAAGACTGCAGAAATGAGAGAGTGTGTCATGTTCGTGGTGGCTCAAGCGCTAAATCCGAAGCTTCAATCGCGCGCCAGCCGCCATCCAGCGACAGCACGTTGTGGTACCCCATCTTTTGAATATTATCCGTCGCCAACGCCGAACGAAAACCGCCGCCGCAATACAGCACCAGGCGCTTCCCTTTATCCGGGAACTTCGTTTCAATATCGCGTTCAATGGTGCCCTTGCTCAAATGCATAGCACCCGCCGCATGCTGCGCCGCATATTCGCTCTCTTCGCGCACATCTACCAATCGCCCAGCCTCGCCCGCCGCCAGCAGCCGTTTGTACTCGTCGATATCAATCTCTTTGATGCGCTTCTTCGCATCGTTCACAATAGCCAAAAAACCAGGGTTATGCCCATGCGCCGGCATGCTCATTCTTCACCGCCCGCTTGCTGCGTTTGCGACGTGGCTGCGTCCTGCACGCGCTGAATCCTGGCTCCCACCGCCGCCAGCTTCTCTTCAATCTTCTCGTAGCCGCGATCAATGTGATACACGCGGTCGACTATCGTCTCACCTTTGGCGACCAGGGCTGCCAAGACCAGAGACGCGCTCGCGCGCAAATCAGACGCAATCACCTGCGCACCCGAAAGAGTATCTTCGCCGGCTACAATCGCCTGCCGCCCTTCAATGCGAATATTCGCGCCCATCCGCGCCAGTTCTTGCGTATGCATGAAGCGGTTTTCGAAAATTGTTTCGGTGATGAAGGAAATGCCCTGCGCCACCGTCATCCAAGACATGTATTGCGCCTGCAAATCTGTCGGAAAGCCGGGATACTCTTCTGTTGTGATATCCACCGCCTTGGGTCGCCGTAAACAACGTACGCGCAGCGCGCCTGGTTGCGAATCGTCCAACTCGGCACCCGCCTGTTCCATTTTCATGATGAGCGAACCAACATGCTCTGGAACCAAGTTCGTCACCAGCACATCGCCCTGTGACAGCGCGCCCGCCAGCAGGAACGTCCCTGCTTCAATGCGGTCGGCAATGATGGTGTGCTCCGCGCCATGCAGTTTTTCTACGCCCTGCACTTTAATGATCGACGTGCCCGCGCCTTCAATCTTGGCGCCCATTTTTATCAGCAGATCGGCCACATCTTTCACTTCGGGCTCGCGTGCCGCATTGCGAATAATGGTTTGTCCTTTGGCCAGCACGGCCGCCATGAGCAAGTCTTCCGTGCCTGTTACGGTGATGCGGTCAAAGTGAATACTGCCGCCACGTAAACCGCTCGGCGCCTGCGCTTCCACATAGCCGTGCGATTGTTCAATGGTCGCGCCCAAATGTTCCAACGCCGAAACGTGCATGTTGATGGGCCGAGCACCAATGGCGCAGCCGCCCGGCATCGATACACGCGCCCGTCCAGTCCGAGCCACTAGCGGACCCAGCACCAGGCTCGACGCACGCATCGTTTTCACCACTTCGTACGGTGCTTCCGGCCGGTCCAGCGTCTTCGCATGCACCGTGACGTTGCCGCCATCCTGCGTCACCTTGGCGCCCGCATATTCCAGCAAGCTCTGCATGGTGCCAATGTCTTTCACCTGCGGAATGCGATGCAGAATCACCGGCTCATCGGTGAGCAGGCAGGCGGCCAAAACGGGGAGCGCGGCATTCTTTGATCCGCTCACGGGCAGTTCACCACTCAACGGGGTGCCACCTTGAATTTTGAATTTATCCATTACTAGTTAGCTCGATTCGCCCAGCGCAGTTCGCAAACGTCCATGGGCAGCGGCCAGTTGCGCCTCCGCTTCGGCGCGCGTCAGCTTGCGCTTATGCATCACAATGGCAGTGCGGACGGAGCCGGCATCGCTCAGCAGCCGCGAAGCTTCATCATAAGATACGCCTGCGATGGTGGCGATGATTCGGCGCGCGCGGTCGACTAATTTTTCGTTGGTCGGCTGCACGTTCACCATCAGATTGCCGTAGACATAGCCAAGGCGGATCATTGCGCCCGTCGTCAGCATGTTCAACACAAGCTTGGTGGCGGTGCCCGCCCGCATGCGTGTGGAACCGGTCACAATCTCCGGACCCGGCGCGGGCGTGATGGCAATTTCCGAAGCGCGTGCCAGTTCAGACTCAGGCGTGCAACTCAGGCCAATGGTCACCGCACCCAGGTAGCGCGCATAGGCAATGCCGCCCAACACATACGGCGTGCGCCCACTAGCCGCAATGCCCACCAACACGTCACCCGCTGCGAAGTGATGCGCCATCAGGTCCTGCTTGCCTTGTTCGGGGTCGTCCTCCGCTCGCTCAATAGGATGCCGCAGTGCACGGTCGCCGCCAGCGATCAAACCCTGTACCAAATCCGGCGGCGTGTTGAATGTGGGCGGACACTCCGAAGCATCCAGAACGCCCAGGCGCCCGGACGTGCCCGCTCCCGTATAAAAAAGATGGCCGCCTTTTTCGAGGCGCGCCACAATGGCGTCCACTGCACGCGCGATATTCGGCAGTTCTCGCTGAACGGCGAACGCCACTTCCTGGTCCGCCGCGTTAATCACGCGCAACATCTCAATGGTGGACAGACCGTCAATCCCTGATGACATCGGGTTCTGGGCTTCGGTTAGCAGGTCACGCAGCATAAAGGGAGAAGAAATAGTAAAGGCCGCGAAGAGCAGTTGCCCTTAGCGGCCTTCCAGAATCGTGTTTTGCCAAAGCCGTTCGTTACGCGCTGAACGAACTGCCGCAGCCGCAGGTTGACTTCACTTGCGGGTTGTTGAATTTGAAACCCGAACCTTCCAGCGTCTCAACATAATCGACTTCAGCGCCATCCAAATACAGCATGCTGGCTGAATCGACGAATACTTTCAGATCGCCAAAATTATAGGTCTTGTCGAGCATGCTCGGCTGAGTTTCGAAAGCCATGGAATAGCTGAAGCCCGAACATCCGCCGCCCACGACGGCAATCCGCAAGCCAGCCGGCTTCGGATCCTGCATGCTTAAGATTTCAGTGACCTTGCCAACGGCATTTTCAGTGAGTTGAATCATGTAATCTCCTTAAACGTGCGCACAACGGGACCGCCGAATGAAGCGCTTCTCTCTTAGTTTACCTGATTTGGATGCAAAAGGCGACTGATTTGCTCCGAGATTGTTTTCTTGCTTGCGCTCTTGCTGGTCGCGCGTCCCCGCAGTTGGTCGAACCCAGAAGTGAAGTTTTCGTAGCGTTAATCTCGTTTCATCCTTGTGTCTTTTGGGGGTATGGCGGAGTCTAGTGGAAGGGAACGTTGTGTAAACTGGAAATTCCAGTCTCGTTTCCAGTTAAAATTTTGGGAGGATTTGCATGGTTCGTCAGAAGTTTTTCGCCGTAAGTTCGGTGATTGTGGGTACAGCTTTGGCTTTGAGTTTGACTCTTACTGCGGCTCCGAAAGCGGGCGCGGGCAAAGCGGATGCGGCCAAAGGCAAAGAAGCTTTTGAGCAGTGCGCCATTTGCCACAACGTCGATAACGACGAGAAGAAGATGGGTCCGTCGCTCAAGGGTTTATTCAAGCGCAAAACGCTGGCGAATGGCAAGCCGGTGAACGACGCAAATGTTTTGGCGCAGATTAACGCCGGCGGTAATGGCATGCCTGCCTATTCAGATATGTTGTCGGCAGATGACAAAGCCAACCTCATAGCCTATCTGCACACCCTGTAAGAATTGCGTATTAGGGGGTAGGAAGGCAGCGGTTATATACTGGCCGCATGCCTTCATACCATAAACGTTCCGTTTGTATCGCCTTAGCGCTGCTAGGTAGTATTGCTTCCTCAGCGCAGGCTACTAATTTCAATGCCATTTACGTCTTCGGCGACAGTCTGTCTGACGCCGGCAATGCCTTTATTGCAACCGGTGGTGCGGCGCCCGCTCCGCCCTATGTGAACGGCGAATTTTCGAATGGTCCGGTTTGGGTGCAGGATCTAGCCGGAAAGTTGGGCGTTGCCACGCCAACGGCGAGTTTGGCGGGCGGGACTGACTATGCGGTCGGCGGTGCGCTCAGTGGCAATGCGAACCCCGGTGATCTGACGTCGCAATTAGCGGCATTCAAGGCTGCCAACCCAGTGGTCAATCCGAACGGCCTTTATACGATCTGGATCGGCTCGAATGATTTGGATGCGATTCTGGCGTCGAACCCCTCGCAGGCTGCGGCAGCGGCGGGCGCGGCGGCGGTGGTGGGCAATATTGACAACGCGATCAACACCCTGGCGCAGGAAGGCGCAAAGAATTTACTCATTGTGACTGTGCCGGATTTGGGCAAGACGCCAGCGGCGATGGCCACGGGGCCCCTGGGTGTGGCAGCCGCATCAAGCCTGTCTTTGTTTTTCGATACGACTTTGGTGAATGGACTTTCGTCGTCAGGCATTCCGTCGTTAGGGGCGATTGCCGGAGCGGATGGGTTGAATTTGAATGTGCTG
The DNA here is from genome assembly GCA_003169195.1 of Bryobacterales bacterium. GTDB lineage: Bacteria > Acidobacteriota > Terriglobia > Bryobacterales > Bryobacteraceae > Bog-105. The sequence continues at coordinate 14,682 of PMQB01000632.1, forward strand.
GACACGTACTCGCTGATTGATGGCATTGTGGCGAATCCGAATGCCTTTGGATTCACGAATGTGACGCAGCCTTGCTTGACGGGAGAAGTGAACGACGCGGGTGGGACGCCGTGTGCAACTCCGAATCAATATTTGTTTTGGGATCAATTGCATCCAACGGCCGCCGGGCAAGCGATTGTAGCGGCGGCCGCGTTGCAGGTAGTCACACCGGAACCGGCTACGTTGACGATGATCACGGTGGCGGGTTTGGGGCTACTAGGGATGGTGGTTTTGAGAAGACGGAAAGCAGGTTTGCTAAATTAGAGGAGTCCTTCCTCTAGCGTCCCCATCGTCTAGCCCGGCCTAGGACACCGCCCTTTCACGGCGATAACAGGGGTTCGAATCCCCTTGGGGACGCCAATTCACTTCGGTGCAAGACTCGAAACGGCGTTTGATACTTCTCCTAAGCCACCTTGTTTCGGCTGAGTTCCTCGCGCACAATGCGGCGCAGGGCATCTTAGATTTCCTGCGCCTTGCCGTCTTGGTACTCACGCAATGCAGAATTGATAAGCGTTTGATAACCGGATTTGCCACCTGAATCATCCGCCATTTCGAAGAAGCGCTGCAGAATATCCTAGTCGAACCGGATGGTAATCCGGACTTTGCCTGGTTCGGTTGCTGGTTCCGGGTTCACCAGTACGCTTTTCATTGTCTGCGGTATTCCATTATCGTTCGCAGCATCGCGTAGGGCGGCCATTCTTGGCAGCGCGGCGGCTTTCCAGCCGTCGCTAACGGACACTTCGCCTGTAGCCACAGCCCGTTCAATCCCGCAGTGCCATCTTTGGCTTTTGGCGGCACGCACTCAGCCGAACCATCAGGATTGATTCAGCGATTTTGCGCCTTGCTCATTCTTGCCGTTCGGCTCTTTAAGGGATATCAGAGTCGCTTTTGCGCAGCACTCTGATCCGGACCGTCTAGAAATCCAGGGCGATTAGCTTCTTGCGAGTGAAGGAAGGAAAAATCTAATACCTGCCCGAAACTTCCATGAATTGCTGACAGCCATGCGGAAGGCCCGCCAACGGAAAATCGCACATCGCGTGAAGCGCACCATCGAGTCCATGCCGCTCGAGGAAATCCGCAAGGCACGCCAGCTCACGCAAGCCAAGCTCGCCGAAATTCTAGGCGTCAATCAAGGACAAATCTCCAAAATCGAGCACCGGACGGACGTGTACCTCAGCACCCTGGCCGCCTACATTGAAGCTCTCGGCGGAACACTTGAAGTGAGGGCCGTCTTCGCCGACCGCGAAATGAGGATAGACCAATTCGAGTCTCTTCCCTAACTCGCCCTTGGGCGGCACCGCTATCTTCAGTCAAACGATCGAATCCGGCTCATAGCATGGCTCTGACTGATTTCAAAAACCAATAGATTGCGAAACCGATGGCTAGAATAATGAAGAAAATTGCGAGGTAGCGCAAGATCAGATTTTCTGTTTTTGCCCTTGGGCGTTTGCGCTCCCAGTTATCCGGGAATCTCTCTTGGCGCGCACGCTCAAAATTGATCGCTACTTGTTCAAGAACGTCAGGCACTTTGAGAAGTTCCTTTCGCACTTTCGCCTGTTGGGCCAAGGGGACGTTTTCAAGGTAATGATGTAAGGCCCCCTCGATTCTAGCTTTCTTCACCCGGCTTGCGTACTCGGCTTCAGCTAGCTTCACATCTGGCGTAGG
>PMQB01000264.1 GCA_003169195.1 Bryobacterales bacterium
TGTTACTCCTGAATGAATTTTTTCGAAACATGCACCTGCGGGAGGAGGGGGAAAGCTCCGGACCTCTTTGGCCGCGCAGGGGGATCACGGTTTGATTTTGGGGGACTCTAGGGCGGGAGACGAACGGGTTTATTGAGGGTGATTTTGTAAGAGGGTGATTCTATGAGGTTTTTGGGGTTGAAAATAAAGTTGCTCGGCTTGTGATCGTGATTTCCGAGGGGATGGAATTGGAAAAACGCGAAGGGGTTTTGCTTCGACGACTAGAAAAGAGATTCACGGGCTATTGATGTTGGACTGCCGTCACGCTGCGAAGAGTCGTCATTTCCATTAATAGATCTTCGGTATGAACGTGATTTTTCGAGGGTCGCGTTTAACTATCAAGGGGGGAGATCGACTGTCTCGATTGAGTATCGGCGGTCGCGTCGCCACCAACGCGCCGCCGAACCCTACGGGATCTATCCCGCGCTGAGTGTCATGGTCGCGACGGTCACGTGCGGCCAAAGGACGTTGTTGAAAACCAAAATCACAAGCTGCGAGTACTGCAGTTGCAAGTAAGTGCCCTCCGGCCAGAACGGCTCAAGCTCCTTCACGGCTGGGCCTGGATCCGTTTTCAGAACCGGATAGTCGGGGATGCGCACCCACTCGATCCAGAAGGTTGCGCTTGCTGAATAGACGAAGGCGTTGGGCGTGGTATTTGGTTGGATAGCCAGGGTAGCCGGTTGGTAAGGAGGGTTCGGAGGGACAGGGACCGGAACGGGCGCAGGGTTTTGAGTTTGGTTAGCGACCCCCAGGAACGGGATGTTGCTGACGGTCTCGAACAGGCTACCAACGCCGAGTGTGGGGAGGCCGTTGAACGATTGGGAATCCGTTGTGAGATTGATCTCGATGAAGCCCAAGATATCTTGGCCAGCGATTGCATCGCGCAAGACGCTGTTGGGATCGTTGACAAATTCCTGGAAACTGTCCGGGAATGGGCCGCTGCTCTGGTAAGACAGCGGCGACCCCGCTGGGAGCGCCGGTGTCGGCGCCGGTGGCGGCGGCAGAACGTCCGCGTTGATGTTGATCTCCGGAACCACATGCTGGGCACCCGCGTTGACCGCGGGGGGACCGGGGGCGAAGTCGAGTTCTATCGGCTGGATACCAACGCCCGGCGGGTTAGCGCTGCCAAGGGGGAGCGTGGGAGGACCTGCGTAATGCCCGGGGAAGGGAATGGGACTGAGCCCCGGTATACGTTGCCGGGGGTGCTGAACGGGGTAAGGGGCGGGATGTTCGGCCTGCCCGGAGTAGGCTTCGTTCCTGGGTTGGGGCCCTGCATAAGCACCGTGACCCCGTGGGGGATGCTCCCCATCCGCACAATGGTGGGCGCGTTCCCGGGCGGAGTCGTCCCGGGGTTCGCCGCCGGTACGCTCATGAATAGTCCAGGCTCAATATGCAGCGCCTGCTTCGCAGTGGTTGAGTATCCCAACGGCTTGACTTTGGGGCCCGGCAACGGGTCGGCGTCGCTGACCCGCTGGAGGTAATGTAGACCGTAGAGGCTGAGATCGGTCTGTGGGTTCAGGCCTCGGTTGGGCACGACTCCGGGGATTACATGGAAGTCGAACGAGTCATTGGTCAGGTTCAGTTCGAGGAAGCGCTTGGTCTGGTCGATGGGAGTCGTCTGCGGCAGCGATTCCGGATTGTCGGGCCGCCAGATCGCATTGAATCCGGGGCCTCTCCAACTGCCCGCCAAGAATGCGAGAGGGCCGAGATTTAATGCTGTCGTCACGGGCCCCTGCTGGAACCGAGGCGGTACGTACGGGCCCGTGAGTTTAAACGGGCAGGTCGGACGTGAAGTTTCTTTGCTCATTTTCAGTTCTCCTTTGTACGGATTCGGACGGGTGGTCCCCGAATTGAGTGGATCTGGTTGTACCTCTCTTAGCGGAGCAACTACCTTCATGCAGGGAGTGTCTTTCAGAGTCAGAAAGTTTAACGCTCGAAAAAAAGAATTTCTCAAGACGAGGACGAGAATTGAACAGGCGTAAAGAAAATCTCCCAATGCAAATGTGAGAAGCCGCTCGGGTCATGCAGAGTCATGAATGCACTCACCGAGGATCGACCAGTACTGGTCAGTGCTGAGCTCATGGTCGGTAGCGCTGACGGATACGGCGCATCCGGAAACTATCTGTTTTTTCGGCCATGCGCCCAGGAAGTCCCTCGGATGTCGCTACTCGATGCGCCCGCTTACCAATCTCGCGGGTTTGGCTCTGGCTTCACAGCAAGCTTCGGCATTGCGAGGCACTTCTGCGGAGAACCTGATTAGTTATTCCGCAGCGTGTTACTCCGGGTTTGGAGTATCTCCCGCGACGAACCGAGTGGCGGGAGTAGGGCTGGTTGGCCGAGCGTTCGTCGGCATTCTGTATATTAAATTCGGTCCTATACTATGCGAACTATTCTGCTGTTAACCCTGGCCGCCGCGGTGCTTCCGGCTGCTGATTGGCCCACCGACGGTGGCAATCCGCAGCGCACTGCCTGGCAACAAGACGAGACGATCCTCAACAAAGGCAATGTCGGCAATCTTAAATTGCTGTGGAACCTTAAGCTTGATAATGAGCCGCGCGAAATGCATTCGCTGTTTCCTCCTGTGATTGCGAGCCAAGTGAAAACGAGTGACGGAATGAAGCAAATTGCTGTGGAAGCGGGTTCGTCCGATAACCTCTACGGCATTGATGTCGTTTCCGGAACAGTTCTGTGGAAGAAGCATTTCGATTACCAAGCGAAGAAGCCGCAACAGGCGGGCGGCGGTCCTTTGTGCCCCGGCGGTTTGGTGGCCACGCCCGTTCTGGGGCCGGTTGATCCATCGGGCGCGCGCCTTGTTTACGCTGCTTCGAGCGATGGGCGGTTGCACACACTGAGCGTTTCTGATGGCGAAGATAAAGCGGCGCCTACTGAATTTCTACCGCCGAATGCTAAAGCGTACGCTCTCAATTTAGTGGATAACTACATATACAGCACAACGGCACAAGGTTGTGGCGGCAATCCAAATCGTGTTTGGGACATCAATCTTGCCGACAACAAAGTCACCAGCTTTGAACCTCGTGGTGGCGGTGGGCTGTGGGGCCGCACGGGCGCGGCGATTGGGTTTGATGGCAGCGTTTACGCGCCTACGGGCGATGGCGAATTTAATCCTGCGGAGAAGATGTATAGCGAGGCGCTCATCGAAGTGAGCGCCAAAACTCTGCAGCTGAAAGACTATTACAGCCCACCGAATTCGTCTTTCATGTGGAAGCGCGATCTGGATATGGAAGTTACTCCGGCGGTTTTCAAATATAAAGACCGCGAGTTAGTCGTAACGTCCAGCAAGGAATGCCGTATTTTTCTGCTCGATTCGAAGGCCCTGGGCGGGGATGATCATCGGACCGCGCTTTTTCGTACGCCGCTGGTATGCAACGAAGAAGTGAATTTTGCCGCGGCCGGTGTGTGGGGATCGATGGCTTCGTGGCAAGACTCGAAGGGTACGCGCTGGGTGCTGGCTCCGTTCTGGGGTCCAGTTCATCCACAATTCAAGGCGCCTATCTCTTATGGCCCCGTCACAACGGGCGCGATCGTCGCTTTCAAAGTAGAAGAAAAAGACGGTAAGACCGTGCTGACGCCTGCCTGGCTTTCTCGCAATATGGACATGGCGGAGCCGCCGGTGATTGCCAACGGGATTGTGTTTGCTTACGGGAGCGGTGAGTCGAACATCCAGGTGACGCCCGAACAAGGACTGAGTGCTAACACGTCTGCGCAACGTATCAAGAATTCCACGCACGCGACACTCTATGCGTTCGACGCCGAAACGGGAAAAGAGCTTTGGTCCAGCGGTGACACCATTAAGTCGTTCGCTCACTTCAGCGGCTTGTCCGTGGCCAATGGACGCGTTTACATTGGTACTTACGACAGCATTCTTTACTCGTTCGGCCTTCCGGAGGCAAAGTAGATGAAGACGTTTCTGGCGGTAAGCTCTGTAGCTTTAGCCTGTGCCAGTTTGGCGAATGCCCAAATTGGCAGAACCTTTGATTGGCACACAGCCGCTGGGGATGCGCTGCGCAGCGGATGGGAGAAGAGCGATACGAAGTTCACCAAAGAGACGGTGAAGGATTTCTCGCTTATTTTGAAAGAGCAGCTGCAAGTTGAGAAAAAAGGATCGACTTATCTTCTGCCGCCTGTGGTTTTCGGAACCTTAGTGGGTTACCGCGGCTTCAAAGAACTTGCCTTTGTGGCCAATGGGAGCGGTGATGTTTGGGCGATTGATGTGGATCTTGATCGGATCTACTGGCAGCGGCATATTGATCTGCCCAAGGTGAAATCGAAGAGCGGGAGCGCGACCTGCCCGGCCGGTGTTACATCCGATCCGACGATGGAACCGGGAGCTACCTTTGGCGGGCGTCGGAAGAAAGGCGCTGCCCCTTCTACTCCGCAGGATTTCTACCGGAAGATTTTCGCGCCCCGTACCTTGTACGTTCTGGCAAATGACGGCAAGCTTTACCGACTGGACACGTCGACTGGGAAAGATATGGCGCCGCCTGTTGCGGTGATGGCGGCTGGGGCGAATGTCTCGAACTTGAATGCGGCGGAGGGTGTTATTTACGCGGCGACGAGCGGCAATTGTGGCGGCGTGCCCAATGCTGTGTGGGCTATAGATGTGAATGGAGAGAAGCCCAAAGTGACTTCGTTCCCGTCTCCCGCACCGGAAGGTTTTGTGGGACGGAATGGGATCTTGATTGGTAGTGACGATGATATTTACGCGCAGACGACCAATACGCTGCAGGTTTTGTCACCGAAAGATCTAAAGCTGGAACAAACATTCTCGGGCGCACTTGGTAAGATTTCGCCGGTTGGATTTAGCTACAAGGACCGCGATGTGATTGTAACCGTGGGTAACGACAATGGGCTGTACTTGCTTGATACTAAGTCACTCAGTCTGGCGCTGTCACAGACGGCTCCCCTTGCTTCACCCGTGACTGGTTTGGCCACATGGGAGACTGGCGAGGGAACGCGCTGGGTTCTGGCTACAGTCTCTGGCGGCGAAGGATCGATCAACGCCTATCAATTAGCGGAAGAGGACGGCAAGACGATTTTAAAGCCTGCCTGGGTTTCGCAGCACATATCGATGCCTGAAACGCCGGTGATTGCGAATGGTGTTGTGTTCGTGCTGAGCGCAGGAGAAGAAGGCCGCAAAGGGAAACTCGGCGGCCACGCGATTCTTCATGCGCTGGATGGGGATACGGGCAAAGAGATGTGGTCGACGGGTGACCAAGTCACCGTGCCGGCGAATCTATCGGGCATTACTATTGCCAACGGGCGCGTGTTTTTCTCAACGACCGATGGGACATTTTACGGGTTTGGGTATAAGTTGGAGCACTAACTACTTTTCGCGCTTGGCCACTAAGTCTTCGGTTGCGAAATCGGCGACCTTGCGGGTGAACTTGATTTCGTCACCCGCAAGCTTGCCGGTATATTCAATGCGGATCGCCATGCCGTTGAATTCAAGGTTTTCCACGAAAAAGACATCGTCGCCTTTGATGGTTCCTTCCTTGATTTCGGTAGAACCCATATCGTTCGTGGCAGTGCCGGTGAGCTTTTCACCGTCGGCTTTGAACTGATAGGTGTAATGCTGTTCGCCGATCTGTGTGTCAAACTTCGCTTTCCATTTGCCGGTGACATCGGCTGCCATAGCCGATGCCACTAATGCAAATGCCAATAACCATTTCATGATCATTCCCCTAGAACTGAAATCTCAGTTGTAAATCGATCTTTCTTTCAAACGTGGACGAGCCGCCCATGGGGCCGAAGCCGCTGGCCAAGCTGGTGTACTGACCGAACTGGGGAGATGATAAATCTCCGCTGGGCGCCGATTAATTGGCGTGATTCAATAAATTGCGCGCGCTGGCCGTCAAGGTCAGATTGTACTTCTTTCCGCTATTCATGCCGCCGCCAAACATGCCGGGGGGAGGACCGCCGCCACCAGGACCACCGCCACCGCCGGGAGGGCCGCCACCACCGCGGGGCGGGCCACCGCCACCCATGCCCGGGGGCGGACCGTTTTGATCACGCGGGCCCGACTCGCCTCTATTGCCAAATGACCACGTGCGAGAAACACGCATGTTCACGGTGAAACTCGCGGGACCGCGCGCATAGTTGTGGCCGATCTGGGTGCCCGCAGCGGGATTGAGATTGAAACAGCCATATCCGGCTTCATATTTCAAGTCGGTGCCTACGCAGGACGAAGCACTCATCGATGTGTCGAGCGAAGGCCGCTCCGTTGCGAAACTATCGCCGTTTGTGTCTTGCCCGGTGGTGATGTTATAGGGGGCACCGCTGCTAGCGATGATAAATGGACTTACACTCAGCTTAAGCGGCAGCGGGATCGAAGTGCCAACGACGAAACGATGGCGCACATCGGCAAATGACGAGGGCCCGTACTCGGCTCTTAGATTGTTCGGATCGGCTGGTTCGCCTTCGTTATCGTCCTTGCCGCGCGAATAGGCGTAAAAGCCGAAGAGAAACATCTTCTTGTAATTCACGTTGGGGCTAATGAAGATCTGATGCGTGCGGCTCACTCCTGCCGATTCCGTCAATAAGCGAACACCCGCTTCACCGTAAGGGTAAATGCCATTTACGGGTGCATTGATATCCAGTGAATTTAGAAGGTGCACGCCGCGTGATTCCACGTACTGACCACTTAGGCGGACATACTTATTTATCTGACGATCAAGACCGATGCTGCCCTGGTAGTTGCGGGGTGCGTCGATGCCAGAATAAATCGGCTTCAACGATTGAGGCTGTGCCGCGCTCGTCAACGAGCTCAAGGACGGGATGGTGGGATAAAAGTTGGGGTCAAGGAGAAGATAAGACTGCTGAGTCAAGCCGTTGTAGCGTTGTGCGGCCAAGCTTACCGTGTCGGCAATCCTATCGTAAAAGATACCGGCACCAGCGCGGAGAACGGTCTTGGCTGCTTTGTTGCCCTTGCCATCAATGCCCCACGCCAAGCCGAAGCGCGGTGCAATGTCACCGTAATCGCCAATGTTGGTCTGGGTTTCGTAGCGCAGGCCGTAGCTGAAAGTCAGGTTCGGTTTGACGCGCCAATCATCGTTGTAAAAGAGCCCGATATCAAATTGCGAGATAGAAGTGAGAGCGGTGCCGCCGGTAAGCGAGAATATCGAAGGCCCACCGCCGATGCTTCTGATCTGAGCCATGGTTAAGCCAAGTTGTTCACCCAGCAAGGTTCTCTGGTAAACCTGCAGGGCGGTCAAGGCAATGGATGTTCCGGCAATGGCCTGATTGTTGGCATCGAGCATGGGACCGTTGCCGCCTTGAAATGTGAAAGAACCGTTGAAGCCATTGAGCGACGTATCGTTGTTGAAGCTCTGGCGAATTCTGCCGCCAATTTTGAAGGTGTGTGTGCCGCGCGTCAGGCTTGAGGTATTGGTGAATTCGAATCGATTCGAGGTGTTGCCGGAATCGCCGATGGACACGCCGCCGTCTGTGAAGGCGTCGACCACGCTGATGGTGGGTAGCGAACTCTTTGTTACATCACTGGCGGTGGTATGCATGAACTGGAAGCGGCTTTCGTTGATCATGGTGGGGCTGATCACGGCTGTCTCCGTCGCTTGCACTGTCTGTTCTCCGGTGGTGCTTTTGTAACCTTGCGAAGCCAAATTGAAGCCGCCTACGCCGGTGTTATTCAAGCCGATGTTGGTGTATTGATAGCGGACGACCAGCGTGTTCTTTTGGTTTATGGTGTAATCGAGCCGCGGGCTGAAGTTGGTGCGCGTTTGCGGCGTGACGATGGATTGAACCACGCTCAGCGGTTGGAGCGCGCTGCTTAAGGTGGTGGCATCAACGAAAGCATTTTCGGTGATGTCGCGGCGTTCGAAATCGAAGCTGAACGAGGCTTTATTGGCTTTGATGGGACCGCTTATGTTGGCACCCTCAATCTTGTTGCCGTAGGGTGCGCGGGTGCTGGTTGTCAGCAGCGGGCTGCGCGAGTTGAAGTATTGGTCGTTGAATTGGAAAAACGCCTGACCGCGGAATTTGTCGCTGCCGGGCTTGGTGAGAATTTCAATGCGTCCGAAGCCGGGCCGGTCATATTCAGTCGAGTACGGGTTTGAGTTGATACGCACTTCGCGGATGGAGGATTTCGGAGGCATATTGCCGCCGGTGAAGCCATCGACGTAAATTTGGCCGCCGTTGGGTCCGCCGCCGGGTCCAGCCATGGCTTGCAATTCGTTCGATAACTCGTCTGGATCATCCGATAACGCGGCTAGTTCCTTCTGCCCCAAGACGAGCGCGGTGCCGTTTGAACTAGGATCGGTAGAAACAGAACCATTCACCTCGTCTTCGACGTTCACAACCTGCGCTTCGCCTTTGATGACGAGTTGCACATCAAATGTGACTGGGCCGCCGACCGTTAACTCGTCGTTCTTAGTGACGGCGAATCCTTTTGCGCCAATGGCGATCGCGTATTTTCCTGCCGGCACGTTATTTAGGGCGTATTTGCCGTTTCCGTCGGATTTGGCATGGAAATCGCCGCCGCTGCCTTTGACGGCCACCACGGCACCTGGAACGGCCGCGCCTGAGGGATCGGTGACTACGCCGCGGATGCTTCCGTTGCTTTGTCCAAAGATGCTGATGCACACGAGTAACAGCAGATACACGTATCGCGAAGTTTTCTCTAGTAAGTAATTCATATTTGATTTCTCGAAGTAAGTTTTCGTACTGCTACTGCATGATGCCCGGAAGATCCAAGCCACCTAAACCACCGGCGCCCATGCCTCCGCCCATTCCTTGGCCGCCACCCTGCATGCCGCCAACGGCGCCACCTGCACCGGCCGCTCCTGCGGGACGTTGTGCGGTTGCCATGCGGATTAACATTTCGGCGTTGTCCAGCAGGACGATGGCGGTGTATTCGTTGTCGACTGCGCCCTTGGTGCTCGACATGACAACGGTGTCACCGACCTTAAGCGCATCGAGCGCGACGGTGGGCATCCGCTCCACCATTTGAGCGATATCTGGAGCGCGGCGCATTCCACCGGCGGGACCGCCAGCTGCGGCGGGCATGCCGTTTGGTGGGCCACCGGCGCTTGGCGCTCCTGCTCCAGGTGCTCCCCCGCCCGGCATTCCGCCGCCTGCGAACATGGCCGCGAAGTTAGGCATTTGTTTTAGCTGAGAGTCGGCGGTGAGTTTCACATTGAAAGGCTTGTTGGTATTGAGTTCTTTGATGGAGACTGACTTATGTTCCGGATCAATGGCGGTGATTGTGCCGGCTTTCGTGACAAACGTGCCGAAGACAATTTCGTTGGCGGTGACTTTCAAACCGTCCTCGCTCTTGTCGCCGCGTGCGCGCAACTGATCGCCTACGCTGACTTCCGCTAAACTGCTGACCTTTGCGTCACCGAAGCGGACTGAATCGGCAGCGTATTTGCGAAAGCCCGTCTCTTTGGAAACGAGAACGTGCGCCTGAACTTCGCCCTGTAGTGTGCGGAGACGCAATGTTAGATCGTCGCCAGTTTTCGCGGTAACGATGCCGGATATGCCCTTCGTGGTCCAAGCCATCTTGTCGGCCTCGTCGTGCTTGCTAATCGCTTTCGCTGACATTACGACCAAGCGACGAGCCATGCCGCTGGCGGGATCGGAATTGACTAAGACCTTGTCGCCGACGGCGATGTCGGACACTTGAATGGTCTCGGCGTTCTTCAGGCTTTTCTCGCCGGGCGCGACGCGCTGCAAAATGGTTTCGGTTGTGAGATGAATGGTGACGGGCGTGCCATCTTGGCCCTTCACGTCGAGCGTGGCTTTCTCCAGCGCGATAGCGGAAACGGAGCCCACCATCTTTTCGGGAACTTGCGCAAATGCGACAAAAGAGCACCACGCCAACAAGGCGCCACGGGCAACACGATTACAAGGGAATGCCATCTCTCTTAGTAAACGGCAATTTCCGCTATTTGTCGCCTAAGTTTTGTTAAGCCGTGGAGGGGTATTGGAATACACTAGTCCATTGCCGAAGCCAACACCCAGCGACGTGCCACCCTCGCCGGTGATTTTAGAAGCCAAGCAAATTCGCAAGGCTTTTGGTGCAGTACAAGCGCTGAAAGGCGTATCGTTCGACCTATATGCGGGCGAAGTGCATGCACTTGTTGGTGAAAATGGAGCTGGTAAATCAACACTCATTAAGATTCTGACGGGTGCTGTGCAGCCGGACGCAGGCGAAATTCTGCTGCACGGCGAACGCGTTGTTGATAACTCTCCGGGGAAAGCGCGCGCGCTGGGGATTTCTGTCATCTATCAACAGCCGGCTTTATTTCCCGATTTGAGCGTGGCTGAAAATCTAGCTCTTGCGGCCGAGAGCGGCAAGCCATGGCAACGAGTGAATTGGCGCGAACGCCGGAGACGTGCGGCTGAATTGCTGAAGCGCATAGGATCGAAAGTTTCGCCGGACGTTCGTGCGGCAGACCTAAGCATGCCCGAGCAGCAGATGGTGGAGATTGCCAAAGCGATTGATGCCAATGCGCATGTTTTGATCATGGACGAACCAACGGCGTCGTTGGGGGATCAAGATGCGGCTAACTTATTCCGTCTGGTAAACGAGTTGAGGGCCAAGGGAACGTCGATCATTTACATCTCGCATCGGTTTGAAGAATTGTTTCTTCTGGCTAACCGGGTGACGGTGCTGCGCGATGGCATTAGCATTCAGACGTGCGGCATGTCTGAAGTGACGAATGCCGATTTGATCCGCTTGATGGTAGGCCGCGAATTGGATACGGTTTTTCCAAAGCATCAAGGCGAGCTAGGCGCGACAGCGTTTGAAGTGCGTGAACTGAGTTGCCGGGCTCTTGGCGTGAAGAATGCGAGTCTGTCGATTCGGCGCGGCGAGATTTTAGGGCTGGCGGGGTTGGTGGGTTCGGGCCGTACGCAGTTGGCTGAAGCGCTATTTGGATTAGCTCCGCTGGATAGCGGAGAAGTGTTGCTGGATGGGAAGCCGCTCTCAATTGATTCACCGGCCGATGCGGTGAAAGCGGGGCTGGCGTATGTGCCGGAAGACCGTAGACGACACGGTGTGATTTTGGATCTTTCGATTGCGGTGAATAGCACGCTGGCGAGTCTCGGGAAGATTTCGAATAGCAGCGGAGTTTTGAATGCGGCCGCAGAGCATCAACTGGCTAATGATTCCATCGCCAAGCTTGGCGTGAAAGCGCCTTCGGCCGATACACTCGCGAAGAATCTCTCGGGAGGGAATCAGCAGAAGGTGGCGCTAGCTCGCTGGTTGATGACTGATCCGAANNATCTATCAACTCATTGGGAGGCTGGCGGCGAGTGGGCTGGCGATTTTGATGATTTCGTCTGAGACACCAGAGATTCTGGGGCTGAGTGACCGGATTGCGGTGATGGCGCGCGGGGAGATTGTGGGAGTGCTGGATCGGGCGGAAGCTGATCCGCAGATTATTCTCGAAATGGCTCTGGGGCACAAGCGCCAAACGGAGGATCGAGTATGAGGTGGCGTTTGGATCGCGAGTGGCCCGCACTGGCGGCGCTGGCGGCGCTCTATCTTTTTCTGGCGATTTGGGCACCCGGTTTTTATGGGTTAGGCAATCTGAAGGATTTGGCGCTGGCGAATATGTCGGTGTTGTTGGTAGCGGCCGGCATGACGCTGGTGATTGTCATCGGGCAGATTGATATCTCTGTGGGTTCGCTGTTTGCCGTGACGAGCGTGGCGTGTGGCGCGTTGGTTAAGGGCGGTATGCCCCTTTGGTTGATGCCTTTCGCGGCCGTGTTGATTGGTGCTGCGCTGGGTTCCATCAATGGTGGATTGATTTCGTTTGTACGAGCGCCGTCGATTGTAGTAACGCTAGCGACCATGATTGTTTGGCGCGAATCATTGAGATGGAGCACGGGCGGTGCGTGGGTGGAAGACCTGCCCGCGAACTTTCAGTGGTTCGGCCTAGGGCAACAGGATGGACAGGCCGCGATTGTAGTGGTGGCGCTCATCCTGTTCGTGCTGTTTTGGTGGGCTTCGGAAAACTTGTCGGCGTTTCGCGCCATCTATGCGACAGGCTCCGACAGCGAAGCGGCGCGTTTGGCTGGTATTCCTGTGAAGCGCGTGCTGTTTGCGGTTTTCGTTTTGATGGGTGCACTGACCGGTGTGGCCGCCGTTTTGAATGCCGTGCGCTTCTCCGATGTGCCCGCGAACAGCGGCATGAATTTAGAATTGAAGGCGATTGCGGCCGTAGTGGTGGGAGGTGCGCCGATTACCGGAGGCCGTGGCAGTTTGCTCGGAACGCTTATCGGCGTCCTGCTGTTGGGCAGTATTGCGCCGGCGCTGACGTTCTTAGGTGTCAACCCTTATTGGGAGAAAGCGATTCAAGGCGTCATCATTCTGGCCACTGTTCTTTTCGATGCGATCCGCACGCGCCGCGAAAAGCACTTGGCTTTCGCCTGAGACTCACGTGAACAAAAATCGCAAACAAGAATGGATTCTAGCGGCCTTCGTTGCCGCGGAGATTTTGCTGTTCAGTTTTACGGGCCGCAATTTTCTCTCTGTGACGAATTTCTTCGAATGCATCCGGCTGGCCGTGGAAATTGGTCTGTTGGCGTTGGCGCTTACGCCGGTGATTGTCACGGGTGGCATTGATCTTTCGGTGGGATCGATGATGGGGCTCTGTGCCGTGACGTTTGGTGCGTTCTGGAGTGATGGACACTTTTCGATTGTCGCTGCGGTTGCCGTTGCGCTGTTGGTGAGTCTGGTGGGAGGTGCGCTCAACGCTGTGTTGATCTCGCGCTTGAAAGTCTCTCCGCTGATTGTGACGTTGGGTACGTTTTCACTCTTTCGCGGCGTGGCGGAAGGCATTACTGCGGGCGCGCGCAATTACTCCGGCTTTCCCGCGCACTTCTTATATTTGGGCCAAGGTTATCTAGGTGGCGTTGTTCCGACGCAAACGATTCTGCTGGTGCTGGCAATTGCCGGATTCTACTTCCTGCTGCAACGCACGACGATTGGCCGTGGGCTCTATGCGATTGGCTATTCCGCCGAGGGCGCGCGTTATGGGGCTGTGCCGGTGGGTGCGCGCCTGGTGCTGGTGTACGTTCTTTCAGGACTGGCGGCTGGCTTAGCGGCTATCGTTTATGTGGCGCACTTGGGACAGGCGAAATCGGACGCAGGTACGGGATACGAATTGATTGCCATTACCGCGGTGGTGTTGGGCGGTACTTCGATCTTCGGAGGTTCGGGCACGATTTTGGGGACGGTGATGGGCTTGGCCGCGATCGTTGTTTTGCAGAATGGCTTGCGCCTTTCGGCGTGGCCTACTGAGGTGGCGGGCATTTCGACGGGCACGCTGCTGATTGTGACCATTGCCATTGAGCGTTGGGCGAACAAAGAGGATCGTGCGCAGGCGAGTCCGGCGCTGCGCTGGAGTTTAGTTGGAGGCGTGGCGGCGTTGATCGCTATCGGCGTGCTTCTGTTTCATGGTTCTCAATCGGCGAATCAGGGGAGTGTAGGCGCAGGCAAGCGCGTCACGGTGGCGGTGATGCCGAAGGCGAAGGGCGATCCGTATTTCATCAGTTGCAAAGTGGGTGCCGAAGAAGCGGCCAAAGCTTTGAATGTCGATTTGATCTGGGATGGACCGACCGGTCTGGACGCGGCGAAGCAAAACGAATTGGTTCAGGGTTGGATCACGCGCCATGTAGATGCGATTTCGGTGAGTGTGGAAAATGCGCCGGGTATCTCAACGGTTTTACGCGAGGCTCGTGCGCAAGGCATCAAGGTAGTGACCTGGGATGCGGATGCGCAGTTGGATGCGCGCGATTACTTTATCAATCAAGCGACGGCGCAATCGATCGGCATTGCACTGGCCGATGAAGCTGCGCGGGTGATGCATGGTCGCGGGGAGTTTGCCATCATCACCGGGGCGCTGAGTGCGGCGAATCAGAATTTGTGGATGGATTTCATTCGCCAGCGAGTGGCGGAGAAGTATCCGGAGTTGAAGCTGGTAGCTGTTCGACCTTCCGACGACGACCGCGACAAAGCGTTCGCCGAAGCGCAGACGTTGATGAAGGTTTACCCGAACGTGAAAATGCTGGTGGCGATTTCAGCGCCGGCCGTTCCGGGAGCAGGGGAGGCGGTGCGGCAGTCAGGGCGGAAAGATGTGCAAGTAATTGGGTTATCGCTGCCGAATTTGTGCAAGCCGTATGTGCATGGCGGGGAGATTGAGGCGGTGGTGCTTTGGGATACGAAGAATTTAGGTTACCTGGCAGTGGCCGCGCCCGCTGCCTTGGCGCGCGGGACTCTTAAAGCGGGAGCAAGCAGTTTTGAAGCAGGGCGATTGGGCAAGGTAGAGATCAAGGGTAGTGACATTATTCTAGGTGCGCCGTTGTTGTTCCGCAAAGACAACATTGACAAGTTTAATTTCTAGTGGGATCTTATTTCCGCGGTTTGGTGTCTATCGCTAAGAGTTCAGTGATATGACATCACCTTCTGAAAAATCGGCACTATCAACGTAACGCCCTTGATTGATGTTCTTCTTGTTCTGCTGATCATCTTCATGGTCATCGTTCCCGTAACTCCCAGGGGTTTGGATACGCTGATTCCTCAGCCGCCCAAGGACAAGCAGCAGGATCAGCCGAACGATCGCACGATCGTGGTCCAGATT
>PMQB01000530.1 GCA_003169195.1 Bryobacterales bacterium
GACGATCCCGTAGGGCGGGCATTCTTGCCAGCCGGCCGCCTTTCCAGGCGGCCAGGGCAGCGCATCGCGCTGCCCATCTGCCGATCCGCCCGAGAATTTCCCCCACTCCGCCACACAAATTCCTTGAGTGCTCCGCCACCAACGCCACCTCCCCCACTGGGACGCCATCGGCCAGCCGCAATTCGTCACGTTCCGCCTCCACGGAAGCTTGCCCGCCACACGAGTCTTCCACCGCAAACACGTCTCAACTTCCGGCGAAGCGTTCGTTACCATGGACCGCCTACTCGACAAAGGCGCCACCGGACCGCTGCACTTGAAACGTCCCGACATCGCACAGTTGGTTGTCGAGGCGCTGATTGACAGTGACCTGCGTTTTCACCGATGCAAGTTGCACGCATTTGTGGTCATGCCAAATCACGTCCATCTGCTCGCCACTCAGTTGGCTCCCTTTGTAAAGTGGCTGAGTCCGCTGAAAGGCTTCACAGCGAACCGCGCCAATCAAGCGCTTGGACACCGCGGCAATTCGTTCTGGCAGAACGAAAGTTACGACCACTTAGTGAGAAACACCGAAGAGTTTCTCCGGATTCAGAGATACATCGAGTGGAACCCGGTAATCGCCGGTTTGGTGGACAAACCGGAGCAATTTCCCTGGTCGAGCGTGGCCACCGCCTAGAAAGGCGGCTAGCAGGCAAAAATGCCCGCCATAATCGCGCCGCAGACTCGGCTACAATAACTCTCCAGCATGCCTGCTCCGATCGTCTTCATCTCGTCCACCTCCGAAGACCTGAAAGAGTACCGCCAAGCCGCCGCCAAAGCTGCGCGCGCACTCGGCTTTTTCCCCCTCATGATGGAAGACTTCCCCGCCAACGGCCGCGCGCCCTCACTCGCTGAATGCCGCTGCGAAGTGGAAAAGGCTGACCTACTCATCGCCATCGTCGCCCATCGTTATGGCTGGGTTCCCGACGATACCCGCCAACCCGACGCCAAAAGCATCACCTGGCTCGAATGCGAGAACGCCTGGAACGCCAAGACCAAAGAGGTTCTCGCCTTCGTCATTCATCCCACGACACAATGGCCCCTCGATCAATACGAAAACTACCGCCTCATCACCGAACAAGAAAACCCCAACATCTCCAAAGAAGTAAAGCGCAACCAAAAGAACCTCGATCTCTTCAAAAAGGAACTCAGCAAATACTTCCGCAAAGAATTTACCGATATCCCCAGCCTCCGCGAAGCCGTCATGCAATCCCTCGCCTCGTGGAAGGAACGCCACCCGCAAATCCAAATCCCTCCCGCGCCCGGCGACCCCGAAACCTATCTCCAATCCCTCCAATCCGACACCGCGCAAATCCGCATCATGAAGCTGAAATCGAAGCGCGCCGAGCCCTACGCCTTCGATATCGACGAAATCTACATCCCGCTCACCACCCTCGCTCCTCTAGACGAAACAAAGTCTCGCAAGACACGCAAGAAATCCGCCCAGCCCGAACTTCACCAGCGCCGCACCGTTCTGGAGCACGCCATCACGCAACGCAAAGTCGTCCTCATTGGCGACCCCGGCTCCGGCAAATCCACCTTTTTGAAGCGCATCACTTTCGAACTCTGCCGCAATATTCAAGGCACGCGCCCCAAAGACGCGAAGCCCTTCCTCTCACCCGACGATCGCCGCTTCCCTCTATTGATCCGCACCGCCGATCTCACCAAACTCCTCGCCGCCGACAAATCTCCCAAGCCGCCCGACGCCCCCGACTGGCTCCCTTACTTCCTCAGTAAACAAAGCGAGTACTACAAATTTGGCTTGGACGAAAGCTTCTTCCGCCGCAAGCTCGACGAAGGCGGCTGTCTAGTAATGGTCGACGGCCTCGACGAGGCGCCAGACCAACGCCTGCGCGAGCGCGTCTCTCGCATCTTTGAGAAGGCCACCGTTGCCTATGCGAAATGCGACTTCCTCGTCACCACGCGCCCGCAGAGTTACTCGGGCGATTCCGTTCTCGCCGGCTTCTTTCCCATCCGCATCGGAGACTTGGAGCCGCCCGAAATCAAAACCTTCTTCCGCCACTTTTCGCAAGCGCTTCTGCTGCCTGCCAACGCCGCCCAGGAGTTTCAAGAGTCACTCGAATCGGCCTTAGAGCGCCGCGCCGAGATTCGCGAGATGGCCCGCAATCCGGTAATGCTCACCGCGCTCGCCGTTCTCCAACACAACGATCAAAAACTGCCGGAATACCGCGTCGAGTTGTACGAATCCATCCTCGGCTGGCTGGCCTCCGCACGCGACGCCAAAGACGGCCGACCCACTGCCGAAAAATGCCTGGAGTATTTGCGCAAGCTGGCCCTTGCCATGCAAGAAGCTCCGGCGGGCCGGATGGTACAGATGAACAAACGCGCGGCCGCTGAGCTAGCTGCGAGTGAGTGGGGCGGCACCATTGAACACAACGAAAACGTTCTGGAGCTTGAGACGCAGGATAGCGGCATTCTTTCGGCGGCTGGTACCGACCTCAAGTTCTGGCACCTGAGTTTTCAAGAGTACCTTGCGGCTCGCGAACTCGCGAGCTTTTCCGATGAGCAACTGCTAGCGCGCGTTGTGAAAAGCCAAAATCTTTACCATCCGGAGTGGCGCGAAATGTTGCGGCTGCTGGGCGGCATTCTCAAGCAACAAGGCGTGCAGAAGGTGGACGGCTTTTTTAACGCCGTTTTGGCAACTGTGACGGCCGGGGCGGATTTAGAAAGGCGCACGCGTTGCGCCGCGCTTCTCAGTTCCATGCTCCGCGACCTCAAACCCATGGGCTATCAGCCCACCGATGACCGG
>PMQB01000384.1 GCA_003169195.1 Bryobacterales bacterium
CGAAGGCAAGAACATCACGCACTCGCAAAAGAAACTCAACGAGGACGAACTGGTTTATCTCGCCAATCGCTTCAATCTCGAAATGACGCGCGAGCAAGTTCACGACATCGCCTTCGTAAAGCCCGCCGAAAACAGCCCGGAAATTCAGTATTTGAAAACGCGCCGTCAAGCCTTAGGTGGTTATCTCCCCTCGCGATCGCCAAAGCCAATCGAACTCAAGGCGCCCCCTATCGACGCCTTCGCCGAATCGCTCGCCGGTTCCCGCGGCCGCGAAGCATCTACCACCAGCGCGTTCGTCGCGGTTCTGAAAACGCTGCTCAAACTTCCCGATGTCGGCAAGTACGTTGTCCCCATCATTCCCGACGAAGCTCGCACCTTCGGTATGGAATCAATGTTCCGCGAACGCGGCATCTACGCCAGCGGCGGCCAGCTTTATAAGCCGGTCGATAGCGACGTTCTGATGTATTACAAAGAAGCCCAAAACGGTCAGATTCTCGAAGAAGGCATCACCGAAGCCGGTGGTCTCGCTTCCTTCACCGCGGCCGGCACAGCGTACGCCAACGTCGGCGTGCCCACCATCCCGTTCTTTATCTACTACTCGATGTTCGGCTTCCAGCGCATCGGCGACATGGTTTGGGCGTTTGCCGATTCGCGCGGCAAAGGCTTCCTCATCGGCGGCACTTCAGGCCGCACCACTTTGCCCGGCGAAGGTCTGCAACATGACGATGGCCACAGCCACGTGCTCTCCAGTGTCATACCTACCTGCCGCAGCTACGATCCCGCCTTCGCTTACGAGATCGCNNCCTACGCCCAACATCAGCGAAGGCATCTTGCGCGGTTTGTATCTATATCAGGCTTCGCAAGCCGGTCCATCACACGTGGCACTCTTCGGCAGTGGACCCATTCTCAACGAAGCGCTCAAGGCGCAGAAAATTCTCGCCGACAATTACCAGATCGGTGCCGACGTGTGGAGCGTCACCAGCTACACCGAACTGCGCCGCGATGCCCTCATCGTCGATCGCTGGAACCGCCTGCATCCCAGCGAGCCCCAGCGCAAACCCTATATCGTGGAGGCCGTCGGCCATCTCGACATGCCGATCATTGCCGCCACCGATTACATGAAGATCGTTGCCGATCAAATCACACCCTGGGTTCCCGGCTTGACCGCTCTCGGCACCGACGGCTTCGGACGCAGCGAAAATCGCGAACACCTGCGCCGCTTCTTTGAAGTCGACGCGGCCAGTATCGCGGCTGCCGCTCTTTCGCGCTTGGCATCTTGGAAACGCTACGATACCGCGCGCGCTCAAAAAGCAATCACCGACCTGGGGCTCAATCCCGATTCGATGGACCCGTCGCTCCTCTAGCCAAAACATTATTGCGAAGGCTGTAGTGAAAACATCAACGCTACAGTCTTTGCTACATGCCTCTGCTTCGTTGTCTTGTCTTCTTAATAGCCAGTGCCTCCTTTGCTCAGTCGCCCATCGAACTTGGTCTTAAAGGTGGACTCGCGCTCACCGATGCCTACTTGGCAGCCGGGCACGGCGAGCAGGCTTACTACACCAAATCGAGCGCCAAGGATTACCTTATCGGCCCCTTCGTCGAACTGCGTTTGCTGAAAAGTTTCTCCGCCGAAGTTGACGCGCTTTATCGCCCTGCCAGCCTTCAATTCAATGGCCAGATCATCCCCTATTTCCCAAGCACCAACGGCCGCTACCCAATCTGGGAGATCCCGATCCTGGCAAAATATCGATTTCCTCTTTTCGGTATTAAGCCATTCATTGACGGCGGTGTTTCGCTTCGAACTGTTGCCAAAGTGCTAAGTGACGACACCTCGAACCACGGCATCACCCTAGGCGGCGGCGTTGACTTTAAAGCGGGTCGCCTTCATTTCTCGCCGGAACTGCGTTACACGCACTGGTCAGCGCCCTGTTGCAATTCCGGCGATAACATTCTCCAGAACAACAATCAAGTCGAACTGCTCTTCGGCGTTTCATTCTGATTTCGCGCTTGCCGGCTCACTCAATTCACACAACGCCGCGCCCAGAATTTTTCCGCCGTCGTGCTCGGCCAACAACGCCACCACGCGCAGATGCTTCCCCCAATGCGCATTGGCTTTCAGATCCATGGCGATCCCCGCTTCGCCTGCCGCCGCCAACTTCCCGCCCTTCGTCAAACTTCTCACCACCGCCGTATGCGTCAGCATGTGTCCGCTGTTCTCCCCGGCCGACACCTTCGATTGCACTTCATCTTCCGCCACCGCAAAGAAAACCTCGGCGCCTCGCGGCACACCTTGCTGGCCGTTCACTTCTACATGGATGCCCTTGTCTGAACGAGTCGCACGCAATTGCAACGGCACTTTGGTCTGCAGCATTGCTTGCTGAATCGCGGCCTCTAACTTCGGCGCACTATTGCCCACCACTTCCAGCCGCCCGTCAATCACCGCTTGCGGCGTATACACATCTTGTATGTGCAGCGCTTCCCCATAATGTGTCTGCCGCTCGCTGAACTCATGCGAAGAATAAGGATCCATCCAGCCCAGCGTGTTCCAATAATCCACGTGCTCGCTCAGCACAATCAATTGCGCGCCGGGAATCGGCTGCTCGCGATCTAGCGTCGACAACAGTCGATCAGCCGGTGGACAACTTGAACAGCCCTCCGATGTAAAAAGTTCGATTACCACCGGCTTCGATTGAGGACTCTGTCCTAGCGATTGTCCCAATGTCGCTAGTATGCCGACAAATCCAAGAATGTATTTCACGTTCAGCTCCTTGCCCTTCTCACTAGTACTCTTCGCTGCGCGTTTGGTCGAAGTTACGCTGTCCCCGCGGATTCACTAATCCATTCAGGGGATACGTTTTTTCCCCATCGTTTGAAACCGCCAACAAACGCAAACGTCACTTACTACAGCAGTGATCACAAGGGCGAACAAAGGCACAGGGGCCTGGTAGTTGCCCGGTTCACATTCCACACAGTATGAGGTTTATTTTGTCAAAACGATTTGGTTCCATTTCTCTCCTTGCTCTTGCGCTCTGTGCCGGTAGCACTCTTGCGAGTGCACAGAACGTAGACGTTTTTTTTGGTGTTGGGACCGCAATGGACACGTCCAGCAACCAATTGATCGACACATTTGGTACTGGCATTCCCTACACCACGCCCAAGTTAGGCGGCAGCTTCGGCAAAATTGGTGCCGACTTTATGCTGACCAAGCACTTCGGTGTCGGCGCGGAAACTGATTTCAAATTCGCACAAGCAGCGTATGCCGGCTTGCAAACCCGACCCGTTTTCTACGACATCAACGGTATCTATACCCCAACCATCGGTCGGTACAGCCGTGTTGTCCCCGAGTTGGAAGCCGGTTTGGGTGGCGTACATATGGCCTTCAGCTATGCCGCCTCTTCCTGCGATCCCTTCGGCGGTTGTAGCACCAGCACGAACTCAGTCGAAACCTCCAGTCACTTTCAAGTGCATGTGGCTGGCGGTGTTCGCTTCTATGTCACGAAGCACGCCTTCGTTCGCCCGCAGGTCGATTTCCGTTACGTTCCTAACTTCTTTCAATATGGCCGGAACGCAGTGCCTGAGTATGGCGCCGCAGTCGGTTGGAGTTTTGGCGAGCACTAAAAAGCACTTCACACAAAGTTGTTCCCCCCCATTTACCCCGGACTTAGGTCCGGGGTTTTTTTATGGGGCACCCCTGCAAAACTTAATTCATCAACGTGGCCGGACCCATATCGCCATAATGCCTGCGCATGCGGCTCCGCAGTTCAGCACGCGCGCGCAGTAGCCTGCTCTTCGCCGCCGCAACCGAGATTCCTAACTTCGCGGCTACTTCCGGCATCGGCTTGTTCTCCACATCACGCAGCAGGAACACGTTGCGCAGCAGCGGCGGAGTCCGCTTGATCTCCAGATCCAATACCGCAGCCACCTCATTTACCCCCAGCAGGTTCTCTGGCGATGGCCGTACATCCCGCAAATCCGCAGCAGCCACATCCTCGCCTTGCGCGTCATCAATGTACGCAAAGCGCGCCCGTCGCACCTGCCGCAACCGCATCAAACACTGGTTCACCACGATGCGCGTGAGCCATGTCGAAAACTTCGCATCACGCTGGAACTGATTGATGTGCTCGTAGGCCTTCCAAAAGGCGTTTTGGACTTCGTCTTCGGCATCTTGGCGGTCGCGAACGATAGAGACGGCTACTTTCATGGCCGACATTTGGTGGCGTCTCATCAATTCATCAAACGCCCCCTGATCCCCCTGCTGGCACAGGCTGACTAATCCATCATCCGCCATTTCCCGATAGTTGCTGCGGTTTTGCATCCGGGTTGCCTTGAACGAATCCATTTCAATTAAGCTCCTATGAACGACTTTATGCCTGATCGAACACCGATGGAAGACTTCAATGAAAATCGTTTAAGCCCAACAGAAAATGGAGGCCCAAAGGTTACTATAGATAAAGAAACTTTGAGGACAACTGAAAATCCCGACGAGACAATCCGCCATCTCCTCGCCAATTACGACCTCGGCGCTAAGCTGCGGCAGCTCCGTTTACGCAAGAAAATTGCCCTTGTCGACCTCGGCAAGCACACTGGACTCTCCGCGTCCATGCTGTCGCAACTGGAAAACGGCAAATTGGTGCCAACCTTGCCGACCCTTGCGCGCATTGCCATGGTCTTCGACGTGGGCCTGGAGCACTTTTTCGCCGATAAGCGCGCCCGCCGCATCTTTTCCATCGTCCGTGCCGACGAACGCCTGCGCTTCCCCGATCGTGCCGACAGCCCTACGCCGGGCTATTTCTTCGAAGTCCTCACCTTCGGCGCCACCGAAAAATCGATGTCGGCCTATCTCGCGGAATTCCCCATGCACGAGACCAAAGAGGCACGACCGCACTTCCACAATGGCGCGGAATTCATTTACGTGCTCGCCGGCCAACTCGCTATCAACTATCAATCCGAAGATCATCTTCTCGGACCCGGCGACTCTGTCTACTTCGATGCGTCCGAACCGCATTCCTACACCGGCCGCTCTGAAGAAGGGACTAAAGCGATTGTCGTTACCTCGCAGCCAAGACTGTGACGGCTCAAACTAAACGGCACCCCATCTCTTTTACACCGACGATCCCGGCGCAAAAACGCTTTGCCGTTTTCGCTGTCGCCCGAACCGTCTCGACCCGAACCAGTTCGC